>DASVLX010000155.1:0-76123 GCA_036384655.1 Pseudonocardiaceae bacterium
CCCGGCACCGCCGTAGAGGTCCCAGGCGACCCCGCCGGTGGGCGCGTCGGCCCAGTCCCCGACCACCGAGGCCAGCGTGTCGGCGGCGGCCGGATGCACCTGCCAGAAGCCGTCCGCGGACAGCGACCACGCCCGGCCCGCGGCGGACTGCTCGGCCCGGCCACCGACGAGCCAGCGGGTGCGGAACCCGCGCGACCGGGTCACCGGCTCCCTGGTCGCGACATGCTGCGCGCCGCGATCATCCAGCACCACCTCGACACCGCCGGCCGACCAGGACCGGTTGAGCACACCGTCCAGCAGGCCGTGCGCGGCGATCGCGCAGCCCTCCTCGGGGTCCAGTCGGATCACCTCGTGGCCGCGGTGCGAACGCAGCCCGGCGTGGCCCCGATCGTCGACCGCCAGCCGCAGCCGGGTCCGCCAGTGCAGCGGCCCGCCGGGCAGTTCCTCGACCGGCACGGTCCAGCGCAGCCCGGCCAGCCGGCGCAGTTGCTCGCCGATCACCTGGGACTTCAGCTCACGCTGGGCGGCCGGGCTGGCATGCTGCCAGTCGCATCCGCCGCAGCCGCCCGGGCCGGCCAGCGGACATGCCGGCGTGACGCGGGCCGGCGAGGCGTCCAGCACCTCGACGGCGTCACCGCGACAGAACGATCCGCCCCGGTCCTCAGTGATCTCCACCACCACGCGCTCGCCCGGCAGCGCGTGCCGGACGAACACCACCCGTCCATCGACCCGACCGACGCAGTGGCCGCCGTGCGCCACCGGGCCGATCTCCATCTCGCACCGGCGGCCGGTCCAGTCCACCGCGCCGACCTGCGGCGAATCACCCATCGACAGTTCCTCGGACTACAACGCGGACATCCCAGCGTAGGGCCGGGATTTGTCGGCCGGTCAATCCGCACGGAGGTACCGTCTGTAGCGGACGGACCCGCGGTGGTCCCGCCAGTCGGAGGCAGCGCTTGCGTTCGCTTCGCGGGCGTTGGGTACGGTCTGCGCGCACCGCGGAGGAGGAGGCACATCGTTGCACGTGGTCATCATGGGCTGCGGCCGAGTGGGATCATCACTGGCACTGGCGTTGGAGCGGCTGGGGCATGACGTGGCCGTCATCGACAGGGACGACCAGTCGTTCCGCCGGCTCGGCGCGGACTTCCACGGTCAGCAGGTTCTCGGTATCGGATTCGACCGGGACGTGCTGATCAAGGCGGGTATCGAGCATGCCGGCGCGTTCGCGGCGGTGTCCAGCGGAGACAACTCCAACATCATCTCGGCGCGAGTGGCGCGGGAGACGTTCGGCGTGAGCCACGTGGTCGCCCGGATCTACGACGCCCGGCGGGCCGCCGTGTACGAGCGGCTGGGCATTCCGACCGTGGCGACCGTGCCGTGGAGCACCGACCGGTTCCTACGCACCCTGCTGCCCGACGGGGTCGCCTCGGCGTGGCGTGACCCCACCGGATCGGTGGCGATCCTGCAGCTGCCGCTGCACGAGAAGTGGATCGGCCACTCGATGCGGGAGATCCAGGAGGTCACCAGTTGCCGGGTGGCGTTCGTCATGCGGTTCGGCACCGGGATATTGCCCACCGCGAAGACCGTGTTGCAGGCCGATGACGTCGTCTATGTGGCGGCGGTGTCCGGCACGGTCACCGATGTCACCGCTGCCGCCGCGCAGCCACCACAGGAGGATCTGCACTGATGCGTGTCGCGATCGCCGGGGCCGGTGCCGTCGGTCGGTCCATCGCCGCCGAACTGGTCGAGTCGGACCACGAGGTGATGCTGATCGAGCGTGATGCCACCCAGTTCGATCCGTCGGCCGTGGAGCCGGCCGAATGGGTGCTCGCCGACGCCTGCGAGCTGTCGTCGTTGGAGGATGCCGGTCTGGAGACCTGTGATGTGGTGATCGCGGCGACCGGTGACGACAAGGCCAACCTGGTGGTGTCCCTGCTGGCCAAGACCGAGTTCGCGGTCAAGCGGGTGGTGGCGCGGGTGAACAACCCACGCAACGAGTGGCTGTTCACTGAGGCCTGGGGCGTGGACGTGGCGGTGTCGACGCCGCGGATCCTGGCCGCCATGGTCGAGGAGGCGGTCAGCGTCGGCGGCCTGGTGCAGTTGCTGACCCTGCGGCAGGGCCAGGCGAACCTGGTCGAGATCACCCTGTCCGACGACACGCCGCTGGCCGGACGGAGCCCGCTGTCTCTCGACCTGCCCGCCGACGCCGCGCTGGTGGCGATCCTGCGCGGCGGCCAGGTGATCGTGCCGACCCAGGAGGACACGGTCGAGCCGGGCGACGAGCTGATGTTCGTGGCGCGCCCTGAGGTCGAGCCGGCCATCCGTGCCGCGCTGCGCGCGGAGAGCCGCCTGGAGAAGCACCGTCACCGGCCCTGACCGGCCTCGTTGACCGGCGTGGGACCACCTGAGCAGTGTCGGCCCGAGCAGTGTTGCTGGCGGGGAGGCCACGGTGATCGAACTGGATCAACTGGATTCCGTGTCGGATGTGCCGATCCGTTCGGATCAGTACCTCCGCGTCACGACGCATGCCTGGTGGATGGCTGGCTTCGGCCTTCACGATCGCGAATTCCGCTTTCTCGGCGAAAACTGGATTCACGTGTGGATTCCCGCCGACCGCGGTCGTGCCTGGCTGCTGGAACGGCGAGTGACGGGGCGTCAACGATGGTTGGCCGGGAGTGCCGAAGAGGCCGTCGCGCTCGGATTCGAGGTGACGGGTGGGTGGCCGTCCGGGCGCTGGCGGGCTCCGTTCGGCGACTTCTTCGCGCGCGAATCGGGAAGACGGCCGAGCGCTCAGCCAGGTTCCTGGGCACAACCCGACGAGGGATTCCTGGCGGAACTACCTCGCGACCCGCACGAGCTTTATCAGCGGTTGGAGAATGACAGTCCGCGAAACCGGCCCGGCTACATTGGGGCGCTCAAATACGCGCTCGCGGCGTTGAAAACCGGATTGGTTCCCGCTGACCTGCGCGGAGCGTTGTACGGCGCGATCGGCCTGATACCGGGTGCCGCCATTATCAGGGACACCGCCAATGTGGATGGCGCTCCCGCGGTGGCGCTGGCCGTCGACGACGGAACACGGCGCACCGACGTGCTCATTGATCCGTCGAACGGTGAGTTCGTGGGCGAACGAGTCACCATGACCAGCGATGCGTTCGGCCTGCGGGCCGGTGTCGTGACGTCACAGACCGCCATGCGGCGGTCGGTCGTCGACGAGCTACCCGAGCCACCGGGCTGAGTTCAGCCGGCCGAGGGTTCGATCTCGATCGCGGCGCGCTGCCCCTGTGCCGCCTTGGTCTGGGCCGCCTCGGTCTGGGCCGCCTCGGTCTGGGCCGCATCCAGTTCCGCGGCCTGCTTCAGCCGCTTCAGGCGGACATCCGCCCGGCGCACCGCCCACACGGTGACCAGCGCGGCCAGCGCCGTCAACGGCCAGCCCATGGCGATCCGGGCGAACGCCAGCCAGCCGACCGAATCCTGGTTGTACAGCGAGTTCTGCACCACGAACCGGGCGCCGAACACGACCGCCCAGACGATGGTGGCCAGGTCGTAGTAGCGCCGGGATGGCACGTCGCGCCGCCAGCCCATGCCGGTGCTGTTCAGCGCCGACCACACCACGCCGGCGAGCGGCCAGCGGGCCAGTACCGACACCAGGAAGGCGCCGGCGTAGAGCAGGCTGGTCCAGATGCCGAACAGGAAGTAGCCGCGTGCCGAACCGGTGCGGTACGCGATGAACGCGGCGACGGCCACGCCGAACAGGCCGGAGATGGCCGGCTGCACCGGCTCCCGGCGGATCAGCCGCCAGGCCAGGATCGCCACCGCGACGCCCAGCGACGACCAGATGGCCGCGGCCAGGCTGTGTGCCGGCAGATAGACGCCGACGAACACCAGAACCGGGACCGACGAGTAGACCAGCCCGCTGACGCCACCCATCTGCTCCAGCAGCGTGGGTGGTTTCTTGTCGATGTCCTCGGCGGTGTCACCGTTGTCAGCACTGGCGGCCGGGCTGTCGCCGGCCTGGCTCGCCACGGCGTGGACATCGCTGTTGAGATCGTCGGTGCTGTCTGCTCGCTCCGCCGCTTCGGCGGGCGTCGGTCCCGATTGGGTCATGGAGTCGTCTGCAACTCGTAGTAGGGGTTGTACATGACCTTGCGGCCATCACGGACGGCCATCCGACCGGTAGCCGTAATCGTACGGCCCGGCTCGATGCCGGCAATTCGGCGACGGCCCAGCCACACCAAGGTCACGCCGTCAGTGCCGTCGTACAACTCGGCCTGCACGCTCGCCGCCGAGTCATTCGGACATACTTCAACACTGCGCAGCTTTCCGCGTACGGTGGCCGCCGCCCCGAACGCACAGTCCCTGGCCGGTGTGGCCGGGACCTGTTTCTCTCCGCTGGAAAGGTCGTCCATCTCAGGCTCGGCCTCGTCGCCGGCCAACTTGCCCATCAACCGACGCCAGTAACCACTCGCAGTCGCGCTCATCTTCCTGCGCTCCATCGCGTAGGGGGCCGCCCCGACAATCGACCCGTTCACACGTCAGGGTAACCGCAGCGAAACGTAAGCCAAGGACTTCGGGCACGATCTTCTGGTGACATTTGCCTCTTTGTGTCAAGTGATCAACAAGGCAGTGCTGCTGCCCGGCACCGGCTCGGACGAGGTGTTTGTCACCAGCGTCTTCGCCGGTCCGCTAGCGGCCGCGGGTCTGCGTCTGGTAGCGCCCGTTCCGATGCCCGGAGCCGAACTCGCGGAACGGCATCTCGCGGATCTGGACGCCGCCGCTTCGAATGGCCCGGTGCTGGCCGGCGGCATCTCGTTCGGCGCGCATCTGGCGGCCGAATGGGCCCTCCTTCATCCGGACCGCTGCGCCGGCCTGCTGCTGGCGATGCCGGCCTGGTCCGGCGATCCCGGCGGTGATTCCGGGGCTGGTTCCGACCGTGACCCCGCACTGGCCGCCGCCGCCGCGCTGGCCAGTGCGGACGCCGTCGATGCCGACGGACTGGACGTCACCCTGGCCCGCATCACCGCCGATTCGCCGCCCTGGCTGGCCGGCGAACTGGACCGGTCCTGGCGGCGGCAGGGACGTCGTCTGCCGGTGTCCCTGCGGGTCGCCGCGCGCCGCCCGGCACCGACACTGGCCGCCCTGGGCCGGATCACCGTCCCCGTCGGCGTGGCGGCCTGCACGGACGATCCGGTTCATCCGCTGTCGGTCGCGCGGGCCTGGGCCGACGCCCTGCCCGCCGCCGCGCTGTGCACCACCACGCTGGCTGACCTGGACCCGGACCGAGAGTCGCTGGGCCGGGTCACCGTGGCCGCCTGGCGGCGGGCCACCGGTCATCGAGCCCGCTGATCCAGTCGGATGGGTTACGGCCGGCCGGTCACGGCCGGCTGGTCACGGCTGCGGCTGTGGGAAGGCTTGGCCCTGCGCCGGTCCCTGCGCCTGTGCCTGGATCTGGGCCTGCAACTGCTCGATCTGCTCGGCGACCTCCTGCGGCAACTGCACCGGCAGGGGTTCGCGCGCGGGCATCGGGTGCTTGCCCCGCACCACGACGGACTCCCGAATGACGTCGCGTAGCAGTGCCGCGGCGGCCGCCGACCGATCCTTGGGGCCGATGACCATCCCGCGCAGCAGCCAGCGCGGGCCGTCGATGCCGATAAACCGGTACAGCAGGTCGTTGTCGAGGGCCACGACCTCGGTGCCCCATTCGCCGATCTCCCGGCGCACCCGGGCGGCATCATGACTGAGCTGGTCGGCCAGCTCACGGTTGATCTCGGGCCACAGCTTGCCGGTGCGCGGGGCGGCATAGGCACTGATCGTCAGCCGGCCGTGCTGGGTAAGCAGATGCACCGCCTTCAGTGGGCCGGCCGGGTCCATCTCGACCTGCAGCTGGGCGCCCTCGGGCAGCGGCACCCGCACCGAGCCGAGGTCGATCCGGGCCATACCGTCGTCCGGCGCATCCTCCTCGTCATAGGGGCCGCTGTCCGGCACCTCGCGTTCCTCTGTGTCTTCTGTGTCGGTGTCTTCTGTGTCCTCGTCGTCCGGGTACTCGTCGTCGACGTACTCGCCCTCGTATCCCTCGGCGTCGTAGTCGTCGGCGTCATGGTCGTGCTGGCCGGCGGCCGCCCCCGAACCGTCCTCGGTGCCGTGCCGGCCGCTCCCCCGATGTCCGAAGATGCTCACTTGGCCTCCCTACCCAGTCCGCCGTCGGCGTTCGTATCGACGTTCATATCCAGACCGACCGGCGCGTCGACCGGGGCGCCCAGCGCGGCATGTCCGCCGGTCGAGCCATAGCCGCCGATGCCACGGACCGTAGCCGGCAATGACTGTCCGGAGTCAACCTCGCGGAAGACCGCGTGCTCGACCCGTTGCACGACCAACTGCGCGACGCGGTCGCCGCGGCGCAGCGTGATCGGCTCACGCGGGTCATGGTTGATCAGGCAGATCCTGATCTCACCGCGATAGCCGGAGTCGATGGTGCCCGGGGTGTTGACGACCGACAGGCCGGCCCGGGCGGCGAGCCCGGAGCGCGGATGCACGAACCCGACGTAACCCTCGGGCAGCGCGATCGCGATGCCGGTCCCCACCACGGCCCGTTCGGCCGGCTCGATCACCACATCGGTCGTGGTCACGAGATCCACACCCGCATCACCGGGATGAGCATAGGACGGAATGGGAACGTCCGGGTCGATCCGGGACAACAGCACCTCGACGTTCGGCACGGTGGGCGAGACTACCCTGAGCGCGTACCAGGCTGAGACATACCTGAGACATACCGTGCCGACGAGGAGAGCCGGTGGCCGAGCACGACACGAAACCAGCGGGCGAGCCGGTGTACCGCGAGCGCCTCTACCTGCAGTGGTGGCACTGGATTCTGCCGCTGATCGCGGCCGGCATCATCGCCGCCGAGGTGCACATGGGTTATCCGGGGGTGCGCGCGTGGCTGCCGTACCTGATCACGATCCCGCTCACCGCCTTGATGCTGTGGCGGTTCGGGCACGCCAAGGTCGAGGTTCGCGACGGTGAACTGTGGGCCGGTGAGGCGCATCTGCCGCTGCGATTCATCGATGAGATACGGATCGTGCCGCAGGCGATGAAACGCAGGGCGCTCGGCCCCGGATTCGATCCGGCCGCCTACGCGCTACACCGGAGCTGGGTGGGCCCGATGCTCTGGCTCCGGCTCAACGATCCAGACGACTCGACGCCGTACTGGTTGATCAGCACCCGCCGACCGGAGCGACTCGCCGAGGCACTGGAGATCGCCCGGCCCCAGCCGGCTCTGCCTGATCCGGCGGTACCTAATCCCGCTCTGCCAGGTCCGGATGCGGACGAGGCTGGAACCGACAGGTAACGGTCCAACCGAGAACGGTCGAACCGGTTACCGTCGAGCTCGGCATTGCCATGTGGCACGGCAGTACCGTCGAGCACAGCGGCGACTGGTCTTCCCGCCAGTCGCCGCGCCCAGCCATCCTCAGGCGCAGTCGCGGCAGATGTACTGGCCATCGTGCTCCTCGGCGAGCCTGCTGCGGTGATGCACCAGGAAACACCGGGCGCAGGTGAACTCGTCGGCCTGCTTGGGCAGCACCTTGACGGTCAGTTCCTCACCGGACATGCCCGACAGGTCGGCACCGGGCAGCTCGAAGTTCTCGTCCGGCGCGTCGGTGTCCACATCGACGACGCCCGACTGGTTCTCGTTCCGCCGGGCCTTCAACTCCTCCAGCGAGTCTTCCGCGAGTTCCTCAGCCTCGCTGCGCCGCGGCGCATCGTAGTCCGTCGCCATTCGTTCTCACCCCTGGGTCTACTCAACTTGGTTCGTGCGGTGCTCAACGTCTCAGGGCAGCGTTTTGTGCCCGCCGCCGAGGGTGACAGCAGTCTCGCCGTGAAACGATCAACGCCAGGCCCGATCCCCCTGCGGGTCCCGGCACCTCCAAGGTGTTGAGCGCGCAGAGGGTAGCCCACCGCGAACCGGAACTGACATCCCATCGCCAAGATGTCACCCATCCGGGCGCATTCACGTTTCGACTAGGTCACGTCCGGCCGATCCAAGATCCTGGGGCAACCGGAGCAAGGTTGCCCACGTCCTGGTTCACGTGGTGCCACGACGGGGGGAAGTATGACGGTCCGCAACAGCTTGATCACGACTGGTCAACATCACCGCTTCGGACGAGATCTTCACAACACCGTTACGAAGGGTGATCCAAATGCACCCAGCGACGCTGAAACGCCTAGGCTGAACAGCGCCGACAACCATCAAGAGGGCACACGAAATCCCGCTGGGATGAAGGTCAGGGAGGGACGAGGCGTGGCTGCCGGAGGCTTGACCAGGGATCGCGGCGCGGCGCGATACCGCAGGCGAAAGCCAATACCGGCGATCGCGCTCGTGGTCGTCCTGGTCGTCGCGGCGATCGTGGTCTGGGTCAACGTGATCGGCAAGGCCACCAACGTCAACGCCGAGACGGCGTGTCCCGCGCCCGCCAACGGTGCCGCGGTCGGCACGTCCCTGCCGCACAACGGGCTGGACAAGGTGAACCCGGAGCCGGCGACGGACGTCAAGGTGCGGGTGCTCAACGCGAGCACCCAGCGTGGTGCGGCCCAGCAGGCCAACCTGGTACTCAGCGGCCTGGGTTTCCAGCAGGCCGCCGAGCCGGGTGACGATCCGCTCTATCCCAAGGGTGACCTGCACTGCCAGGGCGAGATCCGGTTTGGCGCCAACGGCGTCGGCGCCGCCCGAACCCTGAGCCTGGTGCTGCCGTGCACCCAACTGGTCCGGGACACCCGCCAGGACGAGACGGTGGACCTCGCCATCGGCTCGAACTTCGGTCAGATCTCGCCGAGCCCCGCCGCCCAGACGGCGTTGAAACAGCTCGCCGCGTGGTCCGCGACGCACCCGACACCCAGTGGTGGCCAGCAGGCCCAGGGCACGGTCGCGCCCCAGCTGTCGCCGTCGCTGCTGTCCGCAGCCCGCGACTATCCCTGCTGATATCGCGCTAGGGTCTCCGGCCACAGGGGCTGAATCGAATAGGAAGGTTCGGGGATGGGTGCCACCCGTGGGTTCGGTATCGACATCGGTGGATCGGGCATCAAGGGCAGCGTGGTCGATCTCGATGCCGGCACGCTCCAGATGGAGCGGTTGAAGATCCTCACGCCGCAGCCGTCCACCCCTGAGGCCGTGGCCGATGTGGTGGCCGAGATCGTCGAGAAGTTCGGCTGGACCGAGGGCCTGGGCGTGACCCTGCCGTGTGTCATCAAGCAGGGCACCGCGATGACCGCCGCGAACGTTGACCGAGGCTGGCTGAACACGGACGCCGCCGCGCTGTTCGCCGGCAAGCTGGGCCTGGCGCGCGAACAGGTCACGGTGATCAACGACGCGGACGCGGCCGGCCTGGCGGAGATGCGGTTCGGCCAGGACACCGACAAGAAGGGTGTCGTCGTGCTGCTGACCTTCGGCACCGGCATCGGCAGCGCCGTTTTCCTCGATGGCGAACTGGTCCCCAACACCGAACTCGGCCATATCGAGGTTGACGGGCATGACGGCGAGAAGCGGGCCGCCGCCTCGGTGAAGGACGAGAAGGGCCTGTCCTGGCCGGACTGGACGCACCGGGTGTCGAAGTACCTGCGTACCCTGGAAAACCTGATCTGGCCGGATCTGATCATCGTCGGCGGCGGGATCAGCCGGAAGTCGGACAAGTGGCTTCCCCTGTTGGACGTGCGGACCAAGGTGGTCCCGGCGACGCTGCACAACGACGCCGGGATCGTCGGAGCCGCGGCCGCGGCGGAGCACGGCATTCAACACTGACGATTCGGCGGTGAAGCCCGAGGCTTCAGCACTGAAGCGTCAGCACTGAAGCGCTGCGCGGTGTCGAGGTAGTTACAATGGAACGCGTGCCCGTCGTCGGGAAGCGGCGGGGTTCCCCGAACTTCTCGCAACCGAGGTCCGCTCGCCTCGGTGTTGTGATCTAGAGTTCCGAAAGGGCGTACGTGGCAGCCGCAGAAACCGCAACCCGACGCTCCAGCTCATCCGCGAGCGCCGCCAAGACGACCAAGTCCGCGTCGGCTCAGGCCGTTTCGGCGGTGGCGGATGTCCCGGATGCCGACACCACCACCACTCCGGCCCCCAAGGCCGCGGCGAAGAAGACGACGACCAAGCGGGCGACCGGCACGCGCACCACCAAGCGCGCCGCGTCGACCTCCAAGACCGCCCCCGCGAAGGGGACGGCCAAGGGGGCGAAGGCGCCCGGCAAGACGACCAGGACGTCGGCCAAGACCGCCGCCAAGGCGGGCACCAAGGGTGCCAAGCCGGCCGGCGAGGGCGACGAGGCCGACACCGAACTTGAGGGCGATGTCTCGCCCGAGGACGTCGAGCTGGAGGACGTCGAGGTCGATCTCGTCGAGGACGTGGTCGAGGAGGTCTCGGACGAGGCGGCCAAGGACGCCAAGGACGGTGACTTCGTCTGGGATGAGGAGGAGTCCGAGGCGCTGCGCCAGGCGCGCAAGGACGCCGAACTCACCGCGTCCGCGGACTCGGTACGTGCCTACCTCAAGCAGATCGGCAAGGTGGCGCTGCTCAACGCCGAGGAGGAGGTCGAGCTCGCCAAGCGCATCGAGGCCGGGCTCTACGCCGCCGAGCGGTACCGCAAGGCCGAGGAGAGCAGCGAGAAGCTGTCCACCCAGATGCGCCGTGACCTCCGGTGGATCATCCGGGACGGCGAACGCGCCAAGAACCATCTGCTGGAGGCGAACCTCCGGCTGGTCGTGTCGCTGGCCAAGCGCTACACCGGCCGCGGCATGGCCTTCCTGGACCTGATTCAGGAGGGCAACCTCGGCCTGATCCGCGCGGTCGAGAAGTTCGACTACACCAAGGGCTACAAGTTCTCCACGTACGCCACCTGGTGGATCCGCCAGGCCATCACCCGCGCCATGGCGGACCAGGCCCGCACCATCCGTATTCCGGTGCATATGGTCGAGGTCATCAACAAGCTCGGTCGCATTCAGCGTGAACTTCTCCAGGATCTGGGTCGCGAACCCACTCCGGAGGAACTCGCCAAGGAAATGGACATCACCCCGGAGAAAGTACTGGAAATCCAGCAGTACGCCCGGGAACCCATTTCCCTCGACCAGACCATTGGTGACGAGGGTGATTCTCAACTCGGTGACTTCATCGAGGACTCCGAGGCCGTGGTGGCGGTGGACGCCGTGTCGTTCACGTTGCTTCAGGACCAACTCCAGTCCGTGCTGGCCACGCTCTCCGAGCGGGAGGCCGGTGTGGTCCGGTTGCGGTTCGGCCTGACCGACGGTCAGCCCCGCACCCTGGACGAGATCGGTCAGGTCTACGGGGTGACCCGGGAGCGCATCAGGCAGATCGAGTCCAAGACCATGTCCAAGCTGCGCCACCCGTCGCGCTCCCAGGTGTTGCGCGACTACCTCGACTAGGGCCCTCGATCAAGATCCAGGACCAGCAACGAACCGGGCCGCGGATGTTCGCGGCCCGGTTCGTTGTCTCGGTGGGCCGTCCGTGCGGCCGCCCGGCGCCGTCTCGCATCGTCACGGGCGGCACTGTCACGGGCGGCATCGTCACGGGCGGCATCGTCACGGGCGGCACTGTCACGGGCGGCGCTGGAGAAGCGCTCGATCCACGGTTGCCTGGGTCAATCCCAGTTGACGAGACACCGAAAACGGACCTGTCCGCTGAGGGCGAACAAACAATTTCGGTCTACAGAGAGCGTAGATCCGAAGCCAAATTCCGTGACCGAGATCACTTTTATGGCCAAAATTTGATCGCAGCGTGATCATTCGTCACGGACAGAAACGAAAAGAATGCTCGGCGCTGCGACAAACGGGTACTCCTCGCGTGACTCGCATCCCAACAGCTCGGGAACACTTGCAGTCCTTAGAACGTCTGCAAGAGTGGAAGTAAGCGAGCACGCGGCGAGCCGGTCCGACGTGGTCGTAGCTGAAGCGGTGCCGGGCCACCGGTGCCGGGACGGAGGGAGAGACTCCATGCAAACGACACTCACCCGCCCCGCGTTGACTGCTGCTGACCGTTGTGACCGTTGCGGGGCCGCCGCACGGGTGCGGGCCATTTTTCCGTCCGGAGGCGAGCTGCTGTTCTGTGCGCACCACGCGCGTGAGCACGCCGCCCGGCTGCACGAACTGGCGGCGGAGGTCCAGAGCGAAGAATGATCGATCGCCAGCCAGGCGACCAAGGGCGCGAGATCGCGAGATCTCGCGCCCTTGGTCTGTCTCGGGTCTGGTCCGTCTCGGGTCCTGTCTGGCCTGGGTCCGCTAGCCACCCAGCACCGGCTCGAACGCCAGCTCGGCGGCGCCCAGCAGTTTGGCGTCCGCGCCCAACGCGGCGGTGACCACCCGTACCCCGCCCAGCGCCCGGCTGACCAGGCTGCGTTCCCGCACCAGCCGCTGGACATGCTCGACCAGCGCCGGTGGCAGGGCGGTGAACAGGTCACCGAGCACCAGCAGCTCCGGGCTGAGCAGATTGCTCAGGTTGCACAGCCCCAGCGCCAGCCACTCACCGAACTCGCTGAGCCTGACCAGCACCTCGGTGGTGTTGCCGGCGATCCCGCGCAGCTCCGCGACGATCGCGCCCCGCGTGGTCGTCTCCGGCAGGCCCAGCGCCCGGCACAGCGCGTGCTCCCCCACCTCGGTCTCCCAGCAGCCCCGGCTGCCGCAGTAGCAGGGCCGGCCGTCGGGTCGCACGACCATGTGTCCGACCTCGCCGATGTGATGGCCGCCGGCGCCGCTCAGCGACGTGCCACCCGCGATCGCGCCGCCGCCGATACCCACGTCGGCGCTGATGTAGACGACGTTGGCGGTGCCTCGGGCCGCGCCGCGCAGGAACTCCGCCAGACCACCCAGCTCACCGTCGTTGCCGATATGCACCGGCACCCGCAGCGCGTGCGACAACCAGGCGCCCAGCGGCACGTCCGTCCAACGCAGGTTCGGCAGCTCGTGCACGAACCCGTCCTCATGCCGCACCACGCCGGGGACCGACACGCCGACGGCGGCCACCTCGACGCCCAGCTCCTCGATCAGCGGCACCGCGACGTCGATGATCTTGGTGAACACCTCACGCGGCTCGCCGGTGTCCCGGCCCAGCCTCGCCCTGGCCCGGCCGAGGATCTCCCCGCCGATGCCGACCAGGGCCAGCGCGACCTGCTCGACCTGGATGTCCACCGCGAGCACGACGGCGGCCTGGGCCTGCGGCAACACCAGCAGCGAGGGCCGGCCCACGCCGCTGCGCTGGGCCGGCGACTTCTCCGCCACCAGGCCGTCCTCGGCGAGGCCGTCCACGAGCGCCTTGATGGTGCTGCGGTTGAGTCCCAGCTCGGTGGCGAGTTCGGCGCGGGTGCTCGGCCCGTGCACGTGCAGCCGGCGCAGCAACGCCGCCCGGTTGTGTCGTCGGACGTCATCAGGCCTGGTGCCGAGCCCGGGTGCGGTTGTCACCTCCCGTGCTCCACCATCGACTGGCCACCTCGGACCACCCAGTCACCCATTCTCAGCGCAGGATCGTGACACGGCGTCGCGACAGGGCGTCGACGGTAGCCGCGATCAGCAGTACCAAGCCAGTGATGATATTCACGGTCGCCGCCTGGTAACCCAACAGTCCCAGCCCGTTCTGCACGGTGGCCAGCACCAGACCGCCGATCACCGCGTCACGAAGCCGGCCGCGGCCGCCGAACAGCGAGGTGCCACCGATCACCGCCGCGCCCACCGCGAACAGCAGCGTGTTGCCGTTGCCGGCGTTGCCGTCCACCGAACCGATCTTCGACGTGTAGACGATCGCGCCGAGCGCCGCGACGGACGAGCAGATCACGAACACGCTCATCCGGATCTGGTCGACCTTGACACCGGCCCGGCGGGCCGCCTCCCGGTTGCCGCCGACCGCGTAGACATGCCGGCCGTACCGGGTGCGGTCCAGCACGAACGTCCCGACCGCCAGCAGCACGAGAATGATCGGCACCACGTACGGCACACCCCGGATCGTGGTCAGGTCCGGGTTCGGCGAGCGGTTGAGGGTGAACAGGAAGGTGGCCGCCGCACCGACCACCAGCACCGCCAGCGACTTCACCACCACCACCGTGGTGGGCTGCGCGACCAGGCCCTGCCGCAGCCTGCTGAAATGCCGGAACAGCACGACGACCGAGTAGCCGCCACCGAACACAACGAACAACAGCCAGCTGCCGAGCACGGTGAGGTTGCCATTGGTGACCGCGAACAACACCGGGCTCTGCCGGATCGACAGCTCGCCGCCCTGCCCGACCAACTGCTCGATCACGCCGTACCAGGCGATGAACAGCGCCAGGGTGACCACGAACGCCGGAATGCCGATCTTGGAAACCATGAAGCCGGTGAGCACACCGATGATCGTGCCCACCGAGATCGCCAGCACGATCTCAAGCCACGGATTGGCCGCGAAGCCGGCGACCATGATCACGACGACGACCAGCGACAGTGCGGTGCCGATCCAGATCCGGGCCAGCGCGGACAGCACGGCGGCCACCAGGGCACCGACCAGGAACGCCCAGAACACCGTGGTGCCGAACGCGCCCAGCAGGTTGCCGTGGTTGACGAAGTGCAGCGCCATCACCGCGGCGGCCACGCCGGAGGCGGTGCCCGCGGACAGGTCGATCTCGCCGAGCAGCAGCACCGGCACGATGCCCATCGCGATGATGGTCTGCCCGGCACCCTGTTCGAACAGGTTGGCCACGTTGTTGAGGGTGAGGAAGTTCCCCGACAGCAGTGCGAACACGACAACCAGCGCCGCCAGCCCGAGCAGCGCCGGCAGCGCGCCCAGCTCGCCGCCGCGCACCCGGCGGAAGTAGTCGCGGATCGCCTCCACCGTCGACAGCGCTGTGGTGTCGATGCCGAAGTCGGAGACCACGGCGGGCGCCGACGGCCCCAGCGCCGGTCCCATCTTCATCGCCGAGGATGTCTCCTCGGTCGTCTGGTCGGCTGTTGTCGTGATGGTCTCGGTGCCGGCGTCACCGGTGTTCCTGGCGCCGGTCTTCGTGCGGGCCCTCACACGGGACCTGGTGCCGGTCCTGCTGCTCGACGTGTCGTCCATGACTGGGGTTCCTCCCTTCCGTCCGAGCTCAGATCGTCGCGACATCGGGACGCGCCAGACCGAGATCGCCGGACCGGCCAGAGGTGATCAGTTCGACGACGGTGCTGCTGGTGACGTCCTTGGCGAACACCTCGGCGGCCAGTCGACCGAGGTAGAGAACCGCGATGCGGTCCGCCACCTCGAACACGTCGTTCATGTTGTGACTGATCAGTACCACGCCCAGGCCGTGTTCGGCGAGTCTGCGTACCAGATCGAGAACCTGGCGGGTCTGTGCCACGCCGAGTGCGGCGGTGGGCTCGTCCAGCAGCACCACCTTGCTGTTCCACAGCACGGCCTTGGCGATCGCCACGGTCTGCCGCTGGCCGCCCGACAGCGCCGACACCGGCACGCGCACCGATTTCACCGTGCGCACCGACAGCGAGGCGAGAGTGCGGCGTGCGGCCAGTTCCATCGATGCCTCGTCCAGCAGGCCGGAGCGGACGTTCTCCCGGCCCAGGAACATGTTCTGGACGATGTCGAGGTTGTCGCACAGCGCGAGATCCTGGTAGACGACCTCGATGCCGAGCGCCGCCGCGTCCCGGGGGCTGTGCACGTGCACCGGCCGGCCCTCGAAGACCACCTCGCCGGAATCGGGCGCGTGGATACCGGCGATGCACTTCACGAGCGTCGACTTGCCGGCGCCGTTGTCGCCGACCAGGGCCGTCACCTCACCGGCCCGAACGTCCAGGTTCACGTCGTGCAGCACGTGCACCGGACCGAAGCTCTTGTTGATGTCGCGCATGGCGAGGATGGGTTCACTCATGTCCACTCCGTGGGGAGTCGGGCTGTGGGAAACGCTGCTGTGGAAACGTTGCTGCTGCTGGGACAGTCTGCTGGTCAGGACTGGACGGCTACACACGGGACGGCTGACACACGGGACGCCGTGGTGGGGTCCGGGGCGCGCCGCACCCCACCACGGCGAGCCTGTCGCCGGTCAGCAGGGTCAGGCGATGCCGAGCTGGGCGCAGACCGGCACGGTCGGCCCGGTACAGATGTCGCTGGCCTTCACATAACCCTGCTTGACGACCACACCCACGTTGTTCTTGGTGATGGACTGCGGCGTCAGCAGGACGGACTTGACCTGCCGTTGCGAATTCGGGTCGGTCACGGTATTCGAGGCGTAGGCGCTGGCGGCGGCGGTGTTACCGCCGGCGAGGTCCACGGCGAGCTTCGCGGCGGCGTCGGCCTCCTCCTGGATCGGCTTGAACACCGTCGAGTACTGCACACCCTCCAGGACGTTCTGCAGTCCCGCGGCGGTGGCGTCCTGGCCGGTCACCGGAACCTTCCCGGCCAGGCCGTTCTTCTGTAGCACAGTGATGATCGCGCCGGCCAGGCCGTCGTTGGCGGCGAGCACGCCGTCCACCGTGCCGCCGTTGGCGGACAGCAACTGCTCGAAGGTCGTGCCGCCCTTCTGGTTGTCCCAACCGTCGATGAACTGGCTGGCCACCAGCTTGAGCGTGCCGGCGTCGTAGAGCGGCTTGAGCACCTGCTCCTGGCCGTCGTGGAACTGGGTGGCGTTGTTGTCCGTCGGCGAGCCCTCGATCTCGATGACCCGCGCGCCGGGCTTGCCGGCCAGCGCGTCCTTCAACGCGGTGCCCTGCAGCTGGCCGACCCGAACGTTGTCGAAGCTGACGTAGTAGTCGGCGCTGCCGCCCGCGTTGAGCCGGTCGTAGTCGATCACCGGCACGCCCTGCTGCCTGGCCTTCTGCTCCACCGTGGCGCCGACGTTGCCGCTCGGCGCGGCGATGATCAGCACCTTCACGCCCTGGCTGAGCATGCTGTCGGCGTACTGGGAGAACTTCTGGTTGTCGCCCTGGGCGTTCTCGATGATCGGGTTCAGACCCGCCGAGGTCAGGGCCTTACGCAGCATGGGGGCGTCGAAGTCCGCCCACCGGGCCGAGGTGGCCGTCTCGGGCAGGATCACGCCGATCTTGGGACCGTTGGCCGCTGCCGCGCTGGAACCGTCGGAGCTGGCCGTGCTGTTGGCCCCACATGCCGTCAGGACCATCGCCAGTCCCGAGCCCGCGGCGATCAGGGCGAGGGAGCTCTTGCGCATGTTGGCGTCCTCTCGATCGCTACCAGTCTCAGGTGTCGAGAATGTTGCGGCCGGCAACATTTGGAATGTTGTGGGTCACAACTTATGACGCGCGCGAGCGCAGCACAAGGGTGAAATGTGGCGCTCCTCACCCGTAACCCGTGCCCGGCGTGTATCACCAAGAGCGGAGCGTAGCGATGCGCTCCTCGAGCTGTTCCACGGTGGCCATCGCGGTCGGCGGGCCGCCGCAGGAGCGGCGGAGTTCGCCGTGGATCGCGCCATGCGGCTTACCGGTCCGGTGGTGGTACATCGCCACCAGCGTGTTCAGTTCCTTACGCAGCGCGGCGAGCTGCTCGGCGACCGTCCGCGGCCGGACCGAACGGGGTGTGGGCCGTTCCTCCTCGGCGGCCGCGGCCGCCCGGGAGGCACGCGCCAGCTGCCGCTCCTGGCGCTGGCGCAGCAGGCTCCGCACCTGGTCGGGCTCCAGCAGGCCGGGCAACCCGAGGTAGTCCTGTTCCTCCGCGCTGCCGGCGAACGTCGCGGTGCCGAACGACGCTCCGTCGTAGATCACCTGGTCCAGTTCGGCGGAGGCGCTCAACGCGGTGAACGCGCGCTCCTCCTCGCCCGGCTCGTCCCTGGTCCGGTTGGCCTCGGCGAGCAGTTCGTCGTCCCAACCGTCCTTCTCCCGGTCCGGCTTGCCGAGCACGTGGTTCCGCTCGGCCTCGATCTGGCTGGCCAGTTCCAGCAACACCGGCACGCTGGGCACGAACACGCTGGCGGTCTCACCGGGCTGGCGGGCACGTACGAACCGGCCCACCGCCTGGGCGAAGAACAGCGGAGTGGAGGCGCTGGTGGCGTACACGCCGACGGCCAGCCTCGGCACGTCCACACCCTCGCTGACCATCCGCACCGCGACAAGCCAACGGGCGTCGGAGGCCGCGAAGTCGGCGATCCGGCCGGATGCCTTCGGGTCGTCGGAGAGCACCACGGTCGGCTCTTCGTCGGCGATCGTGGCGAGGATCTTCGCGTACGCCTTCGCGGAGTCGTGGTCCGAGGCGATGACCAGCCCGCCGGCGTCCGGCATGCCGCCGGCCCGCAACTGGGTCAGCCGGGTGTCGGCGGCGCGCAGCACCGCCGGGATCCACTCGCCGCCCGGGTCCAGGGCGGTCCGCCAGGCGCGGGCGGTCTGTTCGGCGGTCATCGGCTCGCCCAGCCGCGCGGTGAACTCCTCCCCCGCGCTGGTTCGCCAGCTCGCCTCGCCGGAGTAGGCGAGGAAGATCACCGGCCGCACCACGCCGTCGCGCAGCGCGTCGGCGTAGCCGTAGCTGTGGTCGGCGAGGCTGCGCAGGAATCCGGCCTGGTCGGGTTCGTATTTCACGAACGGGATCGGCGTGTCGTCACTGCGGAACGGGGTTCCGGTCAGCGCGAGTCGCCGGGTCGCCGGCGTGAACGCCTCCCGGATCGCGTCACCCCACGACTTGGCGTCCCCGCCGTGGTGGATCTCGTCCAGGATGACCAGCGTCTTGTGCCGTTCGGTGCGCACCCGGTGCCGCGCGGGATGCGCCGCCACCTGCGCGTAGGTCACCGCGACGCCACGGAAGTCGGCGGAGGTCGCGCCGGTGCTGTTGCGGAAGTTGGCGTCGATCGGGATGCCCACGTCCCGCGCGGCCGCCGCCCACTGGTGTTTGAGGTGCTCGGTGGGCGTCACCACGGTCACCGAGGCGACCGTCCGGTCGGCCAACAGCTCGGCCGCGACACGCAGGCCGAACGTGGTCTTACCGGCGCCCGGCGTGGCCACGGCGAGGAAGTCGCGCGGCCGGCGGGCCAGGTATTTGGTTAACGCCCGGCGCTGCCACGCCCGCAAGGGCGGCACTGGAACACGATCGGCCAGGTCCATTTCGACGGCCTCGGCCACGGATAGTCGCTCCTCCCGACGGTTCCCGGCATGGCCTCACATGGCGGCTGTTGGCAGTTTACCGGTCACAAGAGCCACGCGAGACGATGACGACCCGCGCACAAGCCGCGCACAACCAGCTAACAACCAGTGGCCAACGGCCGGACAATGAGGCTGACATGCACCATGCTGGACGCCAATGAACGTCGCCACACCCGCACCTCGTCGGCCGGACGCCACGGTCGGGCACCAGCGCCACACGGCCTGGCGCCTGATCGTCCGCACGGTGAGCAAGGCGTGGCAGGGCAGCATCTTCTCCGAGGCGGCCCAGGCGGCGTTCTGGCAGACCCTGTCCCTACCGCCGCTGCTGCTCGGCCTGCTGGGCAGCGTCGGCTTCCTCGGCCACTGGTTCGGTCCCGAGCTGGTGACCGCCGAGGAGCTCCGGCTGATCTCGTTCGCTCGGACGGTGTTCACCCCGAACGTGGTCGACACGATCATCCAGCCGACCATCAGCGCCATCCTGACGAAGGCGCAGACCGGGATCGCCTCGTTCGGCTTCCTGCTGTCATTCTGGTCCGGATCGTCCGCGATCTCGTCGTTCGTGAACGCGATCACCGCCGCCTACGGCCAGCATGGCGAGCGCAACGACGTGTGGCAACGCATCGTCGCGCTGTTGCTGTACGTGGTCGGGCTGGTGTTGGCGATCATCGGCCTGCCGATCCTGGCGCTCGGACCGGACCTGCTGGTCAGTCTCTTCCCCGCCTCGCTGGAGAGGACGGTCGGACAACTCGCCGAGATCCTCTACTACCCCGGCGTCGCGATCCTGCTGATCATCGCGCTGGCCACGCTCTACAAGCTCTCGCCGCCGCACCGGCTGCCCTGGTGGCGCGGGTTGCCCGGCGCCGCGCTGGCGATGACGGTGTTCCTGCTGGCCACCGTTGGCCTGCGGATCTATCTGGTGTGGATCGGCCGGACCGGCTACACGTACGGGGCGCTGGCGGCACCGATCGCGTTCCTGCTGTTCACGTTCTTCATCGGACTGGCGATCGTGCTCGGAGCGCATTTCAACAGCGCCATCCAGGAGTTCTGGCCGGCCAAGTCAACCAACAGACAACATCGTCGGTGGCGCAGCCTGCGTCAACCCACCAGGTCCGAGAAGACCGGATCAGACAAGAAGGGATCCGAGAAGGCCGGATCCGAGAGTTCAGCGGACGCACCGGACACCGGCGACACCGGGCCGGCCGCCGCGCCGGCCGGTAAGGCTGGCGGAGCCGACAGCGCCGACGATCACAGCGCCCACGATCAAGCCCACGATCAAGCCCACGATCACGAGCATGATCTCGGCGCCCCAGCGGGGCGTCGACGAGGTCGGTGACCCGTTGCTTACGCTGGTAGCGGTATGACTTCTCCGCTCGCCGAACTGGACGAACGCCTCCCGAATCTGATGCCGCGCGACGAACGTCGCCTGCGGCGCCGTGTCGACGGTGCGCGCCGGGTGCGTGATCCCGCCGCGCGACGGTCCATCGCGGACGCGATCGCGGTGGACGTGGCGGCGGCCGAGGCACGGGTGGCGGCCCGGGTGGCCAGCGTGCCCGCGATCGAGTATCCGGCGGAACTGCCGGTCAGCCAGCGGCGCGCGGAACTGCTCTCGGCCATCCGCGACAACCAGGTCGTGATCGTGGCCGGCGAGACCGGTTCGGGCAAGACCACCCAGTTGCCCAAGATCTGCCTGGAGGCCGGTCGAGGCATCCGCGGCATGATCGGCCACACCCAGCCCCGCCGGATCGCCGCGCGCTCGGTGGCCGAACGCATCGCCGAGGAACTGCACGGCGAGGTCGGCGACATCGTCGGCTACCAGGTCCGGTTCACCGGCCGGGTCGGCGACCAGAGCCTGATCAAGCTGATGACCGACGGCATCCTGCTCGCCGAGATCACCGACGACCGGCAGTTACAGTGTTACGACACGCTGATCATCGACGAGGCGCATGAGCGCAGCCTCAACATCGACTTCATCCTGGGCTATCTCCGGCGGTTGCTGCCCCGTCGGCCGGATCTCAAGGTGATCATCACCTCGGCCACCATCGATCCGCAGCGGTTCTCCCGGCATTTCCAGGACGCCCCGGTGATCGAGGTGTCCGGCCGCACCTACCCGGTCGAGGTGCGCTACCGGCCGGTGATCGATCCGGATGATCCGGACACAGACCCGGACCGGGACGTCACGCAGGCGATCGGCGACGCCGTGCGCGAGCTGGCCGCCGAGGGCCAGGGTGACATCCTGGTGTTCTGTTCCGGCGAACGGGAGATCCGTGACACCGCCGACTCGCTCGGGCGCCTCGATCTGCGCAACACCGAGATCGTTCCGCTGTACGCACGGCTGTCCTCGGCCGAGCAGCACCGCGTGTTCCAGCCGCACACCGGGCGGCGGATCGTGCTGGCCACCAACGTCGCGGAGACCTCGCTGACGGTGCCGGGTATCCGGTACGTGATCGACCCCGGCACCGCACGCATCTCCCGCTACAGCAACCGGCTCAAGGTGCAGCGGCTGCCCATCGAACCGGTCTCGCAGGCGTCCGCGAACCAGCGCAAGGGCCGCTGCGGGCGGCTGTCCGACGGCATCTGCGTCCGCCTGTACAGCGAGGAGGACTTCCTCGGCCGTCCCGAGTTCACCGAACCGGAAATCCTGCGCACCAACCTCGCGTCGGTCATCCTGCGCATGACCGCCCTGGGCCTGGGAGATCTGACCGCGTTCCCGTTCGTCGACCCACCGGACCGGCGCGCCATCACCGACGGCATCACGCTGCTGCGGGAGCTCGGCGCGATCGAGGCGTCCAAGTCGGACAGCGACCGGCCCAGGCTGACCGCGACCGGCCGCACCCTCGCGCAACTGCCCATCGATCCGCGGATGGCCCGGATGGTCACCGAGGCCGACCGCAACGGTTGTCTGCACGAGGTCATGGTGATCGCCTCGGCACTGTCCATTCAGGATCCGCGCGAACGGCCCTCGGAGCACCAGCAGGACGCGGACGCCAAGCACGCCCGGTTCGTCGTACCGGACTCCGACTTCCTGACCTTCCTCAAGCTGTGGGACTACCTGCGCGAGCAGCAGAAGGCGTTGTCCGGCAACCAGTTCCGCAAGCTGTGCCGCAACGAGTACCTCAACTACCTGCGGGTGCGGGAATGGCAGGACCTGTACGGTCAGCTGCACCAGATGACCAAGAACCTCGGCATGACCCGCAACGACACGCCCGCCGACGAGCGCAAGATCCATATGTCGCTGCTGGCCGGCCTGCTGTCACATCTGGGGATGCGGGACAGCCGTGCCAAGCAGCCGGCGGCTGGCCGGGCCACCGTCGAGTATCTCGGCGCGCGCAACGCCCGGTTCGCCATCTTCCCCGGTTCCGGGCTCGCCAAGAAGCCGCCGCAGTGGGTCATGGCGGCCGAACTGGTCGAAACCTCCCGGCTGTGGGCCCGGATGGTCGCCAGGATCGAACCGGAGTGGGCGGAGAGACTCGCCGAGCATCTGGTCCGGCGCGGTTACAGCGAGCCGCGCTGGGACGCCGAGCGTGGCGCCGTGCTGGGCACCGAGAAGGTCAGCCTGTTCGGGCTGCCGATCGTGGCCGCCCGGACCGTCAACTACGGCCGTATCGATCCGACGGTGGCCCGCGAGGAGTTCATCCGGCACGCCCTGGTCGAGGGTGACTGGAACACCCAGCACGCCTTCTTCCGGCGCAACCGCGAGATGCTCGCCGAGGTCGAGGAACTCGAACAGCGGGCCCGGCGGCGGGACATCATGGTCGACGAGGACGTGCTGTTCGACTTCTATGACCAGCGAGTCGGCCGCGAGGTGGTGTCCGCCCGGCATTTCGACACCTGGTGGAAGGGCGTCCGGGCCGACCAGCCCGATCTGCTCACGTTCGACCGCTCGATGCTGGCCAGGGACACCGCCGACGAGCTGGACCCGTCGAGCTACCCGGACTCCTGGCAGCAGGATGAGCTGCCGCTGACGCTGACCTACCAGTTCGAACCCGGCCAGGCCGATGACGGGGTGACCGTGCGGGTGCCACTGGCCGCGCTGCACCAGCTGTCCGCCGCCGAGTTCAGCTGGCAGGTGCCGGGACTGCGCGAGGAACTGGTCACCGCGCTGATCCGGTCGCTGCCCAAGCAGCTGCGCCGCAACTTCGTGCCCGCGCCGGACGTCGCCCGAGCGGTGCTGGACCGGATCAAGCCCGGCGACGAGTCGGGGCGGTCGCTGCCCGACGCGCTGTCCCACGAACTGCACCGGCTGCGCGGCGTGACCGTGCCCCGGGACGCCTGGGACCTGAACCGGCTGCCCGCGCATCTGCGGATCACCTTCCAGGTCGTGGACGACCACGACAAAACGGTGACCGAGGGCAAGGACCTGGACGCGCTCAAGCGTGAACTGACCGAACGGGTGCGCGCGGAGCTGGACAGCAACGCCGCCGACATCGCCCGCTCCGGCCTGCGTGACTGGGACCTCGGCGAGCTGCCGCGCAGCCAGCGCCGCACCGTCAACGGCGTGCCGGTCACCGCGTATCCGACGCTGGTCGACGAGGGTGACAGCGTCGCGGTCCGGCTGGTCGGCACCGAGGCCGAGCAGCGGCGGGCGATGTGGGCTGGCACCCGACGGCTGGTGCTGTTGCGGCTGCCGTCCCCGGTCAAGATGGTCACCCGGGCGCTGGACAACCAGGCCAAACTGACCCTGGGCCGCAACCCGCACGGCAGCGTGGCCGCGCTGCTGGACGATTGCGTCACGGCCGCCGCCGACGCGCTGATCGCCAAGGCGGGTGGGGTGGCCTGGGACGCGGCTGGCTTCGCGAGGCTGGTGGAGGCCGCCCGGCCGCACCTCGGCGAGACCATGCTGGACGTGCTGGAACAGGTACGCCGGGTGCTCGCCGCCGCGCACACCGTGGCGGCCAAACTGGACCGCCCGGGTGGCCCGGAGGACTCACTGGCCGACATCCGCGAGCATCTGCGTTCCCTGGTGCACAAGGGATTCGTGACGGAGTTCGGCCGGCGGCGGTTGCCGGACGTGGTCCGCTATGTGCGCGGCATCGACCACCGGCTGGACAAGCTCACCGAGAACCCGAGCCGCGACCAGGACCGGCTGGCCCAACTCAACGAGGTGCGGCAGGCGTATCGGGAGTGCCGAGAACGGGTCGGCGAGGAGCGCTCGGCGGACATTCGGTGGATGATCGAGGAACTGCGCGTCAGCTACTTCGCGCAGACCCTGGGAACCGCCTGCCCCATCTCCGACAAGCGGATCTACCGGGCGATCGACCAGCTGTCCGGCTAGCCACGGACACCCCAGACACGGACAACCCGGACACGGACAACCCGGACACGGACACCGAGAAGACTGGCACCCAGCAGAGGGAGATCCGGCCATGGCTGACTTCGTCGGAGCGGTCGACCAGGGCACCACGAGCACCCGGTTCATGATCTTCGACCATGGCGGCCGCGAGGTGGCCCGCCACCAGTTGGAGCACCAGCAGATCCTGCCCCATCCCGGCTGGGTCGAACACAACCCGACGGAGATCTGGGAGCGCACCCGCGCGGTCATCGAGACGGCCCTGACCAGGGCGAACCTCCACTCAACCGATCTGGCCGCGGTCGGCATCACCAACCAGCGGGAGACCACGGTGGTGTGGAACCGCCGGACCGGCCGGCCGTACCGCAACGCGATCGTCTGGCAGGACACCCGGACCGACCGGATCGCCGCGACGCTGGACCGGGACGGCCGGGGTGACGTCATCCGCCGCAAGGCGGGCCTGCCGCCGGCCACCTACTTCTCCGGCGGCAAGCTGAAGTGGATCCTGGAGACCGTCGACGGGCTGCGGAAGGCCGCCGAGGCCGGCGACGCGCTGTTCGGCAACACCGACAGCTGGCTGCTGTGGAACCTCACCGGCGGAACGGACGGTGGCGTGCACGTCACCGACGTGACCAACGCCAGCCGGACCATGCTGATGGATCTGGAAACCCTGTCCTGGGACGACGAACTACTGTCCTTTTTCGACATTCCGAGGGCGATGCTGCCGGACATCAGGCCGTCCTCGCAGCCCGGTGGCTACGGGCTCAGCAGGGCCGACGGGCCACTGGGCGGTGAGGTCGCGCTGTCCGGCGATCTCGGCGACCAGCAGGCCGCGACCGTCGGCCAGGTGTGCTTCGAGCCCGGCACCGCCAAGAACACCTACGGCACCGGCAACTTCCTGCTGCTCAACACCGGGCACGAGCCGGTGCGCTCGCGGCACGGCCTGCTCACCACGGTGTGCTACCAGTTCGGCGACCAGAAGCCGGTCTACGCACTGGAGGGTTCCATCGCGGTGACCGGCTCGGCCGTGCAGTGGCTGCGTGACCAACTCGGCATCATCAGCGGCGCGGCACAGAGCGAGATGCTGGCCCGCCAGGTGCCCGACAACGGCGGGGTGTACTTCGTGCCGGCGTTCTCCGGACTGTTCGCGCCATACTGGCGCTCCGACGCGCGCGGCGTGATCGTCGGGCTGTCCCGGTACAACAGCAACGCGCATATCGCCCGGGCAACCCTGGAGGCGATCTGCTACCAGACCCGGGATGTGGTGGAGGCGATGCAGCAGGACTCGGGCGTCACGCTGGACGTGCTGCGGGTCGACGGTGGCGTGACCGCCAACGAGCTGTGCATGCAGCTGCAGGCGGACATCCTCGGCGTGCCGGTGTCCCGGCCGGTGGTGGCCGAGACCACCGCGCTGGGTGCCGCCTACGCGGCCGGGCTCGCCGTCGGCTTCTGGACGTCGACCGACGAGCTGAAGCGGAACTGGCACGAGGACCGGCGATGGCAGCCGACCTGGACCGAGGATCGACGCGCCAAGGGATACGCCGGCTGGCGCAAGGCGGTCACCCGCACCCTCGACTGGGTTGACGTCAACCACTCGGCGGCCGACCCAGCCGACGGTCCGGGCGAAGGCTGAGGGCTCAGCGGTCCTCGTTGTTGCCGCCGCCGTGCGGCATCATCTGGTAGATCCGCTTGCACTCCGGGCACACCGGGGAACCGGGCTTGGGTGAGCGGGTCACCGGGAACGTCTCGCCGCACAGCGCCACCACGTAGTTGCCCATGACCGCGCTCTCCGCGATCTTCTCCTTGCGCACGTAGTGGAACATCTTCGGAGAGTCGTCACCGGTGCTCTCGGTGGCCTCCGGACGTGTGTCGACTTCGGGAAGGGTCTGCGTGCTCACATCACCAATCATGCCATCGGGCTCGCCGACGCGGGAGGATGCCGGTCGTGAGGATTCGGATCGCCGACGAGGTCAGCGCAGCGGTGACGGACGGTCGGCCGGTGGTCGCGCTGGAGAGCACGCTGCTCGCGCACGGACTACCCGCCGGCCGTAACCGGGAGGTCGCCGACCGGCTGGAACGAGTCGTGCGGGAGCGGGGCGCGGTGCCGGCGACCGTCGCGGTGCTGGACGGCGAACCGGTGGTGGGCCTGTCCGGTGCGGAACTGGACAGGGTCTGCGACCCGGACGCCGGCCTGGTGAAGCTGTCCCGCCGGGACCTGGCCCCCGCGAGCGCGCTGGGCAGCAGCGGGGCGACGACGGTGGCCGCCACGGTGGCGCTGGCCCATGCCGGCGGCATCGCGGTGTTCGCCACCGGAGGACTCGGCGGCGTGCACCGGGGAGCACGGGACAGCTGGGACGTGTCCGCCGATCTCGGGGTGCTCGCCGACACGCCGATGCTGGTGGTGTGCTCGGGAGTCAAGTCGATCCTGGACATCGGCGCCACGCTGGAGCTGCTGGAGACCGAGTCGGTGCCGGTGCTCGGCTACCAGACCGATCTCTTCCCCGCCTTCTACCTGCGCGAATCGCCGTTCCCGGTGCCCTGGCGGGTGGACACGCCGGAGCAGGCGGCCGCGGTGTTCCTGGCACATCGAGACAGCTCCGCCGGATCCACCGCGGTGGTGCTGGCCAACCCGGTGCCCGCCGAGTTCGAGATGGATCACGGCCTGCATGACCGACTGCTCGCCGAGGGCCTCTACTGGGCGGAGACCCAGCACATCCGCGGCAAGGAGGTCACTCCGGCGCTGCTGGCGCATTTCCACGCCGGCAGCGGTGGCGCCAGCCTGGCGGCGAACGAGGCGCTCGTGGTCGCCAACGCCACGCTGGCGGCCCAGCTGGCGAACGTGCTGGCGGTCAGCCCTCGATGACCGGATGCTCGCGGTCCTCCAGTTGCCTGGCGGCGTGCCGGTGGCGGAACCAGCTGACCTTCTCGGACTTCCGCGGGGGCCGGTCGTTGGCGATGAGCACGGCGATCCACGGCAGTGGGATGGAGATGGCCACGAAGATCAGGGCCAGCCACCAGATCTGGTAGTACACGCCCGCGAGGATCAGGCACGGCAGCCGCAGCGCCATCATGATCGTGTACTTGCGTTTGCGCGCGGCGTACTCGTCGTCGGCCGACGGCCGCGCCTCGGTGATCAGGATCGGCGTGTCGTTCTGGCGGCCAGTCACGACACCACCTCCTCCGCAATCGCCCTCCCATCGTGACACTCGCGGCGGTCCCTGCACAGTGCTGGACCGTGCGCGCCGAAATTTTTCACGACGGAAACATCACCACCCGGATGGCGCAATGCGCTGAGCGGGCGTGCGAGCATTCCGGTGAAGAACCACCCGCACAAACACGGCGGGAACACAACAGCGGAAGGTGGAAATCAAGCTCATGCGCGCGGTCGTCGCCCGGGTGAACGGTGCGAGTGTCAGCGTCGATGACGAGATCGTCGGCGAGATCGACGGACCCGGCCTACTGGTGTTGCTGGGAGTGCGCGTCGATGACACCGAGGAACAGGCGATCACCATGGCACGCAAGGTGTACGAACTGCGCATCCTGCGTGACGAGCAGTCCTGCGCGACGACCGGCGCGCCACTGCTGGTGGTCAGCCAGTTCACGCTGTACGGCAACACCCGCAAGGGCCGCCGGCCGTCCTGGATCGAAGCCGCGCCACCCGCGGTGGCGGAACCTCTGGTGGACCTGGTGATCGCGGAACTACGCAAGCGAGGCGCGAAGGTGAGTACCGGCCGGTTCGGCGCCGTGATGGCGGTCCGAAGCATCAACGATGGACCGTTCACGGTTCTCGTGGAGACGTGAAAGCTGAGTAACACCTGAAGCCGCTGATCTATTCCTCAGCGAAGCTTCAGGTTTGACGGGCAACGCCTGTGACCGGTCCGACGTCATCAAGACAGGACGGCGGGAACGAATTCGAGCCCACCGTCGTTTTCAAAAATGTCCGGCCAACCAGCGAGTGGCCCCGGGGGTAACCGCAACCGGGTCATCCGCACGGTGGGCGCCACGGACACCACACGTGTTCGCGGTGCCAGCCAGCACGTCAGCCCGTAACAGGGAGGGGAGACCCATGACCGCTCCGCAGACCCTCGATCGTGGGGTCGAGGTCCCGGACCTCGCCATCAGCGTCGAGGCCGCAGACCTCGACGCTCAGGGGCCAGCCGCCGACCTAGTGCGAGTTTACCTGAACGGAATCGGCAAGACCGCCCTGCTGAACGCCGCGCAGGAAGTGGAACTCGCCAAGCGCATCGAGGCGGGCGTGTTCGCCCAGCACATGCTCGACACCGCGAAGAAGCTCTCGACCAAGCGCCGGGAGGAGTTGTCCGCGCTGGTGCGCGACGGCCAGGTGGCCAAGAATCATCTGCTGGAGGCGAACCTCCGGCTGGTCGTGTCGCTGGCCAAGCGCTACACCGGCCGCGGCATGCCGTTGCTCGACCTGATCCAGGAGGGCAACCTCGGCCTGATCCGCGCGGTCGAGAAGTTCGACTACACCAAGGGATTCAAGTTCTCCACGTACGCGACCTGGTGGATTCGCCAGGCGATCACTCGTGGCATGGCCGACCAGGGTCGCACCATCCGGCTGCCGGTACATCTGGTCGAGCAGGTCAACAAGCTGGCCCGGATCAAGCGGGACCTGCACCAGCAACTCGGCCGCGAAGCCACCAACGTCGAACTGGCCAAGGAGGTTGGGCTGACCCCCGACAAGGTCGCCGACCTGCTCGACCACGCCCGCGACCCGGTGAGCCTCGACATGCCGGTGGGCACCGACGAGGACGCCCCGCTGGGCGACTTCATCGAGGACGGCGAGGCGACCGACGCGGAGAGCGCCGTCATCTCCGGCCTGCTGCAGGACGACCTGCGGCGGGTGCTGGCCACGCTCGACGAGCGCGAGCAGGCCGTGATCCGGCTGCGCTACGGGCTCGACGATGGTCAGCCCCGCACGTTGGACCAGATCGGCAAGCGGTTCGGGCTGTCCCGGGAGCGGGTCCGGCAGATCGAGCGCGAGGTCATGGCCAAGCTGCGGCAGGGTGAGCGGGCTGATCGCCTTCGCGCCTACGCCTCCTAGTTCCGCCGTCCCAGGCGGCGCGGTGCTGCGTTCTCGGCCGCTCGCGTAGATGACTACGCCACGCGGCCTGCGGCCTTGCACCGCATCCACCTGGAACGCCGGAACTGGCTTGGGTTCAGAGACGCGCGTGAGTCCGCATGGCCTCAGTAGGCCAGGCGGCCTGCAGACTGGCCAACCATCCACGTGGAACGGCGGAGGTTCCGAGCGGTATGAGCTCGCGCGCGTGAGTTCTGTCATAGCAGGCGGTGAGGTCCGGGCGGCCGGTGGCCGTCCGGACCTCCCGCATTGTGGGTTCTACCTGCGGTTTGTCTGGGGAATCACGTCACAAGCCGGCCCGAGGGGGCGGTGACACGGGGTACGGTCAGCGATCGAGAGCTGACCATGTGAGGCAAGGGAGCCCGCCGCGCCATGACCGCCACGCCCACCGACGCAACCGCGCCAACCCCGAGTGCCACGCCCGAGTTCCAGTACACCGACGTGTTGCCGCTGGGGCCGGACAAGCGCACCGAGTACCGGCTGGTCAGCACCGAGGGCATCGAGCTGATCTCGGCCGCCGGCCGCGAGTTCCTGAGCATCGACCCGTCGGCGCTGACGCTGCTGGCCCATGAGGCGATGCACGACATCCAGCACCTGCTGCGGTCCTCCCACCTGGCGCAGTTGCGGGCGATCATCGACGACCCGGAGGCCAGCGCCAACGACCGGTTCGTGGCCACCGACCTGCTGCGCAACGCCTGTATCTCGGCCGGCGGGGTTCTGCCGATGTGCCAGGACACCGGCACCGCCATCGTGGTCGGCAAGCGCACCGAGTCCGTGCTCACCGGTGGTGGCGACGAGGCCGCGCTGTCCCGCGGCATCTTCGACGCATACCAGCAGCTGAACCTGCGCTACTCGCAGATGGCGCCGCTGACCTTCTGGGACGAGCGGAACACCGGCACCAACCTGCCCGCGCAGATCGAGCTGTACGCGGCCGGTGGCATCGAGCCCAAGTACGAGTTCCTGTTCCTGGCCAAGGGTGGCGGCAGCGCCAACAAGACGTTCCTGTACCAGGAGACCAAGGCGCTGCTCAACCCCACCCGGCTGGCCCACTTCCTGGATGAGAAGCTGCGCAGCCTCGGCACCGCCGCCTGCCCGCCGTACCACCTGGCGGTCGTGGTCGGCGGTACGTCGGCCGAGTTCAACCTCAAGGTCGCCAAGCTCGCCTCGGCCCGCTACCTGGACACCCTGCCCACCGAGGGTTCGCCGGTCGGCCACGCGCTGCGAGACCTCGACCTGGAGCAGCAGATCCTGGAGATGACCAGGCAGTTCGGTATCGGCGCCCAGTTCGGTGGCAAGTACTTCTGCCACGACGTCCGGGTGGTCCGGCTGCCCCGGCACGGCGCGTCCTGCCCGGTCGGTATCGCGGTGTCCTGCTCGGCCGACCGCCAGGCCAAGGCCAAGATCACGCCGGACGGCATCTTCCTGGAGCAGTTGGAGCGGGACCCGGCGCGGTTCCTGCCCGACGTGTCGCATGACCAGCTGTCCGACGACGTGGTCAAGATCGACCTCAACCAGCCGATGGACCAGATCCGCGCGGTCCTGTCGAAGCTGCCGGTGAAGACCCGGGTCTCGCTGACCGGCCCGCTGGTGGTGGCCCGGGACATCGCGCACGCCAGGATCAAGGAGCGGCTGGACGCGGGCGAACCCATCCCCAGCTACCTGCGGGATCACCCGGTGTACTACGCGGGTCCGGCCAAGACGCCGGAGGGCTACCCGTCGGGATCGTTCGGCCCGACAACGGCCGCCCGGATGGACCCCTATATCGATCAGTTCCAGGCGGCTGGCGGCTCGCTGGTGATGCTGGCCAAGGGCAACCGATCGAAGCAGGTGACCGAGGCCTGCCAGCGCCACGGCGGCTTCTACCTGGGTTCGATCGGCGGTCCGGCCGCCCGGCTGGCCAAGGACTGCATCAAGAAGGTCGAGGTGCTCGAGTACCCGGAACTCGGCATGGAGGCCGTGTGGCGGATCGAGGTCGAGGACTTCCCGGCGTTCGTGGTCGTCGACGACAAGGGCAACGACTTCTTCGCCGGCACCTCGCAGCCGACTCTGCAGATCTCCTTCCGCCGCTGAACCCGGGTCAGGCCACATCACGTACGACCGGCACGCGAGCGACCAAGAACGCCGGCCCGCGCCACCTGGAACGGCGCAACGGGACGGCGGAACCTAGTAGTGCCTAATGGTGCCCTGTAGCACCAGGGTGCGGCCGTCCAGCGGGGCGGCGAGCTGGACGGTGGCCACCACCTGCCGCACGATCATTGGGCACATCACGCCCGATGTGGTCTGTGTGGTGGTGGTCAGCCGCACCACCACCTGGCGGGCGTTCTCGCTGACAAGCGTGGCGGTCAGCCGGTCACAGCCGGCCTGTTCGGCGGCCAGTGCGATGGTCCGGCCGCCGTTCTCGGTCCAGACGCCGTTCGGGCCACCACCGGGCATCCCGGAGGCGTCGATCTGGTTGGCCGGCACGGGTGGCCCGCTGGTGGCCGGCGGCGCGCCAGGCACCGACGTGCCGGGTGTCGTCGGGCCTGGCGACACGCTGCCCTGTGCGCCGCTGCCGGCTGATCCGGTGTCGCCGGAGGTCGTCGTGGCAACCGTGCCGGTGCCGCTCGCGGTGCTCCCGCCGGCCGGCAGCGAGCTGGCATTCGACGGGCCGCAGGCGGCCACGGTCAGCGCGAGCGTGACGGCGGCCAGCAGCGCGCCCGCCGGGACCGACCTGATCGAAGAGGACCTCATGCCACCAAGACGTACCTGGCGCGGCGGTTGGTTGCATCCGGTTGACGTGAGGTTCAGTCGGTCGTGTCCGAACTGCCGATCGGGCGCAGGTGGCGCGGGGCCACATCGGGCCGTGGCCGCGTTCCCACGGTGATCCGGGCGGCGGGCACGGTAACCCCCTCGGGTGAGGCGATCACCGGGTCCAGCACCAGGTCACGAAGCTGCGGCAGGTCCTCGGCCATGGCCGCGACCCGCAGGATCACGTCCTCCAGGGCGGCCAGGTCGACCGGCCGGGCACCGCGGTACCCGGTCAGCAGCGGTGCGGCGCGGGGCGCTCGGACCAGTCGGGCCGCGTCCCGGTCGGTGAGCGGAACCGCCCGGTAGGCGCGGTCGCCGAGCAGGTCACTGACGATGCCGGCCAGCCCGAAGTACACCAGGGAGCCGAACGACGGGTCATCCTGCAGTCCGATCACGCAGGACACCGCGTCGGGGACCGAACTGGTCCCGTCGGTCGAGCTGTGGTTGCCCGATCCGGCTGAGCCATCGCCCTCGGCGCCGTTCGGGTGCGCATCGGATGGGCCCGCGGCGAGTTCGATGCCGTAGCAGCGCAGCAGCCGGGCCGACTCGGAGTCGGTCAGCTCGTGGTGCCACTGCGGCCGTTCGGTGCCGGCGAACTCCTCCGGTTCGGCGGGACTGACCGACTCGATCACCTGGTGAGCGCCGTCGAGGTCGATGCCGGTGGGCCGGACGACCTGGCCCAGCGGAGCCGAGCGCCACCTGGCGTAGCGGACGGCCCGCGCCAGCGCGAACACCGCACGCTCGGGGCTGGGATAGGACGGCACCGAGCCGTAGCCGGGCGCGGCTCCCACCGGTCCGGGCACCGCGAGTTCGTCGGGCACACCCTCGGCGGCCAGGAAGGTGGACACGATCGGCTTGCCGGTGATCCCCTCGTTGGCCGCCAGATCCGCGACCACCTCGCGGAGAGTCCGGGCGTACGCGGTGCCGGGGACGACTAACGGCGGCACGAACACGACGACCGCCGCGTCCACGTCGTCGCGGCGCAGGATGTCCCGGATCGCCGCGCCGAACTCCTCCGGGGATGCCTGGGCCCCGGTGTCGACCGGGTCGGACGCCAGCCGCAGCCCGGAGGCGAGGATGGTGTCCGCGGCGAGCATGCCGATGGCGGTCGAGTTGCCGACCACCCCGATCCGGTCGTCGGCCGGCAGCGGCTGGTTGGACAGCAGCAGCGCGGTGTCGAACAGCTGGGCCAGTGACTCGACCCGGATGACGCCGGACTGCTCGAACAACGCCTGCACGCTCGACTCGTCGATGGGCGCCGAGGTGGCCGCCAGCGACGGCCGCACCGCGTGCCGACCGGACTTCACCGCGACGACCGGCTTCTGCCGGGCGAGCCGCCTGGCCAGCCGGGCGAACTTGCGCGGGTTGCCGAACGACTCCAGGTACAGCAGCACCACCTGGGTCGACTGATCGGTCTGCCAGTACTGCAGGAGGTCGTTGCCGGACACGTCGGCCCGGTTGCCGGCGGACACGAAGGTGGACAGTCCCAGGCCGCGCTCGGCCGCGTCGGCGAGGATGCCGATGCCCAGCGCACCGGACTGGCAGAAGAACCCGATCCGGCCGGTGCCGGGCAGCCGCGGCGCCAGGGTGGCGTTCAGCCGGACCGCCGGGTCGTTGTTGACGACGCCGAGCGCGTTGGGGCCCACCACCCGCATGCCATGTTTCCGGGCCTCGGCGACCAGCCTGCGCTCGGCGCTTCGGCCGTCCGGGCCGGCGTCGGCGAACCCGCTGGACAACACGACAAGGGTGGTCACGCCCTTGGCCAGGCAGGCGTCCATCACCTCGTCGACGCCGGACGCGGGGATCGCGACCACGGCGAGGTCGACCGGGTCCGGAATGTCCAGCACGGATCGGTAGGCGCGCACCCCGCGCACCGACCGGTGTTCCGGGTGCACCGGGTACACGGGCCCGGTGAAGTCGGCGGACAGCAGGTTGGTGAGCACCGCGTAGCCGATCTTGGTGGGGTCGGCGGACGCGCCGATCACCGCGACCGAACGGGGATGCAGCAGGTTGTGCATGCTGCGCGCCTCGGCGGCCTGCTCCCGGGCCCGGGACACCGCCACGGACTCCTCGGTCGGGTCGACCGCGAACTCCAGGTGCAGCACGCCCGCTTCCAGCTCGCGGCTGACCCGGTAGCCGGCGTCCCGGAAGACCCGGACCATCTGGGTGTTCTCGGCGAGTACCTCGGCGACGAACCTGGTCAGGCCGCGTTCGCGGGCGGCCGCGGCCAGATGCTCCAGCAGGATCGAGCCCAGCCCGCGCCCCTGGTGCACGTCCTCGACGACGAAGGCCACCTCGGCCTGGTCGGTGTCGCCGAGCTGCTCGTAGCGGCCGACCGCGATCAGGTTGTCGCCCAGGAAGGCGCCCAGCGCCACCCGGCCGTGGTGATCGACCACGCTGAACCGCTTGAGGTCCTTCTCCGAGATGCGTGGATAGGGCGCGAAATAACGGAAGTAGCGGGTCCGTTCGGACAGCCGGGAGTGCAGCGAGACGATCCGGTCCGCGTCCGGTGGCGTGATCGGGCGCAGGTGGACCGTGCCGCCGTCGGACAGCACCACGTCGGCTTCCCAGTGTCGTGGGTACTCGTACGGGTCCCACGTCTGTTCGGACCGTTCATCCACTTCGGACACGGTTGGCTCACCCGCCCAAGTCAGTCCCTGGAGTCGTCTGGATCGAGGCCGTGCAGGGGAAACACGGCCCGCCTTGTGTCCATGATGCCGATGTCCACGGACTCGACCGCCTCGCCACCCCACCGCTCGAAGGTGACGTTGCCCCCGTCGGACATGGAGGTGGGCAGTGGCAGATGCGGCGCGACCTTGTTGGCGACCGCGACCCAGTCGGCCGGCAGCGGCGTGTTCGGGTCAAGATCGCGATCGAGCACCGTGGCCAGCAGATGGGTCCAGGATCGCGGCACCACGCGCACGAGATCGTAACCACCGCCACCGAGCGCCAACCATTTGCCGCCGGCGTAGTCGACGGCCAGTTCGCGCAGCGCGCGGTAGATCGCCCGGTGCCCGTCCACGGATAGCGACAGGTCCGCCAGTGGGTCGTAGCGGTGGGTGTCCACACCGCACTGGCTGACCAGCACCTGCGGCCGGAACTTCTCCAGTATCGACGGCACCACCGCGTGGAAGGCGCGCAGCCACTGCCCGTCCTTGGTGCCCGGCAGCAGCGGCAGGTTGACCGCGGTGCCCTCGGCGCCGGGCGCGCCCACCTCGCGGGGGTATCCGGTGCTCGGCCACAACGTCCTGGGGTGCTGGTGCAGGGACATGGTCAGCACCCTGGGATCGCCATAGAACGCGGCCTGCACGCCGTCGCCGTGATGCACGTCGGTGTCGACGTACGCGATGCGCTCGATGCCGTGATCGAGCAGCCAGGAGATGGCCACCGCGCAGTCGTTGTAGACGCAGAACCCGGAAGCGTGGTTGGGCATGGCGTGGTGCAGGCCGCCGGCGATGAACACCGCCCGGTCCGCCGCGCCGGACGCGATCTGGTCGGCGGCCAGCACCGATCCCCCCACCACACGCGCGGACGCCTCGTGCATGTGGGGGAAGATCGGGTTGTCGTCGGTACCGAGACCGTGGCCGGGTTCCCAGGTCCCGCCCTCGCCGGCGGCGCGTACGGCCGCCAGGTAGTTGGGATCGTGGATCCGTTCGATCAGTTCGTCCGCCGCCGGCAACGGGGTCAGCGTCCGCACGCCGTCCAGGACGCCCAGCGAGGTCGCCAGCTTGACGGTCAGGGCGAGCCGGACAGGCTTCATCGGATGCTCGTCGCCCATGTCGTACCCGAGCAACGCCTCATCCCACACGACCTGCGTTGACACGCCCATAACCAGACATTAACGCCTGGGTCAGGAATTCCGCCCTCGCCGCGTGTCCTACCAGCGGTTATTGATCGCCGGTGGCGACCGGACGACTCGGGTCGGCGCTCCACTGTGACCACGAGCCGACATACAGTGCCGCCGGCTCGGCCGGGCTGGTGATCCCGGCGACCTCCAGGGCCAGGATGACCGAGCACGCCGTCACCCCGGACCCGCAGGACGCTCCGACCGGCTGGCCGGCGCGCACACCCAGTCCCTGGAACCGCTCGGCCAGCTCGGCCGGCGGCCGCCACTGCCCGTCCGGACCGACATGGTCGGCGCAGGGCGCGTTGCGTGCGCCGGGGATGTGACCGCCCCGAGGGTCGATCGTCTCGTTCTCGCCCCGGAACCGCTCCGGCACACGGGCGTCCAGCAGCACGCTGTCGGTGGCCAGCCTGGCCGCGGCATCCGCGTCCAGTACCGGCATCGAGCCCGGACGGACCTCGATGTCGCCGGGTTCGGGACGCGGGGTGGCCGTGTCCACCGGCTGGCCCTGCCCAACCCATGCCGTGTAGCCGCCGTCGAGCACGGCGACATCGGGATGTCCGGCCCAGCGCAACAGCCACCACGCCCGCGCCGCCACCGAGCCGTTGTCGGCGTCGTAGACGACCACCGGCCGGTCCGCGCTCACGCCGGCCGCGCGCAGGGTTTTCTGGAGGTCCTCGGGCGCGGGCAGCGGGTGCCGGCCGGTGCCCGGGACCTTCCGGCCGGCCAGTTCGGTGTCCAGATCCACGAACACCGCGTTCGGGACATGCCCGCGCTCGTACTCTCCACGCCCGGGCGGGCCGTTCAACCGCCACCGCACGTCCAGTACGACCGGCGGTGTGTCGGACTCGCGCAATCGGGCCAGTTCGGCCACGCTCATCAACGCTCGCATAGGCGATATCTTGCCCGGACCAGCGGCAGGTGAACGTCACCGTCGCTAGCGTTGTATCGCGATAGGTAGCGATATATCGTTTATGGTGAGGGGTGCCAGCACCTTGCCGCTGGCACCTGACTGGTTCGCGGCCCAGTCGCCGCCGGAAGATTCGCGGGGCACCACAGTGTTGACGACTAGCATGAGGGCCATAGAGAGGACTCGCGTGAACGATCTCATCGACACCACCGAGATGTACCTCCGCACGATTTTCGAGCTGGAGGAGGAGGGTGTCATGCCCCTGCGCGCCCGGATCGCCGAGCGGCTCGGGCAGAGCGGTCCCACGGTGAGCCAGACGGTGGCCCGGATGGAACGCGACGGTCTGGTGATCGTCGCGGATGATCGGCGCCTGGAGCTGACCAACCACGGCCGCGAGGTCGCCATCGGCGTGATGCGCAAACACCGGCTCGCCGAGCGGTTGCTGGTTGACGTCATCGGCCTGGAATGGGAACAGGTGCACAGCGAGGCCTGTCGCTGGGAGCACGTGATGAGCGAGGCCGTCGAGCGCAAGCTCGTCCGGCTGCTCAGTCATCCCACGACCTCCCCCTACGGCAACCCGATCCCCGGTCTGGACAAGATCGGTGAGGGTGAGCCGGCTCCGCCGATCGAGCCCGGGCTGCTGCGGGTGGACGAGGTGGCCCGGCGCGGCGGCGGCACGGTGCATGTTCGCCGGATCGCCGAGCACATCCAGTTGGACATCGACGTGATGAGCGAGCTGCGGGCCGCCGGCGTAATGCCCGGTGGTGCCGTCGAGGTCTCGCCATTGGCCGACGGCGCCAACGGCGTCGAGGTCCGGTCCGGTTCGGACGGCAAGTGCGCGGTGCTGCAAACAGCGGTGGCGCATGCCGTCCTGGTGTACGCCGGATAGCGGTGCCGCCAGTTGACTGACAACAATCCGGCGGCCCGAGCGGCCGCCGTGTTTCGCGATACCCACGGCAGGGCACCGTTTGGTGTTTGGTCGGCTCCCGGCCGTGTCAACCTGATCGGTGAGCACACCGACTACAACGAGGGCTTCGTGATGCCCTTCGCGTTGCCGCAGCGCACCGCGGTGGCCGCCGGACCGCGCACCGACGGCATGCTCAACGTGCTCAGCGTCGGCGACCACCGGCCGCAGCAGGCGCCGATGACGGTGATCGCGGACCTCGCCCCTGGCGAGGTCACCGGCTGGACCAGTTATCCGGCCGGGGTCGCCTGGGCGCTGCGCGAGCAGGGCGTGCGCGGTGGCGCCGACCTGGTGATCGTCGGCGACGTGCCCGCCGGCGCGGGCCTGTCCTCCTCCGCGGCACTGGAGTGCGCGGTGGAGCTGGCCCTGCTCGGGCTGGCCGGCCAGGAGTTCGGCCCCGGCGATCCGCGGCGCGCGGACCTGGCCCGGTGGGCCCAGCATGCCGAGAACGATTTCGTTGGCGTGCCCAGCGGTGTCCTGGACCAGATGGCGTCGCTGTGTTGCACCGCCGCCCATGTGCTGTTCCTGGATATTCGCTCCGGACGGTCCGAACAGGTCCCGTTCGATTCGCGCGCGGACGGTCTGGACGTGTTGGTCATCGACACTCGGACGCATCACGCCCTGGCCGACTCCGAATACGGCCGTCGCCGCCGCGGATGCGAGCGCGCCGCCCAACTGCTTGGTGTGCCGGCACTGCGTGATATCGGTCTCCCCGAGTTGGACGCGGTGCTCGACGCCCTTCCCGTGGATCTGGCGCCCCTGGTGCGGCATGTGGTCAACGAGAACGCCCGGGTGCTCAGGACGGTCGAACTGCTCGGGCTGGGCAAGCTCGCCGCCGTCGGACCCCTGTTGACCGCCTCGCATATCAGCCTGCGCGACGACTACCGGGTGTCCACCCCGGAACTGGATCTCGCCGTCGACACCGCGCTGGCCACCGGCGCACTGGGTGCGCGGATGATCGGCGGTGGCTTCGGCGGCTCGGTGATCGCACTGACACCGACCGAGCTTCGGCCCGCCGTGGAGAACGCGGTAACGTCCGCGTTCGCCGAACGGTCGCTCGGCGGGCCCCGGTTGTTCGTCGCCGAACCCGCGGCCGGGGCCGGCCGGGATCAGTAGCCGGCGATCAACCCACATGACGTCCCGGGCGCAGTCGTTGCCCAGCGCGGCGTGCCAGAAAACGTCATCAGACAGAGCGTCACGGAGAGAAAGGCGAGGAACGCGGTGAAACTGCTCGTGACCGGGGGCGCCGGATACGTAGGCAGCGTGTGCGCGGCCCGGCTGGTCGAGGCCGGCCACGAGGTCGTGGTGCTCGATGACCTGTCCACCGGCCACGCGGACGCGATTCCCGATGGCTGCCGGTTCGTGAAGGGCAATATCGCCGAGGTGGCCGACCCGGTGCTCGCCGACGGTTTCGACGGCGTGCTGCACTTCGCCGCCAAATCGCTGGTCGGCGAGTCCATGTCGGACCCCGCGAAGTACTGGCAGGGCAACGTGGTCACCACGCTGCACCTGCTGGACGCGGTTCGCCGGCATGCCGTGCCACGGCTGGTGTTCTCGTCCACCGCCGCCACCTATGGCGAGCCGGAGCAGGTGCCGATCACCGAGGACGCACCGACCCGGCCGACCAACACCTACGGTGCCACCAAGCTGGCCATCGACCACGCGATCACCTCGTACGCGACCGCGTACGGGCTGGCCGCCGTGAGCCTGCGGTACTTCAACGTCGCCGGTGCCTATGACCGGTTCGGCGAGCGGCACACCACCGAGACCCACCTGATCCCCATCGTCCTGCAGGTCGCGCTCGGCCAACGGGACAAGGTGCAGATCTACGGCGACGACTACCCCACCGACGACGGCACCTGCGTGCGGGACTACATCCACGTCGCCGATCTGGCCGACGCCCACCTTCTCGCCCTGAAGCACGCCACCGCCGACACGCACGCCATCTACAACCTGGGCAGCGGCACCGGTTTCTCGGTGCGACAGGTGATCGAGACCTGCCGCGAGGTCACCGGACATCCCATTCCGGCGCTGCTGGCCGAGCGGCGGGCCGGTGACCCGGCGGTGCTGGTCGCCTCCAGCGAACGCGCCAAGCGGGAGCTGGGCTGGCGGCCACAGCGGGCGGATCTCGCCGGGATCGTCCGGGACGCCTGGAACTTCACCCGGGCACGCGCCGGGCAATAATCCCGGCCCCGACCGGCGGAGTGACAAGGTCATCATGTCGGTCTCCTCAGTAGCACGCGGTTTCATGGGCACAGCAGTTGTCGGGCGGCGTTGGACGCCGTGGTGACGAGTTCTTCGAGCTGGTCCGGGGGCATCCCGGTCAGTAACGCGCCACGCAGCAGCACGGTGAGCATGTGCCCCGGATACGCGGCCTCGGCCCGGTCCAGCGCGATGCCGGCCAGCACACCGTCACCGCGCAGGTAGGCGGCCAGTGCCAGCAGACATGCCGGTTCCGCGCATTCCGGGGCCGGCGTGGCACGCAGCAGGGCGGTCCACAGCCGCTGGGCCGCCTCCTCCTCGTTGGGCTGGCCGAACCGGAGGCAGGCATCCCGGACCTTCGGGTCGGCCAGCGCCTCGGCCGCCGTCACGATGTCGTCGTCGGTGAGCAGCAGCGCGTCCTGGCCGGCTCGCCGGACCAGCTCGTCCATGGCCGCGAGCAGCCTCGCCGATGCCGGCGGTTCCTCGTGACATGGCTCGGCGTCCTCACTCGCGCGTCGGAGCAGCTCGGCACGCCGCACCAGCACGTCGTCGTCCTCCGGGGCCAGCGTGGCCGCGATGTCCTCCCGACGCCCGTACGTCACCGAGCCGGCCAGCACGGTGGCCGCCGCCAGCGGTGAGGCGGCGGGATCGGGCACGATCCCCTTGCAGTCGGGTTCGTCGTAGCACCGCCAGAACGCGCCCTGCGCGGTCGCGGCCGTCCAGATCCGATGGATCACGGGAATCCCGGCCGCCCCGAAGACCCCGGTGAAAATATCCAGCACCTCAACCTGCGGTGGGCCACACTCGTCCCGCGCCGCGCCGACCACGATCAGCGTGGCCGCCTTGGTCGACTGTTGGGTGAGCGGCATGACCAGCTGCCGTGCCAGGTCACGGGCCCGGCCCGGAGGCGGCGGCAGGTCCACCCGCAGCGCGACACCGAGTTGTGTGCCGTCGCCGCGTAGGCCCAGTACGACCAGCGAGTCAGCCGGATGGAAGCCCAGCAGATGCGGGATGGCCGCCACCAGGTCGCCGGGTGCCTTGATGGTGATCTCGGTGTGCGTCGGTGATGTCATGAGTCCACGATCGCCCCGGTACCACCGATCCGCGGCCACTTCTTGTCCCCTGTGGACAACCAGAAACCCTTGTGGACAACGGATTTGACGGTTTCGCCTGTCAGGTGTAGGTGGCCGGCGAGGCGGACCGCTCGGCCGGGGCAAAGGCCCTGGTCGACCGCCGGGCCGTCCGCGAGGCACACTCGGTTCATGGACGACATGGATGCGGAGCTGACCGACGACCCCAACCGCTGGCTGGAGGACGTCACCGGTGAGGACGCGCTCGCCTGGGTTCGGGAACGCAACGCGGAGACGGCGCGGCGGTTCGCCCAGACATCCCGGTACACCGCGCTGCGCGACGAGATCCGCGAGGTGCTGGACGCGGATGACCGCATCCCCTATGTGACGCGCCGCGGCGCACACCTCTACAACTTCTGGCGGGACGCCGCGCATCCGCGCGGTCACTGGCGGCGCACCACGCTGGACGAGTACCGGCGGCCGAACCCGAACTGGGAAGTGCTGCTGGACATCGACGAACTCGCCGCGGCCGAGGGTGAGAACTGGGTGTGGGAAGGTGCCCGCGTGCTGCGTCCGGAGTATCGGCGCGCGCTCGTCGAACTGTCCCGTGGCGGCGCCGACGCGACCGTGCTGCGCGAGTTCGACCTGGTGGAGAAGGCCTTCGTGGCCGACGGTTTCACGCTGCCCGAGGCCAAGAGCCAGGTGGGCTGGATCGACATCGACCGGATCTACGTCGGCACGGACTTCGGGCCTGGCTCGCTGACCTCCTCCGGTTATCCGCGAATCATGAAGGAATGGCGGCGCGGCACGCCACTCGCGGACGCGGAGACCGTTTTCGAGGGCAAGCCTGACGACGTCTCGGTCTACGCCTACCACGATCCGACCGAGGGCTATGAGCGTGATTTCGCCGGCCGCAGCATCGATTTCTACCGCACCGAACGGTATTTCCGCACACCCGAGGGCGAGTTGCTGCGCCTGGACCTGCCCGAGGACATCGAACTGAGCACCCATCGGCAATGGCTGCTGGTCACCACCCGTTCGCCGTGGACGATCGAAGGCGTCAGCCACCCGGCCGGAGTGCTGCTGGCCATCCGGTTCGATGATTTCCTCGCCGGCGACCGGCGCTTCGAGGTGCTCTTCACGCCCGACGAGCACACCTCGCTGAGCTATTTCGCGTGGACCAGCGACCATCTGATCATCAACGCGCTCTCCGATGTGCGCAGCGTGTTGACCGTGCTCACGCCCGGCCCGGACGGTTGGAGCCGTGCGCCGCTGGCGGGTGCGCCGGACTTCGCGAACACCGACATCGTCGACACCGATCCGGACGACAGCGACGAATACTTCCTGGTGTCCAGCGGTTACACGGAGCCGGCCACCCTGCGGTACGGGCATATCGGCACCGAGGCGGAAACGCTGAAGCGGGCGCCGAGTTTCTTCCGCACCGATGGCCTTTCCGTGCGACAGATGTTCGCCACCTCCGCGGACGGCACCAGGATTCCGTACTTCGTCGTCGGAGATCCCCGGTCCGAGCCGGCGCCCACGCTGCTGAACGGCTACGGCGGGTTCGAGATCTCCCTCACGCCCGGCTACAGCGGCACCATCGGGCGCGGCTGGCTCGCCCGTGGCGGCACCTATGTCGTCGCGAACATCCGTGGTGGCGGTGAATACGGCCCGGACTGGCACCAGCGGGCGATCAAGGAGAACCGCCACAAGGTGTACGAGGACTTCGTGGCGGTCGCGACCGATCTGGTCGACCGTGGCATCACCACGGTGCCGCTACTGGGCATTGAGGGTGGCAGCAACGGTGGACTGTTGATGGGCGTCATGCTCACCACGTATCCGGAGCGGTTCGGCGCGATCGTCTGCCAGGTGCCGCTGCTGGACATGCTGCGCTATCCGGAGTTGTTGGCCGGCGCGTCCTGGATGGCCGAGTACGGCGACCCGCGCGACGAGACCGCGTGGTCGTCCTATCTGCGGCCGTTCTCGCCGTACCACAATGTCGCGGATGTCAACGGGAAAAATGTCCACGGGGAAAATGTCCACAGGGAAAATGTCCACAGTGGCGTGAAGTACCCACCGACGCTGTTCATGACGTCCACACGGGATGATCGCGTGCATCCTGGCCACGCACGAAAGATGGTGGCCAGGATGCGGAGCCGCGGTCATGACGATGTCTGGTACCACGAGAACATCGAGGGCGGCCACGGCGCGGCCAGCGACAATGCGCAGATGGCCGAGAAGTGGGCGCTGGTCTTCGAGTTCCTGTGGCAGACGCTGGGCGGGACCGAGCGGGGTGAGGCCGTCAGCGGCCGTTGAGCTCGGGCTTGCCGGCCGCGCTCTCCTCGATCGTCGAGTTCAGGCCCTTCTTGACGGTGTTGAGGATCGACAGGCCCTGGCTGACCAGGCCCGCCGCGATCTCGCCGAGACCGTCGGTGCCGTTCAGGATGTTCACGTTGGCGCCGGACAGTCCCTGGGATGCCTCGCGGACGATCTGCGGAAGCTGATCGATGATCATCCGGTCCAGGGCGACCCTGTCGTAGGACGCGGCCGCCTCGGCCTGGATGCGCATCTTCTCCGCGTCCGCCTGCGCGAGCACCCGGACCCGCTCGGCCTCGGCCTCGGCCGGCTTGACCACCTCGGCGACCAGCTGCTGCTGGCGCAGTTCCGCCTGGCGCTGCGCCAGTTCGGTCTGAGCCGCGATCACCTCGCGGGTCGACTGCGCCTGGGCGAGCGGGCCGGCCTGGGAGGCCTCGGCCTGTGCCTTGTCCACCTCCGCCTTGTACTGGGCCTGCACGACGGCGGTCTCCCTGGCGTATTCGGCCTGGTTGCGCTGCGATTCCTGCTCGGCCTCGGCGGCCGCCTGGTTCGCCCGCGCCTGGGCGATCTGCGCCTCCCGCTGGATGGCGGCGTTGTGCGGGGCCGCCATCGCCGCGATGTAGCCGAGCTTCATATCGTCGATCGACTGGATCTGCAGCGAGTCGACGGTGAGGCCGATCTTGGCCATCTCCTCCTTGGAACCGTCCAGCACCTCGGTCGCCAGCTTCTGGCGTTCGGTGACGATCTCCTCCACCGTCATCGAGCCGACGATCGACCGCAGGTGACCGGCGAAGATCCGGCCGGTGAGAATGGACATCTGGTCCTGATCGGACAGGAACCGCTGTGCGGCGTTGACGATGCTCTCCTCGTCGTTGCCCACCTTGAACGCGATCACCGCGCGTACGTTGAGCGAGATGCCCTGCTTGGTGACGCACACCTCGGCGACCTCGGACTCACACATCGCCAGTGTCAGGAAGCGGACCTTGCGGAAGAACGGCAGAACGAACGCGCCGTGGCCGGTGACCACCCGAAACGGAGTGCCGTTGCGACCACTCCGGCCTCCCGCGATGAGCATGGCTTGGTCCGGTGAGGGAACGCGATAGCCGAACATGACTGTCTCCTAGTCGAAAGCTTGAATGTCCACGGTCGGGGGGCCGAACCACGCCACGACGTCGACCGTCCTGCTCCCCCGGGTGCCGATAACCAGTACGGTGCTGCCCTTCGCCAGGGGCTCGTCGGACCAGGCGAGATATGCCTCGGAGCCACCCCGGATCTTCACCAGCACCTCGCCCGCGCCGACAGCGCCGCGGGTACCGATGGTGAGCACACCAACACTGCCCACGACCGACTGATCGCTCACCACCTGATCTTGACCTCTCACCTCTTGGCGTGATCAGTGCGCCAACCTACCCGTCGGGCGTGACCGGTGGGCCCAAAACACGGATACGCCTCGGCAACGGCCCACCGGCTCGTCCAGCACCCGAAGTACCACCCGACGCTACTCGGCGTCAGCCCAGGTCTCCGGCGTCTCGACCTCGGCCGATACCCCCGACCCCGACAGCAGGAACTGCTTTGAGATCCCGCGAGGACCCGATGATCCAGTTCCGAAGTTGGTCGTCGTCGCTGTGGTCGATCATCTGGACCAGGTCCCGGTTCTCGCGGTGGTTCGGCGCGTCACGAAGATATTCGTGCCAGTCCCGCGCGTACTCCCGCAGCGCGTCGATCATCTCCAAAGTCGCGTCGCCAACCGTATCGCCGTCGACCGCGATCGGCAGTCCCGGAATAAGGACGGAACAGCCGCCGGCCTCGGCGACGACTTCTACACACGGCAGGACGGCAGACATGACATGGCCCCCAATAATGGTCGGACTACCAGTAGTTATGGATATATCAAGTGCCTATTCAGGCGTTGGCGGCGACAGGTGGTCCACATCGAGCTGCTCACTTCGACGGTAGCGAGCAAGTGAGTACTCATCCTCGCTGACAAGTTCGCCTGCCACAAAACCGCCACGGACGGCGCCTACGATGGTGGCGTCGTTCCTGGCCGCTCCGCGCGGCGCGCAGCGCTGAGCCCACGCCTCAGCGAGAGCAAGCCACAGATGGTAACGCTCTACAGGGGAAGGCGACGTTGTCTGCCCTGAGGAATCCAACTCAGCGGCGAACAGCCTGTTCGCGATGTCGCCCGACATACGGCGCAGTCCGCCGTCGGGCGTACGCAGCCAGGCTCTGAGGCTCTCCGGCACGTCGACCTGATCGTCCTCGTCAAGTTCCGGAAGAACTCCAGCGCGAACGATGACCGCCAGTGTCAGGTCGTACGGTGCCGCTGTCCAGCCACGTGCGGCCTCCACACGCATCTCGGCGATATGCCTCAGCGCTTGGGCTTCGCCAGCGGAGGCCTTGTGGTACTTTTCCGCGACAATGTCAGCGAGCGGAGCCAACCAAGGCACCACTTCGTCAGGAAAAGCGAACCGTCCAAACCTGCGTGCGACTCTGCGCCCAAAGGTTCGGACCGCCATATCATCCGGACCAAGACCAGACTTCTGCCAACAGCTGACAACCGATTCCTTGCGCAAGGTGCCAATGAAGTCGAGATCGACGAAGGCATCATCGCCAACAGCGGGAAGCGCTACATACCGCGGTCGTTTTCCCTTGGCTGCCTGCCGTCGAACATCGTCAGACAGACGAACAAGAGGGGCGGCTACAACCGTGAGCCGATCTGCCTGAACAATATCGCAGGTCTGCGACAACAGAGCGACTCCGTCTGGAGTGGCATACTGACACGGATTCCCATCCGCATCTATTATCAGCAGAGCAGGAATCCGGACAACATCGCCCTGGCGCCAGGTCTTGAGTTCCGACGCCACCTCGGGTGCTACTCGAAGCGGAGTGCCGCCGTGAGTCTCTGCCGAAGTACTGGGCACGGCAGGCTGGGTCACACTTCCTCCGAATCCCCCAGAGCGTGGAGCAACTCGGCCGAACTCCACGGCGTGCCAGCCACATCGTGCTCGCCGGACGCGTGCGCGGCACGCAATCGATCATAGAGACTCGTCCCAGTTTCCCGCGGGGTGAGGAGCGCTGCCCGGCGCTGGTCGGGTGTTCTTCCCGGCAGCCCGTCCACTACAGACACGAGTCGCGCGAGTTGTTCGTGATTCGCGGCGTTCATCCGTCCACCGGCTGCCCAAAGATGTACGGCGCGACGCGACACTCCAAACAACTTGGCAAGCTGCTCCCAGGTTAGTCCAGACTGACCCCTCAGCCGTCGCACAAGATCCGCAGGTACCACTGGCCGCGACGCATTCAGTTTGCGCGCCCACTCAGTGGACGGTTCTTGGTCAACCGACTCAGTCGACTGAAATCTTGGTTGTATGCCCGAAACCGCATATGAAGCAAGCCAATCAGTCTCACTACTGCCGAGCTCATCCCCAGTCCACCCGACGCGCCGAACCTGGTCACGGTCCTGAGTAGCCGCCCAGGTAGGAGCCGGCATTGGGGTCGCTACCAGAGTTCCCGTGAACGATCCCGCAAGGACCACTCCAACAAGAGCGAACCGAGTAAGCAAACCTTGAGAAACCGGAGAATAGACGCCAAGGTCACGCGTGAAGATACGCGAAGTCGCCGACTCATCAGTAGAAGAACTCACGTCTCACCTCCGAAGGCCGCGAGAAACTTCTCAGTTACCACCCAACGAAAATAACGATACGCATTCCCAGCAAGCTCGACCACAGTCGACGCGATGGCGTCCGCGTCAAATTGCGATCTCTGCTCCACAAAACTGTCCAGATCGAGCATCCAGCTCCGGTCCGACAAGGCAGGCAGCGTAGGGTCAATCGCGGTGCCGGGTGGCAACAGTCCCCACTGAACGCGCAGCATCCGAGAACCAAACTGATACAGACACTCACTCATAGTATGAGCGAGCACTACACCTTCAGGACGAGGGACCGCAAGTCCCCCGAGGACCTCCGGTCGCACCAGCTCGTGAATCCTCAGCAAGATGTCCGAGTCTTGAATACTATTCGTGTATCGGACACCAAGACGTTCCACGAACGGTGGCGAGATAGTGTCGGACACCTCGTTCAGAACGGCGGCGAATCGCTTGGCGAAGTCCGCGCGAGATATGTACAGTCTAGCAGCCAATGACACAAAGGTTTCCCCGATTGTAACCTGCCATGCGTCATCGGCACTTCGCAGCAGCCAGAGTTTCGCACCGATTGTCTGCGATACTCCGTCAGGACCGACCGTGAACTGCGCTTCATGACGCTCATTGAGGATCGGATAGGAGTCCCGTAGTCGTTCAACCACCAGCCCGACCGTAGAATCGATGTTCGGCGCGCTCATGGCGACGAGCTTGGGGAAGCGAACCTGTGCCAGGACGCGGATCAGCGGCGATCGGGCGAGGGGGATCTCGTCGATCGGTTCGGATCCGAATGGGCTGCTCAACGCGTCAGAAGACACGCTTCACACTGTACTTCACAGTGCAGTAGAGAGCGAGACCCAGATCGGAGTAACCGAGCGGCCGCTTACAGCCTGAGCCGGTCGTGAGTGTCTACGCTGAGTGATCCTTGGAGGGCAGCTCGGCTTAGCCACCGAGCTGCCCTCCGGACGCGCCGCTTCACCCACATGCGTGCGCTCGCCGTCAGCTGCAGCCGGAGGTGGATCCGCAGCCCTCGCAGACGTAGCAGGAGCCGGCCGGACGCATCTTCGTGCCGCAGGTCATGCACAGCGGCGCGTCGGCCTCCTTGCCCGACTTCAGTTCGAGCAACTCGGTGGAACTGCCTACCCGGCGAGCGGGCTCCTTGGGCGTCTCCGACCTGGTCTCCTCCGCCGCGGCCGACGGGCGCGGGCTGGCCTCGACCGAGGTGCGCAGGCCCTCCAGGTCCACGTCCGCGGAGTCGCCAGCCGAATCGCCATTGACCTGCGCGGACCGCTCGGCGGCGGTGAAGACGCCCAAATCGGCCCGCTTCTCGTAGGGCAGGTAGTCCAACGCCAGCCGGCGGAACAGGTAGTCGAGCACGCTGGTGGCGATGCGCACGTCCGGATCGTCGGTCATGCCGGCCGGTTCGAAGCGCAGGTTCATGAACTTCGAGACGTAGAACTCCAGCGGAATGCCGTACTGCAGACCGACCGAGATCGACATCGAGAAGGCGTCCATCACGCCGGCCAGCGTGGAGCCCTGCTTACCGAGTTTGACGAAGATCTCACCGAGGCCATCGTCCGGGTAGGAGCCGGCGTGCAGGTAGCCCTCGGCGCCACCGACCGTGAACGACACGGTCTGGCTCGGACGCTTCTTCGGCAAGCGCTTGCGCACCGGCCGGTACTCGACGATCTTCTCCGGCTCCTCGGCCTTCTTCCGGGCGTTGGTCAGCGGCTGGCCGACCTTGCAGTTGTCGCGGTAGATCGCCAGCGCCTTGAGACCGAGCTTCCAGCCCTCGAAGTAGATCTTCTCGATGTCCTCGATGGTCGCCGACTCCGGCATGTTGACCGTCTTGGAGATCGACCCGGACACGAACGGCTGGATCGCGGCCATCATCCGGACGTGTCCCATCGCGTGGATGGACCGCTCGCCCATCGCGCAGTCGAACACCTCGTAGTGCTCACGCTTGAGCCCGGGCGCGTCCACCACATGACCGTGCTCGGTGATGTACTCGACGATCGCCTCGATCTGCTCCTCCTGGTAGCCCAGGGTCCGCAGGGCGCGGGGCACGGTGTGGTTGACGATCTGCATGGATCCGCCGCCGACCAGCTTCTTGAACTTCACGAGCGCCAGGTCCGGCTCCACACCGGTGGTGTCGCAGTCCATCATGAAGCCGATGGTTCCGGTCGGCGCCAGCACGCTGGCCTGCGCGTTCCGCCATCCGTTGCGGGTGCCGACCGCCAGGCACTGCTGCCACTGCTGGGTGGCCAGCTTCTGGATCGCCGTGTCGTTGACGCCGTGGGTGCGAACCAGGTCGTTCGCGGCCGCGTGCTTGCGCATCACCCGCTGGTGAGGCTCGATGTTGCGCTGGTAGCCGTCGTACGGCCCGACGATGCCGGCCAGCTCGGCCGAGCGGCGGTACGCGGTGGCGGTCATCAGCGAGGTGATCGAGGCGGCCAGCGAACGGCCACCCTCGGAGTCGTAGGCGAGCCCGGTGGCCATCAGCAACGCGCCCAGGTTGGCATAACCGATGCCGAGCTGGCGGAACTTACGGGTGATCTCGCCGATCGCCTCGGTCGGGAAATCCGCGAAGCAGATCGAGATGTCCATCGCGGTGATGACCAACTCGACCGAGCGCATGAACTTCTCGGCGTCGAACGTGCCGTCTTCGCCGAGGAATTTCAGCAGGTTCAGCGAGGCCAGGTTGCAGCTCGAATTGTCCAGGTGCAGATATTCGGAGCACGGGTTGGACGCGGTGATCCGGCCGGATTCCGGGCAGGTGTGCCAGTCGTTGATGGTGTCGTCGTACTGCAGGCCGGGATCGGCGCATTCCCAGGCGGCCTTGGCGATCTTACGGAACAGCTCCTTGGCGTCCGTCTTGTCGATCACCTCGCCGGTGGTGCGGGACCGCAGGCCGAACTCCGTGCCCGCCTCGACGGCGTGCATGAACTCGTCGGACACCCGGACCGAGTTGTTCGCGTTCTGGTACTGGACGGAGGCCATGTCCTGGCCACCCAGGTCCATGTCGAAGCCCGCGTCGCGCAGCACGCGGATCTTGTCCTCCTCGCGCGCTTTGGTCTCGATGAACTCCTCGATGTCGGGGTGATCGACATCCAGGATGACCATCTTCGCGGCCCGCCGGGTGGCGCCACCGGACTTGATGGTGCCCGCGGAGGCGTCCGCACCACGCATGAACGACACCGGGCCGGACGCGGTACCGCCGGAGGACAGCAGCTCCTTGGAGGAGCGGATGCGGGAGAGGTTCACGCCGGCACCCGAGCCGCCCTTGAAGATCAGGCCCTCTTCCCGGTACCAGTTGAGGATCGAGTCCATCGTGTCGTCGACGGACAGGATGAAGCAGGCCGACACCTGCTGCGGGGAGGGCGTGCCAACGTTGAACCAGACCGGCGAGTTGAAGCTGAACACCTGGTGCACCAGCATCCAGGTCAGCTCATGGCCGAAGATCGTGGCGTCCTCGTCGGTGCCGAAGTAGCCGTTGTCCAGTCCGGTTTGGACGTAGGCCCGCACGACCCGGTCGATGAGTTGCTTCAGGCTGTGCTCGCGCTGCGGCGTACCAAGCGCGCCACGGAAGTATTTGCTGGTGACGATGTTGACCGCGTTGACGGACCAGAAGTCCGGGAACTCGACGCCACGCTGCTCGAAATTGATCGAGCCGTCCCGCCAGTTGGTCATGACGACATCGCGGCTCTCCCAGACCACGTCGTCGTAGGGGTGCACACCCGCCGTGGTGTGGACGCGCCGCACCCGAAGCCCCGTCTTCTTCGGCTTGCCGGACCCGCGTGTCGCGGGCGCGCCGACCGTTTCGGTCATCAGCCGTTCCCTCTCCCTTTTCATCGCGTGATCGTGCCGGCCGGTCCCGTCTGACGTCCCCGTGTGTGGTGGCCCGACCGCATGCCTTGTGAGGTCTGTGTATTTGTGTGTCGCGGCGGTTATCGCGGATCGGGCCGAGGTTCCCCGGACTCCGGCGACTCCTGCCGCTTCTCCGCGATCGCCCGTTTGAGGTCGGCGATCTCCTTCTCGAAGTCCTCCACCGAGGAGAACGACCGGTACACGCTCGCGAACCGCAGGTAGGCGACCTCGTCGAGTTCGCGTAGCGGGCCCAGGATCGCCAACCCGACCTCGTGGCTGGGCACCTCGGCGACACCGCTGGCGCGGATCTGTTCCTCAACCCTGTGGGCGAGCCGGTCCAGCGCGTCATCGTCGACCGGACGGCCCTGGCAGGCTCGGCGCACGCCGCGGATGACCTTCTCCCGGCTGAACGGCTCGGTCACCCCGGAGCGCTTGACGACCGCGAGTACCGCTTCCTCGACGGTGGTGAACCGCCGGTTGCACTGCGTGCAGGAGCGCCGGCGGCGGATCGCCTTGCCGTCGTCCACCTCACGCGAGTCGACCACTCGCGAGTCCGGATGACGGCAAAACGGACACCGCACAGCAGTTCACCTCTCCTACCCCGGATACCCCGACCACGGCCGCCACACACCCTGGGCCTGGGGATCGTCCTGTGGACGACCGGTGGACAACTCCACCGCCCCAAACCCAACCTGTGGACTAACTACACCAGTGTAACCACTAGATGTTGGGGTACCGTATGTCGCGCCGACCGGTTTGGCAAGTCGACACGACAGCCCTCACAACCGACTCACCCGGCCGAGGGAGCGGGTCCGGACAGCGACACACCGGGTGAGACCGGGGCCGGCGAGGGCGCGCCGGCGAGCCAGCCAAGACTGAACGTGATCATGAACACCAGAAGGCCGATCAGCAACAGCCAGCCGAACCCCCGCATCGGCCGCCGCCACGGGCCACAGACCACCGGGCGCGTCCGGTACGGCGCGGACACCAGGCTCGCCGGCCGACGGATCGCGCCCAACCCGCCACCCGGGCGACGAACGGGCCGGCGGGCCGGCTGGACCCGGCCGAGGGTCCGAAGCCTGGCGAGGGATCGCTGGGCCCGCGTTTTCGTGATGACCGCCATCTCCTACCTCCTGACGCCGAACCCCGGTCAGCAGCCGGTTTCCCATTCACTCTGATCGAACCTTCGTTCGATCGAACCTCTGTGCGAAGGTTTACCACCAAGCACCGACAAAATCGAGCGCGGGAAAACGCACATGCCTCGGCGTGTCGTTCGAACAGGTGTTTGATCTATCACACAAACTGGGCTAACGTGGACAGCGAAGATCGAGATCGGCTGACGCCCGGCCGACACGGACACCAGGAGGCGCCACGTGGCACAGAAAAGCGCCGGCATTGACACCACCGAAGGCGGCACCGGCGCCGAGGTCCATGCCTTTCCGGAACCGGGCGCGGCCGCGCCCGGGCTCACCGCTCGTCAGCAGCGGGTTCTCGAGGTCATCCGGGAATGGCTGGACCGCGTCGGCTACCCGCCCAGTGTCCGAGAGATCGGCGAGGCGGTCGGCCTGACTTCCACGTCGTCGGTGGCACACCAGCTACGCGCGCTGGAACGCAAGGGCTACCTGCGGCGCGATCCGCACCGCCCGCGCGCCGTGGGCGTGCTGGCCACCGATGATCGGCAGACCGACGAGGCCGCCAACCAGCCGACCCCGACCTATGTGCCGGTGGTCGGCCGGATCGCCGCCGGCGGGCCGATCCTGGCGGAACAGTCGATCGAGGATGTCTTCCCGCTGCCCAAGGAGATCGTCGGCGAGGGCCCGCTGTTCCTGCTGAAGGTGGTCGGCGACTCGATGATCGACGCGGCCATCACCGACGGCGACTGGGTAGTCGTGCGCGAGCAGCCCACCGCCGAGAACGGCGAGGTGGTCGCCGCCATGATCGACGGCGAGGCCACCGTGAAGACGCTCAAGCTGCGCGACGGCCATGTCTGGCTGATGCCGCACAACGAGGCCTACGAGCCGATCCCCGGCGATGAGGCGACCATCCTGGGCCGGGTGGTCGCGGTGCTGCGCCGGCTGTAGCCAGGACGGCTCAGGCGCGCGCCGAGTCGACGACGAACGCGTCCAGTGCCGCCGCGAGACCGGGGTGAACCCGGGCGTACAGGTGGGTGCCGTCGTCGGTGTGATCCTCGCTGATCACTTCGCCCTCGGCGTGCACGCGGGCGGCGAGGTCACCCCTGGCATAGGGCACCAGCACGTCCACCGCCACGGCCGGCCTCGGCAGCAGCTCGGCGATCCGTTCGCGCAGCGCGGTCAGCCCGAGGCCGGTGTGCGCGGACACGAACACCGCGTCCGGCAACAGGTTCCGCAGCCTGGCCAGGGTGAACTGGTCGGCCGCGTCGACCTTGTTGACCACCAGCAGTTCGGTGGGCATCGGTTCGTCACGGTCGGCGACGATCTCGCGGAGCACATCCCGCACCGCCGTGATCTGCTTCTCGGGCGCGGTGTCCGAGGCGTCCACGACGTGCAGAACCAGGTCGGCGTCGGCGACCTCCTCCAGCGTGGAGCGGAACGCCTCGACCAACTGGTGCGGCAGGTGTCGCACGAACCCGACCGTGTCGGTCAGGGTGTAGACGCGACCGTCCGCCGTCCGGGCACGCCGGGTGGTCGGGTCCAGGGTGGCGAACAGCGCGTTCTCCACCAGCACACCGGCACCCGTGATCGCGTTGAGCAGGCTGGACTTGCCGGCGTTGGTGTAGCCGGCGATCGCAACGCTGGGCACCAGATTGGCGGTCCGGCGACCGCGCTTGGTGACCCGGATCTTCGCCATCGCGTCGATCTCGTGGCGCAGCTTCGCGATCCGCTTGTTGATCCGGCGCCGGTCGGTTTCCAGCTTGGTCTCACCGGGACCACGCAGACCCACACCGCCGGTGGCACCACCGGCACGACCGCCGGCCTGCCGGGACAGCGATTCACCCCAACCACGCAGTCGCGGCAGCAGGTACTGCAACTGGGCCAGCTCGACCTGCGACTTACCCTCCCGCGACCGGGCATGCTGCGCGAAGATGTCCAGGATCAGCGCGGTGCGGTCAACGACCTTCACCTTCAGCTTCTCCTCCAGCTGACGCAGCTGGCCCGGCGACAGCTCACCGTCACAGATCACCGTGTCCGCGCCGGTCGAGTTGACCACATCGGCCAGCTCGTGCACCTTGCCGGAACCGATGTAGGTGGCGGCGTCCGCCTTTTGACGACGCTGGATCAACCCCTCCAACACCTGCGAGCCGGCCGTCTCGGCCAGGCGGGCGAGTTCGGCGAGTGATGCCTCGGCATCGGCGACCGTTCCCTCGGTCCACACCCCCACCAGAACGACGCGCTCCAGGCGTAGCCGTCGGTATTCGACCTCGGTGATGTCGGCGAGTTCGGTCGACAGTCCGGCGACCCTGCGAAGGGCGGTCCGGTCGGAGAGTTCCAGTTCGCCCTCGGACACTCGGCCCGGTGACACGAACTCCAGTGGCACCAGGTCCCGTTCGGTCCGCGGCGTGTCGCGCTGGATGTCTCGGTGCGAGTCGTGGTGCGAGTCATGCTGTGCGGGCACCGTGGGCAGGTATTCAGGCAGGTAATCCGTCATCTTGGTTCCAGTGTCCCACGAATGCCCGCCCGGCGGAGCCGAATTACTCGCCGGTCCGGGCCCACCACTGGGCATCGATCTCGCCGCTGGCCACGAACACGGCGGGGCCGGTCAGCGTGCTCTCACCGGGCGCGATGGTGACCCGGACGCGACCGCCAGGGACGTCCACGATCGACTCACCGGAGTCCCGGCCGGCGAGGTACAGGACCGCCGCGACGGCGGCGACCGTGCCGGTGCCGCAGGAACGGGTCTCCCCCACGCCACGCTCGTGCACCCGCATCCGCACCCGGCCGGGTTCGACCGGATCGATGAACTCGACGTTGACGCCCCGTGGAAACAGCGCTGCGTCGTGGCCGGGGGCCTTGCCGAGATCGAGCGCGTCGAGGCCGCCGAGGGCGTCGAGAACGCAGGCCAGATGCGGGTTGCCGACATCGACCGCGACGCCGGGTATCTGGTGGCCGGACACGGCCGCGACGGACCGGCCGAGGATCCGCGCCGGCCCCATCTCGACGGTGACCGTGCCGTCGTCGTGCACGGTCACCGGCCGGACACCGGCCCGGGTGCCGACCGCGAACTCGCCGGGCTTGGCCAGTCCGTTGTCCACCAGATACCGCGCGAACACCCGCACGCCGTTGCCGCACATCTCGGCGATCGAGCCGTCCGCGTTGCGGTAGTCCATGAACCATTCCACCGAGTGCGCGCCGGGAAGGCCAGTGTTCGCGGCACGGACCACGCGCAGCACACCGTCGGCGCCGAGACCGCGCTGGCGGTCGCAGAGCGCGCGCACCCGCGCCTCGGTTAGGTCCAACGCGCCGTCGGGATCAGGCAACAGCACGAAGTCGTTCTGCGTGCCATGTCCCTTGACGAACCGCACTTCCCTGGTCATCGGCTCAGGTTACCGCCCGGTTGGTGGGGCGCCCGCCAGCCGCAGGACATGCCCGAACAGCTCCGGATCCGAGGCGTCCAGCCACTCGATCCGCCTGTCACGCCGGAACCAGGACCGCTGCCGGCGCACGAACCGCCGCGTCGCGCGGGCGGTCTCCTCGGCGGCGACGGCCATGTCGTACGCATCGTCCAGCGCGGCCAGCACCTGTTGGTAGCCCAGCGCCCGGGACGCCGTGCGGCCCGACCGCAGCCCCTTCGCGAGCAGCCCTGTCACCTCGTCCACCAGGCCGGCGTCGAACATCGCCCGGACCCGCCGGTCGACCCGTTCGTCCAGGTCGGCCGGCTCGCGGTCCAGGCCGATCAGCACCGCGCCGTAGCGGGTCGGGCCGGGGCGCGGCAGGGTCGCCGAGAACGGTCGCCCGGTCAGCTCGATGACCTCCAGCGCCCGCACGATCCGCCGGCCGTTGCCGGGCAGGATCGCCGCCGCGGCGGCGGGGTCCCGTTCGGACAGTTGGGTGTGCAGCGCGGCGGCGCCGACGGTGGCCAGTTCGGCCTCCAGCCGGGCGCGAATCGCCGGGTCGGTGCCGGGAAACCGCAGATCGTCGAACAGCGCCTGTACGTAGAGGCCGGACCCGCCGACCACGATCGGAACCCGGCCGGCCGCGAGCAGATCCTCGATCACCCGGCGGGCGTGCCGCTGGTAGGCGGCGACCGACGCGGTTTCGGTGACCTCCAACACGTCCAGTAGGTGATGTGGCACACCCTGTCGCTGTTCCTCGGTCAGCTTGGCCGTGCCGATGTCCATGCCCCGGTACAGCTGCATGGCGTCCGCGTTGACGACCTCACCGCCAAGTTCGACCGCCAGCCGCACCCCCAGGTCGGACTTGCCGGTGGCGGTCGGCCCGACCACGGCGACGGGCCGGAGCGGGGATTCGGTCATGTCCGCTGTCACGTCCACTCGGGATCCCAGACAGCGACGTGATAACCGACACCGAAGGGCGAGTCCGCGTACAACGTTTCGGACCGCCACCGCTCACCGGAGGCAAGTGCCACCCCCGCGAGCACCTGCCAGGCGACCCGGCCGCCGGCACCCAGCTCGGTGGCCAGCCCGGCGTCCACCTTGAGCAGCCTCATCGCGTCGGCGGTGGCCAACGCGGTGGTCACCTCCGCGTCGAACGGCTCGGCCCGGTCGTCCGCGGGCGCCGTGGAACCGTCGGGATGCCGGTTCGAACCGTCGCCCAGCACCAACAGACCCACGGGCTCGGCGGATCGGGCGGCGGACTCGAACAACTCACCGCCCAGGCAACGACATGCGGTGGCGGGCAGGTCGGGGTCGACCAGCCGGACCTCAACATGGCGAGCCGCCACCTGGCCGCGCAGCCAGCCCGCGATCAGCACGGGCAGCGGCAGGTCAGCTCCCGGCAGACCGCCGACCTGGCCGGCCTCGGCGGTCGGAGACAGAGAAACCGGGACGGGCACGCCATAGGCCGCGAACGAGCCAGCCGCGCTGGGGCCGAACGTCGCGGGCCCGGTCGGATCGGCGGCGATCGCCAGCCAGTCCACCGCCGCCTCGGACAGCGATCTCGCGGCCGCCAGGCAGGCGGAACGGAGATCCTGGGTCACCTTCGCCGCCCCGGCGACCAACTCGGGCACCAGCAGTGGCGGGTGCGGGACCACGGCAGCGCGCACAATCATGACGGCATCACGACCACGACGGCATCACGAAGGCCGAGGCTACCCGGCTTCCGAAACCGTCACCGACAGCAGCACCTCGACCACGCTCCGCTCGTTCGCTTAGCCCGAATGGCCCAGTGTCCGACGCGGAGTACCGGTGGCGACGCTGACCTGTTTAGATGCGGCCTTGGTACCACAACACACCCAGTGTGAGGAAGGATCACGCGTGCCTCACTCTTTCGGTGAGGCGCCCGGTCCAGTACATGGGCACCGCAGCACGACGGCGGGCAAGAGGAGGAGCCGCGATGGCGGACCACGACACGGCCAGTGAGGCAGAGGCGACGACGGCGCAGACCGAGGAGCAGCCCGAAGCCACCACGGAGCCGGCATCGGCCGCACCGCCGGAGGTCCCATCGGCCGAGCCGCACCCCGAGCGGTGGGGACGGGTTGCTGAGGACGGCACGGTCTATGTGCGCACCGAGGACGGTGAGCGGGCGGTCGGCTCCTGGCAGGCCGGCGACCCGGCGGAGGGACTGTTGCACTACGCGCGGCGGTTCGACGACGTCCGCGCCGAGGCCGATCTCCTACACACCCGTCTGTCCGCGGGCAGCGGCGACCCCAAGCAGACCCTGGCCTCGGCCCGGCACCTTCTCGAGTCGTTGGCCGAGGCGTCCGTGGTCGGTGACCTGACCGCGTTGCGGGCGCGCATCGAGTACCTGATCGGCGAGGCGGAGACGGCGCAGCGGGCCAACCGGGAGGCCCGGGACGCCGCCAGGGCCGAGGCCGCCGCCCACAAACAGGCACTGGTCGAGGAGGCCGAGCAGATCGGCGCCGAGTCGACCCAGTGGAAGCCGGCCGGCGACCGGCTGCGGGCGATCCTCGAAGAGTGGAAGCTGATCAAGGGCGTCGACCGCAAGACCGACGAGTTGCTGTGGAAGCGGTTCGCCAAGGCGCGTGACGCGTTCAACCGCCGGCGTGGCTCGCATTTCGCGGACCTTGACCGGCAGCGCGCCAGTGCCAAGGCACGCAAGCAGGAACTGGTCGAGGAGGCCCAGCGGATCGCCGACTCCGAGGACTGGGGGGACACCGCCACCCGGTACAAGGAGCTGATGGCCGAGTGGAAGGCGGCCGGGCGCGCGCCGAAGGAGGCCGACGACGCGCTGTGGCAGCAGTTCCGGGCCGCCCAAGACCAGTTCTTCAGCCGGCGTTCGGCGGCGTTCAACGAGCGGGACGCGGAGTTCGGCGAGAACGCCACCCGCAAGGAGGAACTGCTCGCCGAGGCCGAGGCGATCAATCCCGAGACCGACCTGGCCGCCGCCCGCGCCGCGCTGCACCGGGTGCAGGAGCAGTGGGACCAGGTCGGCAAGGTGCCCAGGGAACGGGTCCGGTCGCTGGAGGGCCGGCTGCGCGCGGTCGAGGAGCGGATCCGGAACGCGGCGGACGCCAGGTGGCGGCGCAGCGATCCGGAGGCCGTGGCACGCGCCGCGCAGTTCCGCGAGCGGGTCGAGCAGTTCGAGGCGCAGGCGGCCAAGGCCCGCGCCGCGGGCGACACCCGGCGCGCTGAACGAGCCGAGGCCCAGGCCGCGCAGTGGCGCGAGTGGCTGGCGGCGGCGGAGAAGGCGGTTGCCACCCGCTGAGGCGGCCGGCCTTCCAGGTGGCGCGGTGCCGCGTTCTCGGCCGCATCCACCTGAAAGGCCGGCGCTCCCGGCCGGTGGTCAGTCGGCCGGGTAGCCGAGCACACCGCCCGGCCGGGCGGCGATGGTGCGCACCCAGTTCACCGCGAGCACCAGCATGCACAGCTCCGCGAGGATCAGCCCGATGCCCGGGCCGGGACCCGGAAGGTGGCTGTCGGAACTCTGCTGCGACCACAGCGACACCAGGCCGAGCACGGTGAACGCACCACATCCGAACGAGCACAGCCAGGCCACCGGCCACCAGCGGGTGCCCAGCGCGATCGTGGAGCCCAGCACGCCGAACAGGAACACGCCGATACCGAACACCCGCGGGATCACGTCCGCCTTCGTGTTCGCGTCCGGTCCGCCGACCAGCACCTGCCAGCCGGCGACCCCGTGCACCCAGGGCAGCAGCGCGGCGATGACCAGCACGAACACCGCCACCGCGATGATCATCGCCTTCATGCCCGGGTCGATGCGGCGCGGCGTCCGCCGTCCCGCTCCCTCGATGTCGTCGATCTGTTCGCGGAGGTTGGCCAGTGCCGGGCCTTCGGAACCGGTGCCCTGGGCGCGGTTGTCGGCCGGGCCGTCATCGCCGGCCAGGTAGTCAGCCCGGCCATCATCGCTGGTCCCGTCGGTCGGTGTCATCGAACCGCGCACCCTCCCGCACTCGTTGCCGCCATGTCCGCCGCCGGAGCGCCGAACGACGGCAGGCCCAGGTTGACCCCGGAAGTCTTCGGCCGGATGCCCTCCGACCAGTTGTCGCCCGCCCTGGTCCGCCGGTGGCCGAGCAGGTCACCGTCGGCGACGAGATGGTGCGGAGCGCCGTAGCTGATCACGGTGCTGACCACGTCGCCGGGCCGCACCTCGCCGTCGAGCACCGGGCCGGTGGGGGTGAAGTGCACCAGCCGGCCGTCCCGCGCGCGGCCGCTCATCCGGTGCGTTTCGCCGTCCTTGCGGCCCTCACCCTCGGCCACCAGCACCTCGACCGTGCTGCCCTCCAACCGCCGGTTCTGCTCCCAGGAGATCGCCTCCTGGGCCTCGACCAGTCGGTCGTAGCGGTCCTGCACGACCGCCTTGGGCACCTGGTGGGGATCGTCGGCGGCCGGTGTGCCGGGACGGCGGGAGTACTGGAAGGTGAACGCGCTGGCGAACCGCGCGGCCTCCAGCACATCGAGGGTGGCCTGGAAGTCGTCCTCGGTCTCGCCGGGGAACCCGACGATGATGTCCGTGGTGATCGCCGCGTCGGGCATGGCATGGCGCACCTTGTCGATGACGCCCAGGTACCGGTCGGCGCGGTAGGAGCGGCGCATCGCCCGCAGCACACGGTCGGAACCGGACTGCAGCGGCATGTGCAGCTGGTGGCAGACATTGGGCGTCTCGGCCATCGCCTCGATCACGTCGTCCGTGAAGTCCCTGGGATGCGGCGAGGTGAACCGCACCCGTTCCAGGCCGACGACCTGACCGCAGGCGCGCAGCAGCTTGCCGAAGGCCAACCGGTCGCCGAACTCGACGCCGTAGGAGTTGACGTTCTGGCCGAGCAGGGTCACCTCCAGGACGCCCTCGGCGACCAACGCCTCCACCTCGGCGAGCACCTCACCGGGCCGGCGGTCGGACTCCTTGCCGCGCAGCGACGGCACGATGCAGTAGGTGCAGGTGTTGTTGCACCCGACCGAGATCGACACCCAGCCCGAGTAGGCCGAGTCCCGCCGGGCCGGCAGGTCGGAAGGGAAGACCTCCAACGACTCCCGGATCTCGACCTGCGCCCGCTCGTTGTGGCGCGCGCGGGCGAGCAGCGCCGGCAGCGATCCGATGTTGTGGGTGCCGAACACGACGTCCACCCACGGCGCGCGGCGGACGATCTCGCCGCGGTCCTTCTGTGCCAGGCAGCCACCCACCGCGATCTGCATGCCGGGATGGGCCAGTTTCGTCGGCCGCAGGTGACCGAGGTTGCCGTAGAGCTTGTTGTCCGCGTTCTCACGCACCGCGCAGGTGTTGAAGACCACCACGTCGGGTGTCTCACCCTCGGCGGCCAGCACATAGCCGGCCTCCTCCAAGAGCCCGGCCACCCGTTCGGAGTCGTGCACGTTCATCTGGCACCCGTAGGTGCGCACCTGATAACTCCGGGTCGGCCGCGCTGTCACGATCCCCAGGGTAGAGCGTGCGTGGCACGATGGGCGCGTGTGGCCCGTGCTGCGGCGAGTTCCCGTGTCCCTGCGCTGGACCGCGCTCGGGGTCGTGGTGGCGCTGGTGGCCGCGCTGGGGGCGTTCTGGTACGTCAGCGACGAGCAGCCCAACTACACCGGTCTGCACCTGAGGCTGGCCACCGGGAACACCGACGGTGTCTACTACCCGCTGGGCGAGGGGCTCCGCTCGGTCTGGCATGACCAGCTCGGTGTCAACGCGGCGGTGCTGACCAGCGCGGGTTCCGTGCAGAATGTCGACCTGCTGCGGTCCGGCGGGGCGGACTTGGCGGTCAGTGCCGCCGACGCCGCGGACATCGCCTACGACGACGGGTTCCACGATCTGCGCACGCTGGGCCGGTTGTACGACGACTACATCCAGGTGGTGGTCCGCGCGGATGAGCCGATCACCCGGTTCGCCGACCTGCGCGGCCACAGCGTGTCGATGGGTGCGACCGGGTCGGGCGTCGAGCTGATCTCCGAGCGCCTGCTGACCGCGGCCGGCATGACCATGAACGACGTCACGAATGTCCCGCTGGGACTCAACAGCGCGATCGACGCGCTGGAGGACCACCAGATCGACGCGTTCGTGTGGTCCGGCGGGCTGCCCACGCCGGGGCTGACCGAACTGGCCTCTCAGGGCAAGATCCGAGTGCTGGACCTGTCCGACCTGATCCCGGCGGTGCAGCGGACCTATCCGGACATCTACGGCCGGGGCGAGATCCCGGACTCGGTGTACGGCATGACCGGCGCTCCGCCGACCACCCTGGTGGTTCACGATCTGCTGCTGGTCACCGATCGGATGCCGGACGACCTGGCACGGGCGTTGCTCGGCGCGATCTTCGACGGCCAGGCGGCACTGATCCAGGCGAGCCCGACCGCGCGGTCGATCGACATCCAGCAGGCGATCTACACGACGCCGATCCCGTTGCACGACGGCGCCATCGCCTACTACCGGTCCGCCAAGGTCTGAGGGTGCTGGTCGTCGGCGACCGCCGGCAGTGTCACCGTGACCCGCAGGCCGCCGTCGGCGGGCAGGTCGAGAGTGATCGTGCCGTTCACCCGTTCCACGGTGCGCCGCACGACGGACAGCCCGAGGCCCGAGCCACGAACCAGGTTGGCCTGGCTGGGACTGCGCCAGAACCGGTCGGTGGCCCGTTCCAGTTCCTCGGGCCGCATTCCGGGGCCGTGGTCGCGAACAGCGATGGACACCGTGCCGACTGTGTCGGGTGTGCCGACCGCGCCGACCGTGCCGTGTTTCGGCACCGATCCGGGCCGTCGGCGCACGTCCACGGTGACGGCGGTGCCGGGTTCGGTGAACTTCAGCGCATTGTCGAGCAGCGCGTCCAGGATGGTTTCCAGCCCGCGTGCGGGGGCGAGGGCCCGGCCGCCCGGCTCGCCGTCGAGCACCAGGATCACGTCCCGGGAGTCGCCGACCACCTGCCACTCGGCGATCTTCGCCTTGGCCACGGAACCGACGTCGATCTCGACCGGCGGAATGGTGTCCGACTGGCTGCGCGCCATGGTGAGCAGATCGTCCAGGATCGCCTGGAACCGCCTGGCCTGGTCAAGGGCGGCGGCATGCTGTTCGACCGCCTCGGGCCGCAGCTGACCGTCCATGTTGCGCAGTCGCAGCAGCAGCGCGTGCAGCGGGTTGCGCAACTGGTGTGAGGCGTCCGCGACGAACGTGCGCTGCGCGGCGAGCGCCGCCCCGACGGTGTTCGCCATCTGATCGAACGCCTTGGACAGCCGACGCAGCTCGGGCGGGCCGCTGGTGCCGCCCACCGGGTCCACCGGGTGGCCGCTGACCGCCGCGACGGCCAGCCTCGCGGTGGCGCCGTCCAACTGCCGTACCGGCCGGAGAATCCAGCGCACCATGGCCAGCGACGCCAGCACGCCGAGGGCGATGCCGAGCAGCGCGACGGCCGCCACCTCCGCCCAGCGCCAGAGGACCACCGATCGGGCGTGGCCGGTGGACGAGACCGTGACGGCCACACCGGCGAGTTCGCCGTCGACCAATACCGGCTCGGCCACCACCAGCGGATCGGAGTTCCACGGACGCAGGCTCGGCGGGGACGCCGGCGGCCGGCCGGCCTGCGCGTTCCGCACCGCCTGAGCCACCAGCGGATCGGCGAGATCGACCGACCGCGCTGGCTGTGCCGACCGGGCTGGCCGTGCCGCCGAGGACGCGGCGACCCCGCCGTTGAGGCCGAGCACCGCGGCCTGGATGCCGTACACGTCCTGGTAGCGGGCCAGCGTGTCGCTCATCCGGGCGGCATCGCCCTCGGCCAGTGGACGCTGTGCCAGCGACGCGAACATCTCGGTGTCGGTCACTCGGTCGACGAACAGCAGTTGGCTCTCGTTGTTGGCGATGGTGAGGGCGAACGGCACACCCAGTCCGAACGCGACGATCACCACCAACGAGATGGAGATACCCAGCAGCCTGGTGCGCACCCGCCCGCCTCAGTGGTCCTGCCCAGCCCAGCCCTGACCGGACCAGTCCTGGACCGCGGGTGGCCGGCCCAGCCGGTATCCGATGCCGCGCACGGTGTCCAGGATCCAGGGCCGGCCGAGCTTGGCGCGCACGTTGCCGATGTGCACGTCCAGCGTGCGGTTCCCGGCCGGGGAGCCGTCGCCCCACACCTCGGTCCGGATGCGCTCCCGTGTGCACACCGCGCCACCCGCCTCCGCGACCAGGGCGAGCAGCGCGAATTCCTTGCGTGCCAACGACACTCGCCGACCGGCCACCAGGACCTCGTGCCTGCTCAACTGGATTTCCACATCCCCGACCCGGATCGAATCCTCGGTGCCGCCGATCGCCGTCCGGCTGGCCACCCCGCGCCGCAGCACCGCCCGCACCCTGGCCACCAGCTCACCCACGTCGAACGGCTTGAGCAGGTAGTCGTCCGCCCCGGCGTGTAGGCCCAGGATCCGGTCCGAGACGTCCTTGAACACCCCGGTGACGGCGATGATCGGCACATCGCTGACCGCGCGGATCCGGCGGCACAGTTCGATACCGTCGATCTCGGGCAGGCCGAGGTCGAGCACGACCGCCTCGACGTCCTTCAGCCGCGCCAGCACGTCCGAGCCGTCCACGGAGCGTTCCACCACGAAACCTCGCCGGGCCAACGCGGAGGTCAGGGCGTAGGCGGGCCCGTCCTCGTCCTCCACGATCAACATCCGCACCAGCGGGCCCCTTTCGCCGTTCATGTGCGCGACACCCTAGCCGTCATCCTCAAGCCTTTATCAAGACTTCCGGATGATGCGGGGAAAACACACGAACGGAGACGTCAACCGGGGACTGGAAACATGACCGAAACACGGCAGCGGCCCGGCCGGTGGAGAACCCCCACCGAACCGGGCCGCGACCATCTGGCCACTCCGGCGTTACTTGACGTCCCGCTTGCCGGCGTTCCGGAAGAACAGCCAACCCAGCGGATCGTAGGAGCGGTCGACCAACCGCTCCTTCAGCGGAATGAGCGCGTTGTCGGTGATGTGGATGGACTCCGGGCACACCTCGGTGCAGCACTTGGTGATGTTGCAGAACCCGAGGCCGAAGTCCTTCCGGGCGGCCGGCAGGCGGTCGGCGGCGTCCAGCGGGTGCATGTCCAGCTCCGCCACCCGCATCAGGAACCGCGGACCCGCGAAGGACTGCTTGTTGTCCTCGTGGTCACGCAGCACGTGGCAGGTGTTCTGGCACAGGTAGCACTCGATGCACTTGCGGAACTCCTGCGAGCGCGCCACGTCCTCCTGCTGCATCCGGTACTCGCCCGGCTTCAGCCCCTTCGGCGGCGCGAAGGCGGGGATCTGCCGTGCCTTCTCGTAGTTGAAGGACACGTCGGTCACCAGGTCGCGGATCACCGGGAACGTCCGCATGGGGTTCACGGTGATGATCTCGTCCTGGGTGAACGTGGACATCCGCGTCATGCACATCAGGCGCGGGCGCCCGTTGATCTCCGCCGAGCACGAACCGCACTTGCCGGCCTTGCAGTTCCAGCGCACCGCGAGGTCGGGCACCTGAGTGGCCTGCAGGCGGTGGATGATGTCGAGGACGACCTCACCCTCGTTCACCTCAACGGTGAAGTCGTGGAACTCGCCCTTGTCCGAGTCGCCCCGCCAGACCCGGAACTGTCCCTCGTAGCTCACTGGTCCGCCTCCTTCCGACCCCGGTGGTTCACGAGTTCCTCCGGGGTGAAGTACTTCTGCAGTTCGCTGTACTCGAACAGATCCAGCAGGTCCTGCCGCATCGGCACCTGCTCCTCGTGGACCAGGTTGACGCCGTCGCCGGTCTCGTTCGCGGTGATGACCAGCAGCTGGTGGCGCCAGCTGGCGTCCATCTTCGGGTGGTCTTCCCGAGTGTGACCGCCACGACTCTCGGTGCGTTCCAGCGCGGCCTTGGCGATGGCCTGGCTGACCAGCAGCATATTGCGCAGGTCCAGTGCCAGGTGCCAGCCGGGGTTGAACTGCCGGTGGCCCTCGACCGCGATCTTGGTGGCGCGCTGCTTGAGCACCTCGAGCTTCTCGATGGCCTCCTGCAGCTCGCCCTCCCGGCGGATGATGCCGACCAGGTCATTCATGGTCTGCTGGAGGTCCTGGTGCACGCCGTAGGGGTTCTCGGTCGCGCCGTCGCCCGGGTTGAAGGGCGCCACCACGGTCTGCTCGGCGGCCTCGACGGAGGCCTCGCTGACGGCCGGTCGATCCGACAGACCAGCGATGTACTCGGCCGCGCCCACACCTGCCCGGCGGCCGAACACCAGCAGGTCGGACAGCGAGTTGCCGCCCAGCCGGTTGGAGCCGTGCATACCGCCGGAGACCTCACCGACCGCGAACAGACCGGGCACGCCCACGGCGGCCTCGGTGTCCGGGTCGACCTCGATGCCACCCATGACGTAGTGGCAGGTCGGCCCGACCTCCATCGGCGTCTGCGTGATGTCGACGTCGGCCAGTTCCTTGAACTGGTGGTACATCGACGGCAGCCGCCGCTGGATCTCCTCGGGCGTCAACCGGCTGGCGATGTCCAGGAACACACCACCGTGCGGTGATCCACGGCCGGCCTTGACCTCGGAGTTGATCGCCCGGGCGACCTCGTCACGAGGCAGCAGGTCCGGCGTACGCCGGTAGTTCTCCTGGTCGTCGTACCAGTGGTCGGCCTCTTCGGCCGTCTCCGCGTACTGCCCCTTGAACACGTCGGGGATGTACTCGAACATGAACCGCTGGCCCTCGGAGTTCCGCAGCACACCACCGTCACCGCGGACGCCCTCGGTGACCAGGATGCCCTTCACCGAAGGCGGCCAGACCATGCCGGTCGGGTGGAACTGGACGAACTCCATGTTGATCAGGCGGCCGCCGGCGCGCAGCGCCAGCGCGTGGCCGTCGCCGGTGTACTCCCAGGAGTTGGAGGTCACCTTGAACGACTTGCCAATGCCGCCGGTCGCCAGGATCACGGTGGGCGCCTCGAACAGCACGAACCGGCCCGTCTCGCGCCAGTACCCGAAGGCACCGGCGATCCGGCCCTGGTCGTCCTTGAGCAGCTCCGTGATCGTGCACTCGGCGTAGACCTTGAGGTTTGCCTCGTAGTCGCCGGTCGCTTTGAAGTCATCCTGCTGCAGCGAGACGATCTTCTGCTGCATGGTGCGGATCAGCTCCAGGCCGGTGCGGTCACCGACGTGGGCCAGGCGGGGGTAGGTGTGCCCGCCGAAGTTCCGCTGGCTGATCTTGCCGTCCGGGGTGCGGTCGAACAGCGCCCCGTAGGTCTCCAGCTCCCAGACGCGGTCCGGTGCCTCCCTGGCGTGCAGCTCGGCCATCCGCCAGTTGTTCAGGAACTTGCCGCCGCGCATGGTGTCGCGGAAGTGGACCTGCCAGTTGTCATGGGAGTTGACGTTGCCCATCGACGCCGCGCAGCCACCTTCGGCCATCACGGTGTGCGCCTTGCCGAACAGGGACTTGCAGACGATCGCGACGCGCAACCCCTGTTGCCGCGCCTCGATGGCCGCCCGTAGCCCCGAACCGCCGGCACCGATCAGGACGACGTCATAGGAATGACGTTCAACCTCGGTCATTGTCGTGCCCTTGTACCTTCACAGTCGTCGGGAAGATCAGAAGAATCGCAGATCGGTGATCAAGCCAGAGGCGACCAACCTGATGTAGACGTCGGTCAGGCTGATCCACACGAGCGAAGCCCAGGCCAGCTGCATGTGCTTGGCGTTCAGCTTCGACACGAACGTCCACGCCTTGTAGCGGAGCGGGTGCTTCGAGAAGTGCCGCAACCGACCACCGGTGATGTGCCGGCACGAGTGGCAGGACAGCGTGTAGATCCAGATCAACACCACGTTGATGAGCAGCACCAGCGTGCCCAGGCCCGCGTGCCCCCACTGGCCGTCGTGGTTGCGGAAGGAGATCACCAGGTCGTACGTCAGGATCACCGCGAATATCACCGCGACATACCAGAAGTACCGGTGAATGTTCTGCATGATCAGCGGGAACCGCGTCTCACCCGAGTACTTCTTGTGCGGCTCGGCGACCGCGCAGGCGGGCGGCGACGCCCAGAACGAGCGGTAGTACGCCTTGCGGTAGTAGTAGCAGGTCACCCGGAAGCCCATCGGGAACACGATGATGATGATGCCGGGGGTGACAGGCGCGATGCTGGGGAACCATCCCCAGCCGGCACCTGCCGGACAGTTGCCGGTCAGGCACGGCGAGTACATCGGGGAGATGTAAGGCTCCCAGTAGTAGTCGGCGTTTACCAACACCGCCCAGGTGAGGTAGACGACGATTGCGAGCAACAGTACGAACGTCACCGCTGGTGACAACCACCAACGGTCAGTCCGGAGTGTGCGCGCCTCGATCCGCGCCCTTCCGGGAGCGTCGACGCCAGTGGTCATGTTGTCCTTATCCTCGCGATGGCCACGCCCATGGGGCGATCACTATCAATGTGGACGGACCCGTCGACGCCCTCGCCATCCACATGAGCCATAACGCGGGGTCTACGGTGTCTCCGTTAGCACAACGGCCTCGGGTTTACCACTGACGCCGGGACCCGCTGTGAGTGGGGTAAGCGTACGGAATCGCTGCTCAGGTCGGTCGCGGGGCCTTCTGAAAGTCCCCTTGGTTGATCAACTCGCCAAGGGACGAACAGCTCCCAGGATGTGGCCCGGCGAGGCCCCTGAGCTGGGCGGTAGCCCATCCGGGGGATCGCGGACCATCCGCGCGCCCGGTGATCTCCGCATGACGGCCACCGAGCCGTGATCGACTCTTGGACACACGAATCGACCAGTTCCTAACGAGGCGACAACGCCAACAGTGCCCACATCCAAGCGCTTGTGATAAGTCGCACAGGCGAGATCTCGCACAAAGGTAACAATCATTCGACAACGGACAGTTACTACCGAGTAAGTGACCGGGTAAGCGCCCATGTGATCGGAAAATAACGGGAAGTGATCGGTTGCCGGGATCACTCTCCGAGAGGGCCGTCCAACAGATCGGTCTCGGTTCCGGCGGCACGCAGTTCGTCGCGCACCACCCGATACGACAGGCCTGACGAGTAACCCTTGCGCGCCAGCATCGCGACCAACCGGCGCACCCGGGTCGTCTCGTCAATGTTGGACGAGACGACCCGGAGTTTGGCACGGACCAGTTGACGGGCTCGCAGTTCCTCCGCATCGGAGTCGACCGCGGCCGCGGCCCGCGCCGCGGTCGAGTCCGCGACTCCCCGGCGGCGCAGTTCGGCGACCAACGCCTTCCGTCCCATGCCCTGGTAGGTGTGCCGGGAACGCACCCACTGCTCGGCGAACGCGGCATCGTCGATCAGGCCGACCTCGCTCAACCGGCCGAGTACACGATCGGCGACGTCCTCGGCGATGCCGCGTTTCGTCAGCGCCTGGTTTAGCTCGGCTCGCGTACGGGGCCGAGCCGTCAGCAGCCGGAGACATATCTCCTTGGCATGGGCGACCGGGTCACGGGACTGTTCCTGTTCGCCGGACCGTTCCTTCCTGTCCGGTCGTTCGGATTTCGTTCTCCTCGTCCTTCCCCTCGCCGTCCACCCCGGCATGATCGATCAGAACTCGACAGGAGCAACAGGAGCAGCGGGCGTCTCGCCTTCCGCACCCAGCTGCGGCCCGATGCCCAGCTTCTCCTTGATGCGCTTCTCGATCTCGTTCGCCACGTCCGGGTTCTCCGCCAGGAACCGCCGGGCGTTCTCCTTGCCCTGGCCGAGCTGGTCGCCCTCGTACGTGTACCAGGCGCCGGACTTGCGCAGGATGCCGTGCTCGACGCCCATGTCGATCAACGAGCCCTCCCGGCTGATGCCATGCCCGTACAGGAGGTCGAACTCGGCCTGCTTGAACGGCGGGCTGACCTTGTTCTTCACGACCTTGACCCTGGTCCGGTTGCCGACAGCCTCGCCACCGTCCTTGAGCGTCTCGATTCGGCGGACGTCCAACCGGATCGAGGCGTAGAACTTCAGCGCCTTACCACCGGTCGTCGTCTCCGGGCTACCGAAGAAGACGCCGACCTTCTCACGGAGCTGGTTGATGAAGATCGCCGTGGTGCCGGAGTTGTTGAGCGCACCGGTGATCTTCCGGAGTGCCTGGCTCATCAACCTGGCCTGCAGGCCGACATGCGAGTCGCCCATCTCGCCCTCGATCTCGGCGCGGGGCACCAGCGCGGCCACCGAGTCGATGACCAGGATGGCCAGCGCGCCCGAGCGGATCAGCATGTCCGCGATCTCCAGCGCCTGCTCACCGGTGTCCGGCTGAGAGACCAGCAGCGCGTCGGTGTCCACCCCGAGCTTCTTGGCGTACTCCGGGTCGAGCGCGTGCTCGGCGTCGATGAAGGCCGCGATCCCGCCGGCACGCTGCGCGTTCGCCACCGCGTGCAGAGCGACGGTGGTGTTGTGCGACAGGACGCCGTTGGCGATGAAGCTGTGTGTTTCGGGAAGCACCACGTCGAACGTCGGCTGGACGCCCGCGTCCCGCACGGACTCCACGACCTCATAGGTGTAAGGCGCCTGAGCCAACTCAAGGTTCGGAATGTTCCTGAGCTGGGCGTCTCGCGACGAGGGGTGGAAGTTCGCCTCGACCTGTGTACGCCGGCGCTCGGAGCGGAATCCCACTTCGCTCAGGAAAAGCCCCGCACATGCCGGATTGACCGTCACCGACCAGTAGTCGCGCCCGTAGTCCTTGTTGAATTTGGCGGACACCGTGGCTGGGATTCCCAAGCCGTACAGCATCAGCTGCACTTCCCGGGCAAGCTTCTCGGACGCCGTGCCCAGCCCGACCGTCGAGGACGTGTCGATCCAGCCATCCCCCTCGTACAGGGCCGACAGGAAGGCCCGTTGCGCCTTGTGCCCGGCGACCCGAACGCAGTGCGGCACGTCCTTGCCCTCGGCCGTCACATAGTCCATGCCGTACCGCTCGGCGAACAGCTCCCGGATCGCCTTGCCGGAGATGTCGTGTTCCTTGCCGTAGTACGAACGCACCTCTACGCCGAGAACCGCCTTGGCAAGCTGCGTGAACTCGGCAGCGACCTGCGGATCCCAGTTGGTGAAGCGGACCCGTTCCCGGTAGGACTGCGAGCCCTCGGCGACCAGGTAACCGAGCAGGGCAGCCTCGTCCTCGCTGAGTCCATCGCCCTCGCCGGCCTGGACGGCGCCGAACATGGCGGACACCACCGTGTCGCCGGGGACGATGTTCGCCGCCTTCCGCCACACAATGTGTCCGCGCTCGCTCATCACCCGGAGGGGATGGTTGTCGGTGACCGTGACCTCGCGGCCGGACCGCAACCGAATCCGACGAACCGGCTTGCGGTTGTTGTGGGTCAATGCGGCGACGGTCTCCAGCTCGCCGTGCTCGTTGACCATGCGCACGCCGAGTTCTCGAACGTCGGTCACCCGGGACGTGCAGGACGCCCGTTGCCCACACCGCTCGAACAGCTCCGCGACGGTTTCCAACCCGCGCGCGGTCCACACGTACGTGTCGGCTGTCAGGCACTTACCCGACGACTCCGGGCCGTAGATCTCGACGATGCGACCCCTGGGGAGACCGCCGATACCCAGCGCCACGTCGAGGGCGATGGACCCCGTTGGGATGACCTCGATGTGCCCCAGCGGTCGGTCACCGAGGCGCATCACCGATCCCTTGCCGTGCTGCTTCTCGATCTGAGCAAGGGCGAGTTCGAGCGCCTTGTCCTTGTCTGGTGCCTGTGCCATCTCGATGTCCCTCGTTGGCTCGTGCTGTGCCCGTTACTGGTGTCCGGTCCTGGTGCCCACTGCTCGCCTGATGTCGTTACCACATCGCGTTAGGCACACTGTAGACGAACAGATGTTCGATCAGACGACGACACGCCGATGTGGCGGAAAGAGCTCGGAAAAGTTCGTCAGCGGCGCTCCGGCGGCACGTCGAAGGCGTCACAGACGGCCAGCCAGATCCGCTGCGGCGGCATGCCAGAGGCCAGGGCCTGATCGACCGTGTCGCCGCCGAGGTCGGAGAAGACGTGGTCGTGGGCGATCCTCTCGGCCCGGACCGTCCCGAACTCGTCGGCCATCATTCTGCGAAAAACCGTGGTGCGCATCGCCGTCAAGGCTACCGACGACCTCCGACAGAGCGCGGTTATCGTCGAGATTGTGCTGTTCGCCGCCGACCCAACCGGGCTGTCCTCGTTCGCCGGCCAACTGGCGATCGCCGCGGCGCTGGTCGCCGCGATCCTGGTCGGTGTGCGGGCGCTCTGGAACATGCGCAACCGGCGCTAGATCCGGTGGACGTTGGAAGTCACGCCGGATGTCGGTGCGCTGGGCAAGGATGTGCGCGTGACTGACCCGTCGGCCGACGTGCTGACGCTGTTCTCGCCGGCCACCCGGGAGTGGTTCGCCGGTGCCTTCGCCGCGCCCACGCCGGCACAGCGCGGAGCCTGGCGGGCGATCACGGCGGGCTCGCACACCCTGGTGGTCGCGCCGACCGGGTCCGGCAAGACGCTCGCCGCGTTCCTGTGGTCACTTGATCGGCTGACCGCGCCGCACCCGCCCGCCAATCCACGACGCCGCTGCCGGGTGCTGTACGTGTCGCCGCTGAAGGCGCTGGCCGTGGACGTGCAGCGCAACCTGCGCGCTCCGCTGGCCGGTATCCGGCATGCCGCGCGCCGGCTCGGTGTGCCGGAACCGGACATCACCGTCGGCATGCGCACCGGCGACACCCCGCCCCAGGAGCGCCGGTCGTTCCTGCGCACCCCACCGGACATCCTGGTCACCACGCCCGAGTCGCTGTTCCTGCTGCTCACCTCGCAGGCCCGGGAGTCGCTGCGCGGGGTGCGGACGGTGATCGTGGACGAGGTACACGCGATGGCCGGCACCAAGCGCGGCGCGCATCTCGCGCTGTCGCTGGAACGGCTGGACGCGCTGCGCGCCAGCAACACCGACGGTGCCGACGGGCCGGACGACTCGGGCCCGGCGCAGCGGATCGGGCTGTCCGCGACGGTCCGGCCGGTGGACGAGGTCGGCGCCTTCCTGGCCGGCGGCCGGCCGGTCACCGTGGTCCGGCCGGAGATCGGCAAGACCGTCGAGGTGCGGGTCGAGGTGCCGGTCGCGGACCTCACCGAACTGGAGGCGACACCCGAGATCGACCCGGGCTCGCCTGTCGCCGCACCGGCGGAGACTCCGGAGGAGTCGGCGGAGGTCGTCGGCTCGGCCGCGGGCGGCGGCCGGCGGCAGCGCCCGTCGATCTGGCCGGCGGTGGAGCGCCGCATCCTCGATCTGGTGCTCGCGCACCGCTCGACGATCGTGTTCGCGAACTCCCGGCGCCTCGCCGAACGACTCACCGCGCGGCTCAACGAGCTCGCCTCCGGCCAGGAGGAGATCATCGTCGGGCACTACCCGGCGGAGGCCGTCGGCCAGGCCGGTGTCGCCTACGGCGCCCCGGCGGTGGTCGCCCGGGCACACCACGGCTCGATGTCGCGCGAGCAGCGCACCGAGGTCGAGGAGGATCTGAAGTCCGGCAGGCTGCCCTGTGTGGTCGCCACCTCCTCACTGGAGCTGGGCATCGACATGGGCGCCGTGGATCTGGTGATCCAGGTGGAGTCGCCGCCGACGGTGGCATCCGGGCTGCAGCGGGTGGGCCGGGCCGGCCACCAGGTTGGCGCGGTGTCACGCGGTGTGGTGTTCCCGAAGTTCCGTGGTGACCTGGTGTCCTGCGCTGTGGTGGCCGAGCGGATGGCGGCCGGGAAGATCGAGGCACTGCGGTATCCGCGCAACCCGCTGGATGTGTTGGCCCAGCACGTGGTGTCGATGGTCTCGGTCGAACCGTGGTCGGTGACCGACCTGGCGAGCGTGGTGCGGCGGGCCGCGCCGTTCGCCTCGCTGCCGGACTCGGCGCTGCACGCGGTGCTGGACATGCTCGCGGGTCGCTATCCGAGCGAGGAGTTCGGCGAGTTGCGGCCCCGGATCACCTGGGACCGGGTCACCGGCGAACTGCGCGGCCGGCCCGGGGCGCAGCGGCTGGCGGTCACCTCCGGCGGCACCATCCCGGACCGTGGCCTGTTCACCGTGATGACCCCGCCGGACGAGCGCGGCGCCGGCTCGCGGGTCGGCGAGCTGGACGAGGAGATGGTCTACGAGTCGCGGGTCGGTGACGTGTTCCTGCTCGGCACGTCCTCATGGCGGGTGGAGGACATCACGCCCGACCGGGTGATCGTCACTCCCGCCCCCGGCCAGCCGGCTCGGATGCCGTTCTGGAAGGGCGACGCACCAGGCCGGCCGCTGGAGCTGGGCCGCGCGGTGGGCCGGTTCGTACGTGAACTGGCCGCCGCGGACGAACCGACCGCCCGTGCCCGAGCGGCGGCGGCCGGGCTGGACGAGTGGGCCACCGACAACCTGCTTGGCTATCTGCACGACCAGCGCGAGGCCACCCGGCATATCCCGGACGACCGGACGATCGTGGTGGAGCGGTTCCGGGACGAACTCGGCGACTGGCGGCTGGTGGTGCACTCGCCGTTCGGCGCGCAGGTCAACGCCCCCTGGGCACTGGTGATCGCGGCCCGGCTGGCGGAACGCCGTGGTGTGCAGGCGCATGCCGCGCATTCCGATGACGGGATCGTGTTGCGGCTACCGGACACGGTGGACGAGCAGGGCGCGGCGGTGCCGCCCACCGCCGCGGACGTGCTGTTCGACCCGGACGAGGTGGAGCAGGCGGTGGTCACCGAGGTTGGCGGCTCGGCCCTGTTCGCCGCCCGGTTCCGGGAGTGCGCGTCCAGGTCCCTGCTGCTGCCCAGGCGGGACCCGCACCGCCGGATGCCGCTGTGGCAGCAACGGCAGCGCTCCGCGCAGCTGCTCGCGGTGGCCGGACGCTACGAGCGGTTCCCGGTGGTGCTGGAGGCGATGCGGGAGTGCCTGCAGGACGTGTATGACGTGCCGGGGCTGCGCGAGCTGATGGCGGAAATCCGGACTCGCCGGGTGCGGGTCGTCGAGGTGGAGACGCCGACCGCGTCACCGTTCGCCCGCAGCCTGTTGTTCGGTTACGCCGGCATGTTCCTGTACGAGACCGACGCCCCGCTGGCGGAGCGTCGCGCGGCGGCCCTGTCGCTGGACACCGCGCTGCTGGCCGAGTTGCTGGGTTCCGAGGCGATCCGCGAACTGCTGGACCCGGATGTGCTGGCGGAGATCGAGGCGGACCTGCAACGCCTGTCGCCGGGACGGCGGGCGCGCGATCTGGAGGGCACCGCGGACCTGCTGCGCTTCCTGGGAGATCTGTCCACTGAGGAGGCTGCCGCACGCGGCGCCCGGCCGGAGTGGCTGGCCGAGCTGGTCGACACCCGGCGCGCGATCGAGGTGCGCGTCGCCGGCCAGCAACGGTGGATCGCGATCGAGGACGCGGGCCGGGTGCGGGACGCGCTGGGTGTGGCACTGCCGGTCGGTGTGCCGGACGCGTTCACCGAGCCGGTGGCGGACCCGCTGGGTGATCTGCTGGTCCGCTACGCACGCTGTCGCGGCCCGTTCACCGCCGCCGAGGCCGCCGGCCGGTTCGGCCTGGGCGTCGCGGTGGTCACCGGGGTGCTCGACCGAATGGTGGGCACCGGCCGGCTGGTACGTGGTGAACTGCGCCCACTACGGTCCACAGTGGATTCATCAGGGGTGGAGTATTGCGACGCCGAGGTGTTGCGCCGGCTCAGGCGCGCCTCGCTCGCCCGGTTGCGGGCCGAGATCGAACCGGTGGAAGCGGCGACCCTGGGCCGGTTCCTGCCGTCCTGGCATGGCATCGCGCCGATCTCCACCCGGGCGTTGCGCCCGGTGCGCACCTCGACGGTGGACGATGCGCTGAACGTCGTCGAGCAGTTGGCCGGGGCGCCGCTGCCGGCCAGCGCGCTGGAATCGGTGATCCTGCCGGCCCGGTTGCCCGGATACTCCCCCGCGCTGCTGGACGAACTGACCGCCACCGGCGAGGTCACCTGGACCGGTTGTGGTTCGCTGGCCGGCGGTGACGGCTGGCTCGCCCTGGCACCCACCGACGTCGCGGACCTGCTGCTGCCGGATGTCGACGAAACCCCTCCCGACTCGCCGCTTCATCGCGCCATCGTGTCCGCTTTGGAGGGTGGAGCGGTGTTCTTCCGGCAGCTCGCCGACCGGGTGGGCGCCATCCTGCTCGGCGAGGGCGAGTCCACCGTCGACGACGACAAACTGATCGCGGCGCTGTGGGACCTGGTGTGGGCCGGCATGGTCAGCAACGACACGCTCGCACCGCTGCGCGCGCTGGTGTCCGGACACGGTGCCGCGCACAAGCCACGGCGGAGCGCACCGCGCGGCCGGTATGCCCGGCTGCGCGCGCGAGCCACCGTCGCGCGGCCGACCCCACCGAGCCGGCTCGGCCCGCCCACGGTTGCCGGCCGCTGGTCGCTGGCACCGGAACGGGAATCCGATCCGACCCGGCGGGCGCATGCTCGCGCCGAGGCGTTCCTGGAGCGCCATGGCGTGCTGACCAGGGGCGCGCTGGACACCGAGCGGGTGTCCGGTGGGTTCTCCGGTGTCTACCGAGTGTTGCGGGCG
>DASVLX010000156.1:0-13725 GCA_036384655.1 Pseudonocardiaceae bacterium
CTGCCGCCGACGATGAGTCCGGTCGCCACCTCGACCCGGCCGGATCTTCTGGAGCACCCGGATCAGGCGTTCGATGCCTACCGGGCGGACGGCGTCGACCAGGTGGTGTGCGAGGAGAAGCACATGGGGTCGCGCGCGGTCGTCCTCGTCTGTCGTGACGCACGGTCGGCGCGGGCCCGGTTCGGGGTGTCCGGCGGTGACATGGCCGGTGACTTTGGCGGTGATATGGCCGGTGACCTTGGTGCTGGCGCCGTGTGGACACGAACCGGCCGGCCGTTCTTCGGATCGGCGCTGACCGGTCAACTGCTGGACCGGATTCGTGCTGCGGTGGAGGGTGCCGGCCTGTTCGACGAGCTGGGCTCGTCGTGGCTGCTGCTGGACGCCGAGCTGCTGCCGTGGTCGGCGAAGGCCGAGCAGTTGCTGCGCGACCAGTACGCCGCTGTGGGTGCGGCCGCCCGGGCCGCGCTGCCGGTCGCGGTCCAGATACTCGAACAGGCCAGCGCGGCCGGCCGGGATGTCGCGGATCTGCTCGATCGGACTCGCGCCCGCGTGGTCAACGCCGAGGCCTTCACCGCCGCGTACCGGCGCTACCGCTGGGAGACGGACGGGATCACGGGGGTCCGTCTCGCTGTTTTCCAGGTGCTGGCGTCCGAGGGACAGGCGCATCAGCGGCAACCGCACAGCTGGCACCTCGCTGCCGCCGACCGGCTGGTGGCCGCCGACCCCAAGATGTTCACCACGACCCGACGGCTGTACGTGAACACCACCGACCCGGAGTCCGTCGACGCGGGTGCCCGATGGTGGCAGGAGCTCACCGGTGCCGGCGGTGAGGGCATGGTCGTCAAGCCCGCCGCGAACCTGGTGACCGGTCGCAAGAGGCTCGTCCAGCCCGGCCTGAAGGTGCGTGGTCGCGAGTACCTGCGGATCATCTACGGACCCGACTACACCGAGCCCGCGAACCTGGAGCGGCTGCGGGAGCGCGGCCTCGGGCACAAACGGTCGATGGCGCTGCGCGAGTACGCCCTCGGCCTGGAGTCGATCGATCGTGTCGTCCGTGGCGAGCCGTTGTGGCGCGTCCACGAATGCGTCTTCGCCGTCCTGGCGCTGGAGTCCGAGCCGGTCGACCCCCGGTTGTGACCGGAGGGCCGACCGGCCGGCGGCGTCAGCTCTGGTACGACAACATCGTCATCAGGCCGGAGACCGCGTGATAGGCGTTGTGGCAGTGCAGCATCCACTCACCGGGATTGTTCGCCTCCAGGTCGGCGACCACGGTCTGTCCGGGTAGGACGATCACGGTGTCCTTGCGCGGTCCGCTGGTTCCGGTCGGCTGACCGGTCTGGCGCAGCGCGGCGGTGTGTCCGTGGGTGTGCATCGGGTGGTACATGGTCGTCGTGTTGCGGTATCGCAGCCGTACGTACTGCCCCTTGCGAACCTTCAGCGCCGGGTAGTCGGTGCTGCCGTTGATCGTCCACTGGTACGGCATCATCTGGCCGCCCAGCACGAGATCGTATGTGACATCCGGCGTGCGTTCGGCCAGTACGGCTCCGCCGGTTGCCCTGAGGTCCGAATAGGACAGCAGTTGCCTGGACAGTTCGGCGGGTGTCGCGGTGGCCGCCGGGACGGCACCGGAGCCGGTGCGCACCACGCCCAGCGCCTGGCCACTCTTGCCCTCGGCCACCGCCACCAACGGAAACACACCGTCTCCCAGGGTGACCTCGACGTCGTAGCGTTCGCCCATCGCGATCAGCAGGGTGTCGACCTCCACCGGCTGGACCGCGTAGCCGTCGGTGTGTGTCACGGTGAGCCGGTGCCCGCCCAGCGCCACCCGGAACGCGGTGTCGCCGCCGGCGTTGATGATGCGGATCCTGGCTCGCTGGCCGGGCTTGGCCGAGAACGTCACCGGTGCCGTCGGCACCTTCCCGTTGAGCAGGTAGTGCGGATAGCTGACATCACCGCCGTCGCCGCCCAGTACCGCCGATCCTGGACCCATCATTCCGGGCATGTTCGCCATGTCGGGCATGCCGGGCATCCGACCGGCCTTGAGTTCGGCAAGGACCTGGTCCGGTGTGGTCCCCGTGCCGTCGATCCAGTCGTCCAGCAGCACGATCCACTCGACGTCGTAGTCGCCGGACTCCCGCGGGTCGTCGATGATCAGCGGCCCGTACAGGCCACGGTCGATCTGCACTCCGACATGTGAGTGATACCAGTACGTTCCGGGCTGCGGCAGGGCGAACTGGTAGTCGAACGACTTGCCGGCGGCGATGGTGGGCTGGGTGACGTCCGGCACGCCGTCCATGGCGTTCGGTACCGCCAGGCCGTGCCAGTGCACGGTGGTGTCGGTGGGCAGCTGGTTCTTCACGCTCACCCGGAGTACCTCGCCGACCTTGCCGCGTAGCAGCGGCCCGGGCAGGCCGTCGCCGTAGGTCCAGGTCTGCACGGTCGGGCCACCGAGATCGATCCGCGCGACCTTCGGTGTGAGCGTGTAGTCGCGAGCCGACGAGCCGGTCGGTGAGTTCACCGCCGAGCCGCTCTGGGAGCCACAGGCCGTGAGCGCGCCCATCGCCGCGACTGCTCCGGTGCCGGCGAGGAACCATCGGCGGGACACCGGTGAGGTGAAGGGGTTCGATGAGGACATACGAGATCACTTCCGGAGGACGGGGGAACAGGACCGGGAAAACCGGAGCGGGCGGGCCGCTGTGACGCTGTGACGCGGCGCCCGTGGCCCGATCAGGTCCGCAGTACTTCCGGGCGCGCGCGACCGAATCCCGTGTCCGCGACGGCCGCCTGGATGGTTGATCCGTTGGTGGGCGGTGGCGAGTGAAGCCGGGCTGGCGCGCACGCGACCACCGGATATGTCTCGCCGCCGGCGAGCATTCCGGGACAGCCCATCGGGCCCGGCATCGCCGAGGGCATGGCGACCGACTCGTCCGGCAGCGAACAGATCGACGCGGCGCCCGGGATCGCCTCTGTCACTGTCGCCGTCGTCGCCGTTCCGGTGGACATCGCCGCGGCGGGCATGGCCGGCAGTCCGGTGGGCACGAAATCGCCGTGCATGGCCAACAGTCCGATGGCGACGGCGAGCACGGCGACCAGCCGGGCCGCCCACCGCGCCAATCGGTGGCTCACCGCTGCCGACACGCCTCACCGTCCCAACCGGATCAGGTGGAGCCTACCGAGACGGTCGCCGGCGGCTTACCGACGTGTTCCACGACACGTGATGGCTGGCCGGTGGGATCACCATGACCAGCGTCGATGACGCGATCGGCCGGTAGGGAGGTGGGCCTGATCGGAGTCCGATGTTCATCTGGTTGACTACCGCGCCTATGAGGCGAGTTGTTCTGATCCTGGTGCCGGCCCTCGGCCTGTTGGCCGCGTGTGGTCCGCTGGGATCGTCCGACACATCCGCATCCACGGATGCCAACCAGCCGACCATCAATCTGCCGACGATCCCACCACCCGCGCAGACGGCGTCCTGCTCTTTCCTGAAGAGCACCACCGTGGAGGACGCCAACGGGCAGCACGTGGGCAGCGTGAAGATCAACGAGTCCGATCCGTCGGACCGGGTCTGCTATTTCTACCGGCCGGACGGCGGACTGCAGATGACCGTTCGGGTCTACAGCGGCACGACCGATGTCGCGCAGGGGTTGGTCAACAAGGCGGCGCCGACGTCCTCGGCCAGCCCGGCGAGTGAACCGACCGGCTGGTCCGGCGGTTACCAGTCCACCAGCTCCGGCGCGGTGTACGCGGTCTCGAAGGGCGGCGAGGCGGTCATCGTCACCACCAACCAGGCTCAGACCATCAAGGCCCGGGTCATCACCGAGGACACCGTCACCAACCTCGGCCTGTAGCCACGGCGCTCGGGGCGGACAGCCGTTGGGGTCGTCGTTCCACGTGGAACGACGACCCCAACCCGCTGGTCACTGGTGGTGTTGCTGGATCTCGTCGGTGAATGGGTCGCGCGGCTCTGACTGTTCGTCCTCGGTGCTTTCGCGAGTGCCGTTGAGCGACATCACCGGTGCCGTCCGGCCCGATGAGCGGGTGCCGCGCACGGCGATGACCACCACGGCCGCGATGGCGCCCAGGGCGAGCAACCAGAGCCAGCGCCGACGGCGTCCGGTCTTCGCCACCGCCGCTGCCTTCGCGGCCCGCCTCTCCACCTCGGCCCGCGACCTGCGGGCACGTTCGGCGATCCGGTCGAGATCGGCTCGGGTGCGCTTGGCGTTCGCGGCGATACGCTTCCGGGTCCGCTCACTGAGCAGGGCGAGCTCCTCGCGGGCCATGTCGGCGTTCTCCGCCAGCGCCTCGGCCAGCCGCTGCGGAGCCAGGCCGCGCTCGGTGAGGGCCTGGTCGGCGGCGGCAGCCGCGCGCAGAGCCCGGTCCCGACCGGCCTTGGCCACATCAATCCCCTTGGACCGCACGCGCGCGCCGATCTCCCCCGAAGTGATCTCGGCAGCCTTGGTCATGGGCTTCACCTTCATCCATTTCCGGTGTGTTCAGGATGCGTCCGCTGGCCTGCCACGCCGTCGATCCTGCCCCGTCTGCGCGCTTCTCGCACTGGATGGCACGATGGCCAAGTGGCAGCAGACAGCAACGCACCGAGCGCCTCGTCGCCGTTGAAGGTGATCCTGCACACCTCGCAGGGCGACATCCGGCTGAACCTGTTCGAAAACCACGCGCCCAAGACGGTGCGGAACTTCGTCGGGCTGGCCGAGGGCACCAAGGACTACTCGCAGCCGAACGCGCGGCAAGGCAACTCCGGGCCGTTCTACGACGGTTCGATCTTCCACCGTGTGATCAGCGGATTCATGCTCCAGGGTGGCGACCCGACCGGTACCGGTCGGGGTGGCCCTGGCTACCGGTTCGCCGACGAGTTCCACCCGGAACTGCGGTTCGACAGGCCGTACCTGCTGGCGATGGCCAACGCCGGCCCGAACACCAACGGATCTCAGTTCTTCATCACGGTCGCGCCGACGACCTGGCTGGACCGCAAGCACACCATCTTCGGCGAGGTCGCCGACCAGCAGTCGCGGGACGTCGTCGACGCCATCGCCGCTCTGCCGACCGGGTCGGGCGATCGCCCGCTGGACGACGTCGTGATCGAAAAGGTCACCGTCGAACGCGCCTGAGTGGAACCCTGGGAGCCGACAACACCACACGGAGAGAATGGGGGATCGGTGACCGCGCCTCAGCAACCCGGTCAGCCATCACAACCGCCGTCGTCGATCCCGCCGGCCGGCCCCATCGGTGGGCCGGCCGCTCCGGCGTACTGCGTGCGGCATCCCGACCGGCAGACCGCCCTGCGGTGTAGCCGGTGTGACCGGCCTGCCTGTCCGGAGTGCCTGCGTGAGGCGTCGGTCGGCTACCAGTGCGTGGACTGTGTGAAGTCCGGCCAGAAGGGCGTGCGCCGGGCACGGCCGACCGCCGTGAGCACGGCGAGTGCCCGAAGGCCGGTGGTCACCAGCGTCCTGGTGGGGCTCAACGTGGCGATGTACGCGCTCACCGCCGTCATCGCCAACAGCCCGATCCAGAACTACCAGTCGACGTTCTTCGAGCGGCTGGAGCTGGTGCCGGTCTTCGTCGCCACCGGATCGTGGTGGGAGGTCGTGACATCCGGCTTCCTGCACCTGGGCCCGCTGCACATCGCGATGAACATGGTCGCGCTGTGGGTGATCGGCCGCAGTCTGGAGCCGATGCTGGGCCGAACCCGGTTCATCGTGCTGTACCTGCTGTCGATGCTCGGCGGCAGCGCGTCGGTGATGTTGTTCGCCAGCCCGTTCAGCGGGGTGGCCGGCGCGTCCGGGGCGGTGTTCGGCCTGATGGGCAGCCTGCTTGTGGTGGCCCTCAAGCTCAGGCAGAACCCGGGCTCGGTGATCAGCTGGATCGCCATCAACGTGGTGTTGAGTTTCGCGATCCCGAACATCTCGTGGGTTGGTCACCTGGGAGGCCTGGCCGCCGGGATGTTGTTCACCGCGTTGCTCCTGTACACGCCGCGCAGTAGCCGGTTGGCCTGGCAGGTTGGCTCCGGGCTGGTGGTGTTCGTGCTGCTGGTCGCGGCGATCGCGAGTCGCGCGTTCGTGTTGGCGCCGCTGGTCTCCTGAGCGGATCTCCGTCAGCGGGAGGGTTGGGCGCCGGGCGGCAGTCGGCGTGGCCGGCGCTGGCGTAGCACCACGATCACGTCCTCCGGGTCCGCGCCCAGATCCAATCGGCCGAGCACGGCCAGTCGCTCCATGCCGTCGTCATCCTCGCCATCGATCTCCAGCAGGGCCACCTGCCGGCCGAACCGGCGGTAGCGGGAAACCGAGATCCGCACCGACCGCCACGGCCAGTGCCGACGGCTGGTCATCTGGCGGACCGCGATGCCGGTGCTGTCGACGGCCAGCCGGGGCCGGGCCACCGTGCCGTAGCTGGCGAGCAGCAGGAGGGCGATCGCCGCCACTCCGGTGAGTAGTTGGCCGGGAGGTGACGTGCCCAGAACCGTCCAGGCCAGCGCACCGGCGCCGAGTAGCCAACCCAGCCCGACCACGACCGGGCTGGGTGACCACGCCACCTGCGGTGCGCTACTGAAAGTTGAGTTATCCACAGGAGTTATCCCCAGTGGGGATGACTTACAGCGGTGTCGTTCGATGACATAGGGGTGAACTCAATCACACGGTCGGATAGCAGGCTGGATTCACCCGAGTGAACCGGGCGACCCGGTACTACGCTGTGTCAGCGCCACCGCATGGTCATCAGAAGGCCGGCGACCATCAGCCCGAAGCCGATCGCGAAGTTCCACGAACCCAGCGCGGACATGAAGGAGATCTGGTCCGACGCCAGGTAAGTAACTACCAGCCAGGCCAAACCGATGACCATCATGGCGAGCATCACGCCCACATAGACGGGATTCGAGGGGCCGGCCAGCTTTGCCTTGACCGGCGTCAGACGGTCGGGCGGAGGCGTGTAAACGTCCTTTTTGCGGACCTTGGACTTGGGCATCTTGTCCTCGTTCGGCGGCACCCGGGCTGATGTTGCGGAGAGTGGTCGCAGCCAGGCAACAACCACCTCACAGGCAAACACGTTAACGTAACTGGCGGCGCGCACGAACAGCCGGTGCCGCCGGTGTATCAGGTCGGAGGTTCGAGGGTGAGGCAACAGCAGCCCGGCCCATGGGATCCGGGACAGCCGCGGTCGACCCCGTCCCGGCATGCCGCCGGACGACCCCTGGCTTCGCGCCCCCGGCCGCCACTCCGTCCGGATCCACGGCTACAACAGCGTTCGCTTCCGCCCTTGCCGCCACCACCGCCGGACGTGGAGGACCCGACCACGTACATCAGCCGGGCCGACATCCTGGATCACAAGAACCAACACCTCCTGGATGATCCCGCCGGCTATCCGGACGAGTACGGCGATGACAACGGTGATCACAATGGCCGCCACAATGGTTACCACAACGGCGGTCAGAACGGCCGCCACAGTGGACTTGGTGACCAGTCCGGCGCCACCCAGTACCTCAACGGTTTCCACGGCGCCGGGCCCGATCCCGGCCTCAACGGCCGTACCAGTACCAATGGCCATCACAACGGCCGCGTGAACGGCGGCCCGAACGGCAATCTCAACGGCACCGTCAACGGATCCAACGGTGCCGGCGCCAACGGTCGGCTGAACGGTCTCGCCAACGGAGCGCCCAACGGCACCGCCAACGGGTCGGCCCGGACGAGTTACATCGCGGGTTCCCAGCCCACAAGCTACGTGGACCCCGCGAACTACCAGCCCGCGGGCTACGAACCCACCACCTACCTGGATCCGGCCGGCTCGCAGCCCACGAGCTACGTCGAACCGCCGTACCGGCAGGACTACGACCCCCGCTATGACGACGGAGACTACGACGACTACCGCCCTGATGATTACCGCGCTGACGACTACCGAGCTGACGAGCAACAGGCGGACTACCGCGAGGACCGTCGGGCCGGCGACTATCGCGACGATGGTTACCGGGCGAACGGTTACCGGGCCGACTACGCCGATGATTACCGCGACGATTACCGCGATGACTACGCGGACGACGACTATGCCGACGACTACGAGGACGAGCCGCTTGAGGAGGACGAGGAGGACTCCCGCGACCGGCGGACCCGGAAGGGTGCCGCCCAACCGCCGGTGCGCTCCGGTCGCGGCGGCCGCACCGCTGGCGGCGGCAGTGGAAAGGCTGTCCGCACGTCCGGCGAGCTGCTGCTCACCTTCGGCATGGTGGTACTGCTGTTCGTGATCTACCAACTGTGGATCACGAACATTTTCTCGGCGCAGAAGCAGAACTCCGCGACCAACGCCCTGGAACAGCAGTGGGCCGACGGCAACACCCGCACCGACCACTACAACCTCACCGACGGCAGCGGTATCGCCGAGCTGTACATCCCCGCCTTCGGCACCGACTATCACTTCACGGTCATCGAGGGCACCACCCTGGATGACCTGGCGATCGGCCCTGGCCACTACAAGGGGACCGCGCTGCCCGGCCAGCCGGGCAACTTCTCGGTGGCCGGTCACCGAGTCGGCCAGGGCGACCCGTTCAACGATATTGGACTACTTCAGTCCTGCGACTCGATCGTCATCGAAACCAACGCCAACTGGTACGTGTACCGGGTCCTGCCGTTCACCAACGAGGTCTCGACCTGGTCCACCAGCCGGGGCAGCCAGGCGCTGTGCCAGGGACCCAACGGCGACGCGAAGGTGCCGACCATGACCGGCGTGTACTCGCAGACCGTGGGCCAGGAGATCGTGCTGCCCAGCGAGGGCGACGAGGTCGCGCCGGTGCCGCACCACCCTGGCATCACCCTGCCGGCCGGGCAGCAGCAGCTCTCGCTGATCACGTTGACCACCTGCAACCCGCAGTTCTCGGACGCCCAACGGTTGATCGTGCACGGCATCCTGGTCAAGAAGTACGCGAAGAACCCGAGCAACCCCAACGCCATGCCACCGGAGATGCGGGAGCAGAGCTGATGTACGAATGGATCTGGCGGCATCTGCCCGGTCCGCTCGCGGTCCGGATCTCGCTGGCGATCGTGCTGGTGTTCGGGGCGATAGCGCTGCTGTTGTTCGTGATCTTCCCGCTGGTCGAGCCACTCTTGCCGTTCAACAACGTGACGACCTGACCGTCGGATAGTCGTTGACGGCGGGTGCTGGGCTGGCCCTTAGGCTGGACCGCATGCGCGTGCTGGTGGTCGACAACTACGACAGCTTCGTTTACAACCTGGTGCAGTACCTGGCGCAGCTCGGCGCCGAATGCGAGGTGCATCGCAACGACGCGGCGCCGCTGGCGCCCGAGTCGCGGGCGGCCACGCTCGATCGGGCCGACGGGGTGCTGATCAGTCCCGGTCCCGGCGCGCCGGAACAGGCCGGCTACAGCATGGACGTGATCCGCGACTGCGCGCGGCGAGAACTGCCGGTGCTCGGCGTCTGCCTCGGGCACCAGGCCATCGGGGCCGTCTGGGGCGCGGTCATCGAGCGTGCCGCCGAGCTGATGCACGGCAAGACCAGCCAGGTCCACCACACCGGTGTCGGCGTGCTCGCCGGACTGCCGAGCCCGTTCACCGCGACCCGCTACCACTCGCTGACCGTGCGCCGGGACAGCATCCCGGCCGAGTTGGAGATCACCGGCTGGACCGACAGCGGCGTGGTGATGTCCCTGCGGCACCGCACGCTGCCGGTGGAGGGCGTGCAGTTCCACCCCGAGTCGGTGCTCACCGACGGCGGGCACCGGATGCTCGCGAACTGGCTGGCCGCCTGCGGCCACCCGGTGGACGACGGGCTGGTCAACCGCCTGGAGGCCGGTATGCGCGAACTCGCCGCGGCCGCGGGCTGAAGCCGCGGGCCACGGCGAGCTCGCCGGGCCGGGTGAACCGGGTCGTCAGCCGCCGAAGATGCCGCCGCTGGGGCTGGTCGGTGACGTGCTGCTGGACGACCCGCCACCGCCGCCACCACCGATCAGGCTGTATTGGTAGATCCGGATGCTCACGGTCTGGTTGCTGGACAGCTGCTGACCCGGTTCCGGCGTCTGGTCACTGATCTGGTTCGCCTGCGCCGAGTTGTTGGTGTTCACGTAGCTGACCTGGAACTGACCCTTCCAGCCCTGCGCCTGCAACGCCGCCTGTGCCTGACTCTTCGTCATGCCGACGATGTTGGGCATGGAGATCTGACTCTGGCTGCCGTTGGACACGTAGATCGTGACCGTGCTGCCCTGGTAGGCCTGGGCGCCCGCGGCCGGGCTGGTCTTCACCACCGTGCCCGACGCCTGGTTGCTGTCGATCTGCTGGGTGCTCACCTGGAACTGGTAGGGCTGGCCCTGCAGGGTCGCCTTGGCCGCGCTCTCCGTCTGGTTCGTGACGTCCGGCACGGTCTCCATCGGCGGCGCGGTGCCGATCGTGATGCTGATCGCCGCGCCCGCCTGCACCTGAATGCCCGCGTTGGGCGACTGCGCGATGACCTTGCCGATCATCGTGGAGTCCGTGGTGGCCTGGTTCTGCACCGTGCCCAGCGTCAGGCCGGCCTGCTGGATCGCCGTGGTCGCGTCGGCCTGTGTCTTCCCGGTCAGTGACGGCACCGCGACGCTGCCCGGTGCCACGCCGATGTACAGCGTGATCGCCGAGCCGGGCGACACGCTGGTGCCGCCACTCGGGTTGGTGCCCAGTACCTTGCCGACCTGGCTTGGATCGTTGCACTGGAACGGTGCGGATGTCGTCGTCGGGGCCGTGCCACCGGGAGTGCCCGGACAGGGCACGTTGCTGATGGTCGGCTTGAGGTTGTAGGGGCTCTGGCTGACCGCGGCGACGGCGGCCGACTGGGACTGGCCAACCACGTTCGGCACGCTCACATTGCCGTTGTCGTTGCCACCGAGCAGCCCACTGACCAACCAGGCCAACACGCCAACGACGACCGCGGCGGCCAGCACGATCAGCACGATCCGCCAGCCCTTGCGGCGGCGTCGGCGGCTGTCCTCCTCGGCGTCGTAACCGTCGTCGTAGTACTCGTCCTCCGCCGGCGGCGTCGGTCGATGCCGCCCGCTGCCCATCACCTCGGTGGGCCGGCCGGCGTTGAGCACGGAGGTCCGCACCTCGTCGGTCATCACGGTCGGTGCGACCGGCCGCTGGCCGGCGAGCACGCGGACCAGGTCGGCGCGCATCTCGGCGGCGGACTGGTACCGGTTGGCCGGGTTCTTGGCCATCGCCTTGAGCACGATGGCGTCCAGGGCCGGGTTCACCCGCGGGTTCAGCGCCGACGGTGGCTTGGGGTCCTCCCGGACGTGCTGGTAGGCGACCGCCACCGGCGAATCACCGGTGAACGGTGGCTCCCCGGTCAGCAGCTCGAACAACACGCAGCCGGCCGCGTACACGTCGCTGCGGGCGTCCACGGCCTCGCCGCGGGCCTGCTCCGGGGAGAGATACTGCGCGGTGCCGATCACCGCGGCGGTCTGGGTGACGGAGGCCTGGCCGTCGGCGACCGCCCGGGCGATACCGAAGTCCATCACCTTGACCGCGCCGGCCCTGGTGATCATGATGTTCGCCGGTTTGACGTCCCGGTGCACGATGCCGTGCCGGTGGCTGAAGTCGAGCGCGGCGCACACATCGGCCATGACCTCCATGGCGCGCTTGCCCGGCAGCGGTCCCTCGGACTTCACGATGTCACGCAGCGTCTGGCCGTCAACGAACTCCATCACGATGTACGGCAGCGGGCCGTACTCGGTGCGGGTCTCGCCGGTGTCGTAGACCGCGACGATCGCCGGGTGGTTCAGCGCGGCCGCGTTCTGCGCCTCGCGCCGGAACCGCTCCTGGAACGTCGCGTCCCGGGCGAGGTCGGCACGCAGCACCTTGACCGCGACGTCGCGGCCGAGCCGCACGTCGCGGCCGCGGTGTACCTCGGACATGCCGCCATAACCGAGCGTGTCACCCAGCTCGTAGCGGTTGGACAGCAGTCGCTGAGTGGTCATCGGTGCGTGGCCCAACTTCTCGTTGACGTTCGCTGGTACATCATGCCTGCGTCCATACTCTGATAGATGCGTCGTCCCGGATCATGGTTTCGCTACGGCCCGTGTCCGCCCGAATGACGACCGCTGATCCGCCAGACCCATAACTGGAGCCATAGCCGAGCGGGCGGTGCTGATTCGGTCCGGTGTTCGACGAGTCGCGCAGGGCGTCGGTCACCGTGAATGCCAGCCACACCAGCAGGCCGGCCACGATCAACACGACCACCACGATCAAGGGCCACCACACCATCCGGCGGCGCGCCACGGGAGCGAAGGGCCCAGGCCCAACGCCGAACGGCACGGCCACCGGTCCGGTGGCGGGCTCCGCACCCGGCGGCCGCACCCGCGCCGGTGCTGACAGCGGCATCTGTAGCGGCCCCGAGACTGGCGCCTGGCCCGGCAGTGCCGGCATCTGGCCAGACATCTGGGCGGGCATCGGGGATCGCGGCTGCGGAGGAGTGGACGACTGCACAGGGATCGCCGGCACCTGCGGAGCCATCGGTGGCGCCATGGGCTGCACCACCCCCGGCGGCGGCATGACCGGCATCGGCTGGCCGGGGAGGCTCGCCGCGACCAGACCGGACGGCAGGGGCAGCGGCCTCCCGGCCCGCACCGCGGCCACCGCGGCGGCGAACTCGCCGCCGTTCGCGTACCGCTGCCGAGGGTCCTTGACCAGGGTCGCCTCGATCAACGCCCGGGCGCCCGGCGGAACGTCCGGCGGCAGCGGCGGCGGCACATCGCGGATGTGCATCATCGCCACCGTGACCGCGTTCTCGGACAGGAAGGGCCGGTGCCCCGCCAGGCACTCGTAGCCCACCACGGCCAGCGAGTACACATCGCTGGCCGGTTCGGCCTGCTGACCGATGGCCTGCTCGGGCGCGACGTAGTGGGCGGTTCCCATCACCATGCCCGACCTGGTGACCGGCACCGAGTCCGCGGCCTTGGCGATGCCGAAGTCGGTGAGCTTCACGGTGATCGCGCCGTTGGGCGCGGTGCTGATCATGATGTTGCCGGGCTTGATGTCCCGGTGCACGTAACCACGCTCATGCGCGGCCTGCAGTGCGTGTCCACCCTGCTCCAGGATGTCCAGGGTGGTGTCGGCGGACAGCCGGCCGACCCTGGACAGGATCGCCGCCAGCGGTTCGCCCTCGACCAGCTCCATCACCAGGTAGGCGGTGTCCGCCGGGCCGTCCGGCTCGGAGGCGATCTCGCCGTAGTCGTGCGTGGCCGCGATGCCGGGATGGTTCAGCGAGGCGGTGGTCTTGGCCTCCGCCCGGAACCGGTGCAGGAACTCGGCGTTGCCGCACAGTTCGGGCTTGAGCACCTTGACGGCGACCTTCCGGTCCAGCCGGGTGTCCGCGCCCTCCCAGACCTCACCCATCCCGCCGACGGCGATCCGACGGGTCAGCCGGTAACGGTCGGCGAGTAGCTGTCCGGACGTCAACATCCCATCACCGCCGCTACCCCCCGACCGCCGCGTTGATCATGGCCCGACCCACCGGCCCGGCCACCCTGGCGCCCACCGTGGCGAGGTCGTAGGACCCGCCCGCGGTGACCACGACGGCCACCGCGATGTCGTGCCCCGGCGCGAACGCCACATACCAGCCGTACGGCTGGATGTGTTTCGGGTCGGTACCGTGCTCGGCGGTACCCGTCTTGGACGCTATCTGAATCGCCGGGTTCTTGTTCAGAGTTCCGGAATGGGACTCTGAGTCCAGCATCATATCGGT
>DASVLX010000157.1:0-14517 GCA_036384655.1 Pseudonocardiaceae bacterium
CGGCAGTGCCGGGCGAGCGCGCCGGGCGAGCGGCTGATCCGGCCGCTCGCCGCGTTCCCACAGTGCGTTCCATGCTGCGTCCCCACACCCGGTTCCAAGGAAAGTAAGCCGTGCAGACTCACGAGATCATCAAGCGTTTCCGCGATCACTTCGCGCGGGCCGGCCATACCGTCGTGCCCAGCGCGCCGCTCATCGTGGACGACCCCAACCTGCTGTTCGTCAACGCCGGCATGGTGCCGTTCAAGCCGTACTTCCTCGGCCAGGTGCCGCCACCGTACAAGCGGGCCACCAGCATCCAGAAGGTCGTGCGCACCGGCGACATCGAGGAGGTTGGCAAGACCACCCGGCACCTCACCTTCTTCCAGATGGCCGGCAACTTCTCGTTTGGCGACTACTTCAAGGAAGGCGCCATCGGCCACGCCTGGAACCTGGTCACCTCGTCGGTCGCCGACGGCGGATACGGGTTCGACCCGGAACGCCTGTGGGTGACGGTCTACGAGGACGACGAGGAGGCGATCGAGCTCTGGTCGAAGATCGCGGGCCTGCCGTCCGAGCGGATCCAGCGCCGTGGCGTCGAGGACAACTTCTGGTCGATGGGCGTTCCCGGCCCGTGCGGCCCCTGTTCGGAGATCTACTACGACCGCGGCGCCCAACACGGCAGGCCCGGTGGGCCGGTCGCCGACGAGGACAGGTACCTGGAGATCTGGAACCTCGTCTTCATGCAGAACGAGCGCGGCGCGGGTGGCACCAAGAAGGACTACCCGATCCTCGGTGAACTGCCGGCGAAGAACATCGACACCGGCATGGGCGTCGAGCGTGTCGCCTCGCTGCTGCAGGGCGTCGACAACGTCTACGAGACCGACCTGATCCGCTCGGTCATCACCCGCGCCGAGCAGCTGTCCGGTCGCCGGTACGGCGCCGACCAGGCCGATGACGTGCGGTTCCGCGTGATCGCCGACCATGCCCGCAGCGGGGTCATGCTGGTCGGTGACGGTGTCGTGCCCAGCAACGAGGCGCGCGGTTACGTGCTGCGCCGGCTGCTGCGCCGCATCGTGCGCTCGTCCCGGCTGCTCGGCGTCAAGGAACCGGTGCTGGCCGAGTTCGCCGCCACCGTGCGGGACGAGATGAGCCCCTCTTACCCGGAGCTGGCCAGGGACTTCGGCCGGATCGAGGCCGTCGTCAAGGCGGAGGAGGAGTCCTTCCTCAGCACCCTGACCAGCGGTTCGCGGATCTTCGACCTCGCGGTGTCCGACATCAAGGCCGCCGGTGGCACGGTGCTGCCCGGTGACCAGGCGTTCCAGTTGCACGACACCTACGGCTTCCCCATCGACCTGACCCTGGAGATGGCGGCCGAGCAGGGCCTGTCGGTCGACGAGCAGGGCTTCCGCCGGCTGATGACCGAGCAGCGGCAGCGGGCCAAGGCCGACGCCGCCGCGCACAAGACCGGTCACGGCGACGCCTCCGCCTACCGTGCGGTGCTCGACCAGCATGGCCCCACCACGTTCCTCGGCTACATCGATCTCGCCGCCGAGGCGCGGATCACCGGGCTGCTCGCCAACGGCCAGCCGGTGCCGGCGGCCGGTGCCGGGGAGGATGTCGAGGTCATCCTGGACCGTTCGCCGTTCTATGCCGAGGGCGGTGGCCAGGAGCCGGACCACGGACGGATCGTCACCGACAGCGGTGCCGTTCTCGACGTGTACGACGTGCAGCGGCCGGTCCCCGGGCTGACCGTGCACCGGGCGATCGTGCGCTCCGGCGAAGTCACCCTCGATGCCGCCGTGCAGGCCGAGGTCGAGGTGGCCCGGCGGCGCGCGGTGTCCCGTTCGCACACCGCGACCCACCTGGTGCACGCCGGGATCCGGCGGGCGCTGGGCGACAAGGCCGCCCAGGCCGGCTCGCTGAACGCCCCAGGCCGGCTGCGGTTCGACTTCACCTCGCCGACCGGCGCGGTGCCGCCGAGCGTCCTCTCCGACGTGGAGGACGAGGTCAACGACGTGCTGCTGGCCGACCTCGACGTGCGGGCCGAGGTCATGTCGATGGAGAAGGCCCGGAAGTCGGGTGCGATCGCGCTGTTCGGCGAGAAGTACGGCGACGCCGTCCGGGTGGTCACCATCGGGGACTACTCCAAGGAACTGTGTGGTGGCACGCACGTCCACCGGTCCGGCGAGCTCGGCGTGGTCAAGCTGCTGTCCGAGGCGTCCATCGGTTCGGGCGTACGCCGGGTGGAGGCGCTGGTCGGCCTGGACGCCTTCCGGTTCCTGGCCCGCGAACACGTGCTGGTCAGCCAGCTCGCCGAGCAGTTCCGGGCGCGTCCCGAGGATCTGCCGGAGCGCATCGGGCAGACCGTCGAGAAGCTGCGGGTGGCCGAGCGTGAGCTGGCGAAGTTGCGCGGCGCCCAGCTGCTGTCGTCGGCGGGTGACCTGGCCGCCGGCGCCGAGGACGTGCACGGCACCGCGCTGGTCGCGGCCGCCCTGCCGGACGGGGTGAGCGGCGCCGACCTGCGCAGCCTGGCCACCGAGGTCCGCACCCGGCTGGATGGCCGGCCCGCGGTGGTGGCGCTGTTCTCCGCCGACGACGGCAAGGTGTCGTTCGCGGTAGCCACGACGGCGGCCGGACGTGACCGTGGCCTGAAGGCGGGCGCGCTGGTTCCGGTGTTCGGTCCCGCGGTGGGCGGCCGGGGCGGCGGCAAGCCGGATCTGGCGCAGGGCGGTGGGTCCAACCCGGCCGGGGTCGCCGACGCGATCGAGGCGTTGCGCTCCGAACTGGCCCGCGTCGCCACCGCCTGAGGGCATGGCGGACACTGTTCCGCGTGGCGGACGTGGGGACTGACGGATCCGTGCGGCCCGATCGGCAGCCCGATCGACCTGGTGTCGACGACCCCGGTCGGGGGAGGCGTCTTGGGGTCGATGTCGGCTCTGTCCGAGTCGGCGTTGCCCTCAGTGATCCCGGGCCGGTGCTTGCTACTCCACTCGTTACCCTTTCGAGGGACGCGGAAGGCGGTCATGACTTCGACGAGCTAGCCGGGCTGGTTCGCGAGCATGACGTCGTGGAGGTGGTGGTGGGCCTGCCCAGGACCCTTGCTGGCCGGCACGGGACGGCGGCCGAGATCGCCGTGCGCTATGCCGAGGAACTGGCCCGCCGCATCGCACCGGTTCCGGTGCGGCTGACCGACGAGCGGCTCACCACCGTCAGCGCCGCCCGCATGCTGTCCGAACGCGGTGTCCGGGGCCGCAGGCAGCGAGCCGTGATCGATCAGGCCGCCGCCGTGGAGATCCTCCAGTCCTGGCTCGACGCTCGGGCGGCCCACGGTGAATGACGGTCTCGATCTGTTCGGCGACCTGGCGGACGACCAGGACTACGGCGCGCACAGACATCCCCGGAACGGTCGCGACAGCCGAAACGACCGGCAACAGTGTGGCCAGCAACAGCGTGACCGGCAACAGCCTGACCGGTACGACGCCGATGACCGGTATGACGACGAATACTCCGACGACTACGACGACTACTCGGACGAGTATGAGGACGAGGACGGGTACGACGAGGAGCATGACGGCCCCGTCGACTCCGATGGGTCGGACCCGTCGGCCAAAGCCCACCGTCGCAAGCGCCGGAGACTGCGCTGGACCATCGTGTTGGTCGCCTTCCTGCTGATCGTCGGTGGCGCGGGCTTCGGTGTGCTGCAGATCGCCGGGTTGGGCTACTACCCCGACTACAGCGGATCCGGGACGACGGACCTGATCGTCCAGATCACCGATGGCTCGACCATCCGGGACATCGGCAACGACCTGCAGGACGCGGGCGTCGTGGCCAGCGCCAACGCGTTCGTCAAGGCCGGCCGCGACAACTCGCAGCTGGGCGGCGTGCAGCCCGGCTTCTACGAGCTCAAGCGGCAGATGTCCGGCGCGGCGGCGGTGGACATGCTGACCAGTTCGTCCAGCCGGGTGGGTCAGCTCGACGTGCACAGTGGAACGCAGCTCGACGACACCACGTCGATGGACGGCAAGGTCACCCCCGGCATCCTGTCGACCATCGCGTCCGGCAGTTGCGCGACGCTCAACGGCAGGCGCACCTGCCTGACGGTCGACTCGCTGCGCCAGGCGATCGAGAACACCTCGCCCGCCCAGCTCGGCGTGCCGGACTGGGCGCAGCAGGCAGTGTCCGGCGTGGACCCGAAGCACCGGCTTGAGGGCCTGATCTCGCCGGGCATCTACAACATCAAGCCGGGCGAGACGGCCGTGCAGACGTTGCAGCGGATCATGGCGCAGTCCGACACCCAGTTGCAGGCGGCCGGGCTGTCCTCGGTCGGCGGCTCGGGATCGGGATTCTCGCCCTACCAGGTGCTGATCATCGCGTCGATCGTGGAACGCGAGTCCGGTACGCCCGGCGACATGCCCAAGGTCGCGCGGGTTCTCTACAACCGGCTCGCGGACAGCGATCCCAGCGTGAACAAGCTCAGCCTCGACTCCACCATCGACTACGCGCTCAACCGTCCGGCCATGTCCACTCCGGTGGCGTGGCGGGCGCAGGCCGGCCCGTACGACACCTACGACATCGCCGGGCTGCCGCCGACGCCGATCTCCAGCCCGGCCACCGCCGCCATCGAGGCCGCGGAGCAGCCGGTCGCCGGCCCCTGGCTGTACTTCGTGGTGTGCCAGAAGAACGGCACATCCTGCTTCGACACCACGCTGGCGGGACATCAGCAGAGCAACCGACTGGCCCAGGCGAACGGTGTCTACTAGGACGGACCGCGTGACCGACGATTCGTCAGGCCGCCGCGCCGCCGTCGTGGGCCGGCCGATCTCGCACTCCCTCTCACCCGTGTTGCACACCGCCGCCTACCGGGCGCTGGGCCTGGCGAACTGGCGGTACGACCGGATCGACTGCGCCGCCGAGGCACTGCACTCGCTGGTCGCCGGCCTGGGCACGGAATGGGCCGGCCTGTCGGTCACCATGCCGGACAAGCGTGCCGCGCTCGCCCTGGCCAGCGAGGTCACCGAACGGGCAGCGGCCGTCGGCGCCGCCAACACCCTGGTGCCGATCCCCGGCGGCTGGCGGGCGGACAGCACCGACGTGGACGGCGTGGTCGGAGCGCTCACCGCCGCCGCCGGCTACCGGCCGCATGATGGCGCGACCGCCCTCCTGCTGGGCGCCGGCGGTACCGCGCAGGCATCACTCGCCGCACTGGCCGAGCTGCGGCTGTCAGCGGTGATCATGGTCGTGCGCGAGCCCGCCCGCGCCGCCGAAGCCGTGGCCACCGCCGAGCGCGTCGGCATGAAGCTCATCCTGCGTAGCTGGTCCGAAGTGGACCTCGCCGCGCTCGCGGCCGAATCCGCCGTGCTGATCAGCACCGTGCCGGCGGGGGTGGCCGACCCGTTCGCCAACCAGCTCGCCGAGGCGAGCTGCCTGCTCGACGTCGTGTATCACCCATGGCCCACCGCCCTCTCCCTCGCGGCCCAACGCCGGGGCCGCCGGCTCGGCACCGGCCTGGACATGTTGCTGCACCAGGCATTCGGTCAGGTCGAGCAGTTCACCGGACTACCCGCGCCCCGCGAGGCGATGCGTGACGCGCTGCGCGACGCACACCGGGGGATCACTGGAACCACCCTTCCGCTTCCGCTGTGATGATCTCGCCGCCCTGACTCCGTTGTCACGTGGTTTCGCGGCGCCTGTGGACAACCGAATGGCCTGTGGACAGCGGTTCGACAGCGGTCGCGGATCGCCGCACCATGACGGCATGAGTCATCTTGATCAGTTCTCGACCCCGTTCCTCCCGTTGGTCATCACCGGTTTCCTGGTCTCCGGCATGCTCGTCGGCCTGGGCGGCCGGTGGCTGCTCGGTCGGCTGCGCCGCGGCGCGGTGTTCCATCCGCCGTGGTGTGAGCTGAGCGTGGCGGCCTGCTGGGCACTGGCGGGCTGGCGCTGGGCGGTCGGCGGGATGCCGGCCTGGTGGTTGCCGGTGCCATTGCTGCTCGCCGCGTTCGGCGTGTGCCTGGCGGCGGTGGATCTCGCCCAACGCCGGCTGCCGGACGCGCTCACCCTGGCCTGCTATCCGGCACTGGGCGGCGCGCTCGCGGTGGCGGCCGCGCTCGGTCCGGCCGGCCGGCTCGGCACCGGCGCGTTGGTGGGCTCGGCGCTGTTCGGTGGCGCTCATGCCCTGGTACACGGCCTGTCGCCACGCTCGCTCGGCCAGGGTGACGTGAAGCTGTCCGGCAGCCTGGGCGCGGTGCTCGGCGCGCTCGGCTGGCCCGCGCTGATCCTCGCCGCGGCGTTGGCGGCCGTGATCACCGCCCTGCTCGCGGCGGTAACCCACTCGGCCCGCGGCGTGCCGCACGGCCCAGGCATGCTCGCGGCCACCTGGTTGGTCGCCGCGGTACCCGGCGCCAGCCTGGGCAGGTGACGCACAGCGATCGAAAGCGACATGGGAGGATCGGAGGGTGTTGCGCTGGATCACCGCCGGAGAATCACACGGCCCCTCACTGGTCGCCGTGTTGGAAGGACTGGTCGCCGGAGTCGAGGTGACAACCTCGGACGTGGCCGCCCAACTCGCTCGCCGACGCCTCGGTTACGGCCGTGGGGCGCGGATGAAGTTCGAGGCGGATGAGGTCGAGTTCCTGGGTGGCGTCCGGCACGGCCGCAGCATCGGCGGTCCGGTGGCGATCCGGGTGGGCAACACCGAATGGCCCAAGTGGGAAAAGGTCATGGCGGCCGATCCGGTGGACCCCGCGGACCTGGCGGGCGTGGCGCGCAATGCCCCGCTGACCAGGCCCCGGCCCGGTCACGCGGACCTGCCCGGCATGCTGAAGTACGGGTTCGAGGATGCTCGACCGGTGCTGGAACGGGCCAGCGCCCGGGAAACCGCCGCACGGGTGGCACTCGGCACGGTGGCGCGGCGGTTCCTGCGCCAGGTGCTGGGTGTCGAGGTGGTCAGCCATGTCGTCGCCCTCGGCTCGATCGAGGCCGGCGACGGCGAACTGCCCGGCCCGGACGACCTGGCCGCCATCGACGCCAGCCCGGTGCGGGCGTTCGATCCGAGCGTGACCGACGCGATGGTGGCCGAGATCGACGCCGCCCGGAAGGACGGCGACACGCTCGGCGGGATCGTCGAGGTGGTGGTGCACGGCCTGCCGCCGGGCCTCGGGTCGTACGTGCAGGCCGACCGCCGGCTGGACGCGCGGTTGGCGGCCGCCATGGTCGGCATCCAGGCGATCAAGGGCGTGGAGATCGGCGACGGCTTCGCGGTGGCGCGCAGCCGGGGCAGCAGCGCCCACGACGAGATCGAACCGGACTTCCCGGCCGCCGGTCCGAAGGGCGTGACCCGGCGGTCCAACCGGGCCGGTGGCCTGGAGGGCGGCATGACCAACGGCGAGCCACTGCGGGTGCGGGCGGCCATGAAACCGATCTCCACCGTGCCCCGCGCCCTGTCCACTGTGGATGTCGCGACGGGGGAGCCGGCGGTGGCGATCAACCAGCGGTCGGACGTGTGCGCGGTGCCGGCGGCCGGGGTGGTCGCCGAGGCGATGGTGGCGCTGGTCCTCGCGGACGCGACCCTGGAGAAGTTCGGCGGAGACTCGGTTCCCGAGACTCGGCGCAACGCCCAGGCATATCTGGCCGAGCTGAACCGGCGGTGGTCGGCATTGAGCGCTGGGCCGGACGTTGGGACCGATGACGAGGCCAACGCCACGCCCGGCACGGTGGTGCGGTGATGGCCGGTCCACTGGTGCTGGTCGGTCCGCCCGGGGCGGGCAAGACGAGTGTGGGCGCGCTGCTCGCGCGGAAACTGGGCCGGCCGTTCCGGGACACGGACCAGGACATCGAGGTCGCCGAGAGCCGGACGGTCGGCGACATCTTCACCACCGACGGCGAGCAACGGTTCCGGGAACTGGAGGAGTGGGCCATCGAGCTCGCTCTGCGTGAGCACACCGGTGTGCTGGCCGTCGGCGGTGGCGCGGTGCTGTCGGAACACACCCGGGGACTGCTGCGTGGGCACACAGTGGTGTTCCTCAACGTGGGGCTGAACGAGGGAATACGGCGCACCGGTCTGTCGACCGCGCGTCCGCTGCTGGTCGGCGTGTATCCGAGGGCCACCTTCAAGGCCCTGCTGGACGCTCGGTTGCCGCTGTACCGGGAGGTGGCCACCGTCGAGGTACTGACCGACGATCTCGACCCGGCCGCGGTGGCCGAGGCCGTGTTGCTGGCACTGGCCGAGAAGCAGCCGGCCGAGAAGTAGCCAGCCGGAACGAGCGGAGTAGGGGACAGACATGGCCGAACCGGTGCGGATCAGGGTTGCCGCGGAGAAGCCCTATGACGTGCTCATCGGGCATGACCTGGCCGGTGACCTGACCGAGTTCGTGCGTGGCGCCGCCGGACACGGGGCTGTGGTCGCGATCGTGCACCAGCCGACGCTGGTCGAGCGGGCGGAGGCGGTCCGCACGGCGTTCACCGACGCCGGCATCGACGCGCACCGGATCGAGATCCCGGACGCCGAGGACGGCAAGGAACTGCCGGTGGCCGCGTTCTGCTGGGAGGTGCTGGGCCGGATCGGCCTGGACCGCACCGGCGTGGTCGTGGGCCTGGGCGGCGGAGCCGCCACGGACCTCGCCGGGTTCGTCGCCGGCACCTGGCTGCGCGGCGTGCGGGTGGTGCACGTGCCGACCAGCCTGCTCGGCATGGTGGACGCGGCGGTGGGCGGCAAGGCCGGCATCAACACCGACACCGGCAAGAACCTCGTCGGGGTGTTCCACGAGCCCTCCGCCGTGTTCGTGGACCTGGCCGCCCTGGAGTCACTGCCGCGCAAGGAACTAATCGAGGGGATGGCGGAGGTGGTCAAGGCGGGCTTCATCGCCGACCCCGCGATCCTCGACCTGATCGAGGCCGATCCGGCCGTCGCCACCGATCCGACCGGGCCGGTGCTCGGCGAACTGGTCCGCCGGTCCATCGCCGTCAAGGCCGAGGTGGTCTCGGCCGACCTCCGCGAATCCGGTCCCCGTGAGGCGCTCAACTACGGGCACACGCTGGCCCATGCCATCGAGCGCCGGGAGCACTACCGCTGGCGGCATGGCGCCGCGGTCAGCGTCGGTCTGGTGTTCGCCGCCGAACTGGGCCGGTTGGCCGGCCGGCTGGACGAGCAGACGGCCGCCCGGCACCGCCGAGTGCTCACCACGCTCGGGCTGCCGACCAGCTACGAGCCGGACGCACTGGCCGATCTGCTCGACGCCATGCGCTCGGACAAGAAGACCCGGGGCGGTGTGCTGCGGTTCGTCGTGCTGGACGGGCTGGCCAAGCCCGGACGGCTGGAGGGCCCCGACCCGAAACTGCTGACCGCCGCCTACACGGCGGTGACGGGAGGCGCCCGGTGACGCGGATCCTGGTGCTCAACGGCCCGAACCTGGGACGGCTGGGGCTGCGCGAACCGGCCGTGTACGGGCACACCACGCATGACGACCTGGTCAGGATGTGCCGCCAGACCGCGGCCGAGCTGGGCGTCATGGTCGAGGTCCGGCAGACCGACCACGAGGGCGAGATGCTCGGCTGGGTGCATGAGGCGGCCGACAATCGGTGGCCCGTCGTCCTCAACCCGGGCGCCTGGACGCACTACTCGATCGCCCTGCGCGACGCCTGCGCCGAGCTGACCGCCGGCCTGATCGAGGTGCACATCTCCAACGTGCACAAACGCGAGGAGTTCCGGCAGCACAGCTACATCTCCGGCATCGCGACCGGGGTGATCATCGGCCTTGGTGTGTCCGGGTACCAACTCGCGCTGCGGTGGCTGGCCGAGCACTCTGCTGCCGGTATGTGAGTTCGCCCGAAGTCTCCCCCGATCGTGATCGGTATCCCTACACTGATCGCCGGCGCCGTAACGCGGCGTACCGGAATGGCGATCAAGGGAGATTGGGCGCATGCGGAAGCCGCGCCACTGGGGGACAGTCGCGTCCGTGGCCGTCGCGAGCGCTGCTGTGCTCCTGGTCGCCGCCTGCGGCGACGCACAGTCGCAGGCCGAGGGCTGGCCGTCCGCCGCCGGACTCATCGGCGGTGCGAACGGGGCCGCGAACGGGAACGAACCCGGCACGACCAGTTCGACGGCGGCCACCTCGGTGGCCACCCCGTTGGCCACCGGCCACGCCCGGACGAGCCCCGGTGTGGTGGGCTCCGGCGGTCCCGCCGCTCCCTACGACTACGCCCCGACCGTGATGAAGGCCGGCGGCCAGTACCGCATGTGGTGGTGCAGCCAGTTGCCCGCCGCCCGGCCCGGCGACCAGATCCTCTACGCCGAGTCGGCCTCCGCCAACGGCCCGTTCGCCGCGCCCGGCGGGGCACCGGCGATCCAGGTATACGGCAACAGCCCCGTCGGTTTCGACTCGCTGCACACCTGCGATCCATCGGTGATCGCGGTCAACGGCACCTATTACCTCTACTACACCGGCACCAGTGACGCGGCCGGCGCGCACAACGCCATCGGCCTGGCCACCAGCACCGACGGTGTGAACTGGACGCGGGCCAACGACAGCCAGCCGATCGTCACCGCCGCCGGCGATGTCATCCGGAAGAACGGTTACGGCGTCGGCCAGCCCTCGGTGGTGTTCCTCAACGACTGGTACTACCTGATGTTCACCGACACCACGGGCGAGGCGGCCGACGCGAGCGGCGCCGGTCAGTTCGTGCTGCGCTCACCCGACCCGGCGTTCGGCTATGACGTGGAAGCACTGGGGCCCAACGGTTACGGTCCCGTCGCGTACACCGCCGCACCCCGCCTCACCTCGGTGGCCGACGCGAACAGCGCCGACCTGACGTGGTCGGACGCGCTCAACGCGTTCGCCATCGCCCAGGACACCAGTGCCGGGACCGTCGTGACCTTCTGGGATGTCAACTTCGGCTACCACCCGTACCAGTCCGTGCTGATCCCCGGCCCGGAGCAGGAGGGACCGGGCATCGTCCGCCAGGCGGACGGCCACATCCCCGCGGACACCGGTGATCCCTGCGGCACCGTGCCGCTCGACGTGGTGCGCGCCACGAGCGCCGGCGCCGGGCCACTCGGCCTCGAACATTTCGGGCTGGACCTGGAGGGCGTGCACGGCTGCCAGACCACCACCCAGGCCATCAAGGTGCTGAACGGATTCGCGATGCCCTCCGGCTCGCCGTCCTACCCGGCGGACCTGATCGTGAACGGCAGGCTCGTCCAGGTGGAACGCCGAAGTGTCGCGGAGGCACTGGCCGAGGGCATGCTCGACAAGCCGGTCGCGCTGCTCGCCAAACTGCCGGTCGCCACCCAGCTCGATGTGGGCGCCGCCGCCGTGACGGCGCCCGGCCGGCCGGTCGGCCTGCTGCTGACGGGTCAACTGTGGACGGTCGGCAGGGAGTCGGTCGCCACCGACGACTCCTCACCACTCACCACGATCACCGCGGCCCAGTGGGACGCCTACCCACGGGGTGGCGACCTGTCCGGGCTGCGGTACTGACGGGGTTACTGGCGCGGCTGACCAACGGGGCCAGCGGAACCGGTGGAGCCGGCGCCGCCGTCCAGACCGTTCAGTTCGGCCCGCCCCGGGGCCGGGTCCACGACACTACCGGCCAGCAGACCGAGGCCGGCCGGCGCGATGATCAGCAGCGCGGTGAAGGCGGCACCCCCGGTGAGCGCGCCCGCCAGCGCCCAGACCCCGGTCTGGTCCACGAACGCCGCCTCGCCGATGACGCCCAACAGGCCGGCCAGCACCCCGCCGAACAGCGAACCGATGAGCCAGGCCATGCCCCGCTTCGGCACCCGACGCCAACCGTCGATGGCGCTCCACGCGCAGACGACACCGACCAGGCCGGCCAGCACGATCGGTCGTGCGACGTGCATCGCGTCAGGGTGACTGACCTGCGCCGCCGCCAACAGAACCTGCGCGGCCGCGTGCGCGACCCCCATAACGCCACCGCGCACCAACCATCGCCACATGGGCTCAGAATATCCACCTCGGAATATCCACCCTGCCAGGCGCCCGAGATCGCCTACAGTCACAGGCATGCCGGAACCGCATCAACGTCGCCGTGCGGCCCTCCGCCGTGAGCTCAGGGCGGGCGGCCTGGACGGGCTGTTGGTCGTCGATCTACGCAACATTCGCTACCTCACCGGCTTCACCGGCTCGAACGCCGCGCTGCTGGTGTACGCACCCACCGATTCGGACGCGGGCACCGTGCTGTGCACCGACGGCCGCTATCTCACCCAGTCCGAGCGCGAGGTGCCCGACCTGGAACGGGTCATCGACCGTCCCTGTGACTCGGTGCTGGTCACGTTGGCCAGCAAGCGGTCGGTGCACTACCGGCAGGTGGGCTTCGAGAGCCAGCATGTCACCGTCGACCGGTTGGACGCCCTCACCGAGGCGGCCCAGAGCGTGCGGCTGGTGCGCAGGCCGGGCCTGGTCGAGAAGCTGCGGATGGTCAAGGACGACACCGAGATCGAGGCGTTGCGGATGGCCTGCGCCGCCGCCGATCGCGCGCTGGCCGCGCTGATCGAGCATGGCGGACTGCGTGCCGGCCGCACCGAACGCGAGGTCGGCCGGGACCTGGAGGACCGGATGCTCGACACCGGCGCGGACGGTCCGTCCTTCGACACGATCGTCGCCGCCGGCGTGCATTCGGCGATCCCGCACCACCAGCCCACCAACACCGAAATACAGTCGGGCGATCTGGTGAAGCTGGATTTCGGGGCCGTCGTCGACGGCTATCACTCGGACATGACACGGACGTTCGTGATCGGCCAGGCGGCCGCCTGGCAGCGCGACGTCTACCAGTTGGTCCGCACCGCGCAGGCCGCCGGCCGCGCCGCGCTGGTCGCCGGCCGGGAGGTGGCCGAGGTGGATGGCGCCGCGCGGCGGGTGATCGAGGAGGCCGGCTATGGGCAGCAGTACCTGCACAACCTCGGCCACGGCGTCGGGTTGGAGATCCACGAGGCGCCGAGCCTGGCCAAGGGCGGTCGCGGTACACTAACCGACGGCATGGCGGTGACCGTCGAACCCGGGGTTTATCTCGCTGGGCGAGGCGGCGTCCGGATCGAGGACACGCTCGTGGTGCGCGATGGCGCTCCTGAGTTGCTCACCCTGACCACTAAGGACCTGGTTGTCGTGTGACGCGGCGACCGACTCGCGCACAGGAGAGACCACAACTGTGGCCACCACCAACGACCTGAAAAATGGGCTCGTCCTCAACCTGGACGGGCAACTGTGGACCGTAGTTTCGTTCCAGCACGTCAAGCCGGGCAAGGGCGGCGCCTTCGTGCGCACCACCCTGAAGAATGTGTTGTCCGGCAAGGTCGTCGACCGGACGTTCAACGCCGGCGTCAAGGTCGACACGGCGACCGTCGACAAGCGGGAGATGACCTACCTCTACCCGGACGGCAGTGACTTCGTGTTCATGGACACGGAGACGTTCGACCAGATCCCGGTTCCGCGGGAGACGGTCGGCGACGCCGCCAAGTACATGCTGGAGAACCAGTCGGCGGTGGTGGCCACGCACGAGGGCGCGCCGCTGTACGTGGAACTGCCGGCCTCGGTCGAGCTCATCGTGCAGCACACCGATCCTGGTCTGCAGGGCGACCGCTCGACGGGCGGCACCAAGCCCGCCACTTTGGACACCGGCGCCGAGATTCAGGTGCCGCTGTTCGTGAACACCGGTGACAAGATCAAGGTCGACACGCGCGATGGGCGGTATCTCGGCCGTGTCAACAGTTGAGGTCCTCTGTATGGGCCGGTATGGCGAGTGGAAACTGGTCAGCCGCCAGGATGATCGCCGTCGCCGCCGCACCAGGCAACCCGCCGTGGGCTTCCGGCCGTTCCAGAACGTGCCCCGTAAGCGCATCGCCGTCGATCCCCAGCCGCCGGTCATCGATCCCGTCGAGCCCGCGCCCGCTCGATGAGCGCGCGCCGCAAGGCCCGGAAACGCGCGATCGACATCCTCTATGAGGCCGCGATCCGCGACCTCGATCCGGTGACCCTGCTCGCTGACCGGGTCGGGTCGCCGGATGTGCCGCCGGTGAACGACTACACCGTACAGCTCGTGGAGGGCGTAGCCGCCCACCTGAACCGGCTCGACGAGCTGATCGCCGAACACTCCGAGGGCTGGTCGCTGAACCGCATGCCGCCCATCGACCTGGCCGCGCTGCGGCTCGGCCTGTACGAGCTGCTGTGGGAACCGGACGTGCCCGACGCGGTAGCCATCGACGAGGCCGTGGACCTCGTGAAGGAGCTGTCCACGGACGACTCGCCGAGATTCGTCAACGGCGTCCTCGGCCGCATCGCGGGGATTGCGGACACTCTCCGCACCCCCCGCTGATTCCGCCGTCCCAGGCGGCGCGGGCCGGCGTTCTCAGGCCGCTCGCGTAGCTGAACTACGCCACGCGACCTTCGGCCTTGGCCCGCATCCACCTGGAACGCCGGAATGGCCTGGGGTCAGGCATCCGGGGTCTGCGTTGTTGGCGATTTGCGTGCCGGGCGTACGCCACGCCGCCTGCGGCCTTGGCCCGCATCCACCTGGAACGCCGGAATG
>DASVLX010000158.1:0-1587 GCA_036384655.1 Pseudonocardiaceae bacterium
GCCGTCGCGGATCACCCGGATCACATAGCGAGTGCCACGCCGCAGCCCTCCAGAGGTGATCACATGCACATCCGCGCTGTGTCCGAACAGCTCGTGGATCTCCCTGCGCAGCAACCGGGCGACCGCGCCGGTGTCGACCTCGGCCTCCACCACCACCCGGCCGCCGACGATGTGCAGGCCGCCAGCGAACCTCAGCAGTGACGCCACCTGCGCGCGACGGCAGCATGTCTTGGACAGGGCCAGACGACTCAACTCGTCCTTGGCCTCAGCGGTCATCGCCACGCTGGCCACCCTTTCTCGGAAACGCCCCCAAAGCAGCGATAGCTTGTCGCAGGCTACCGGCCAGTGCCACCGGATCGTGGCGTTCTGGCGCATCGCTGGCGGCCACGGCGGCCAGCAACGCCTTGGCTCCCACCTGGGCCGCGGCGGCGACAAACCGTTCTGGCATGGGCACGGCGTTGACATCGGCGATCACCGCGTCGGCCCGAAGCTTGGGGGCGTGCTCACGCAGCACGTCCAGATGCCGCTCGGCGGAAAAACCCGCTGTTTCACCCGGTTGGGGGACGAGGTTGAGCACGATCACCTTGGCGGCCGTCGTGGACACCAGCGCGTCGTGCAGTTCCGGCACCAGCAGATGTGGCAACACGCTGGTGAACCAGGACCCGGGGCCGAGCAGCACCACGTCCGCGTCACGCACCGCCTCGACCGCGGCCTGACAGGCGCGCGGTGGGCCGGGCCGTACGGTCCGCAACCGGACCCGCAGCACCCGGCCGGGGGTGGTGGCGACGGCCACCTGGCCACGAATCCGCCGCACCGCGTCGGGGTCCTCCGCCAGGCCGATGACGTCCGCCTCGATGTCCATCGGCTCGGTACACATGGGCAGCACCCGGCCGTGCACGCCCAGCAGCCTGCCGGCGGTGTCGAGGGCCTCCAGAGGGTCGTTGAGGACCTCCAGCAGACCGGCCAGGACAAGGTTGCCGACCGCGTGCCCGGCCAGCGCCCCGGCCCCGCCGAACCGGTGGCCGAACACGGCGGACCAGGCGGACTCGTCGGCCAGGGCGAGCAGCGCCTTCCGCAGGTCACCCGGCGGCAAGAGACCCAGTTCGCGACGCAGCCGGCCTGACGAACCACCGTCGTCGGCCACGGTCACCACCGCGGTCACGTCCGGGGTGATCGACCGAAGGGCGGTCAGGGTCGCCTGCAACCCGTGCCCGCCACCGAGAGCGACTGTTTTCAGCGGTCGGGCCATGCCACTCCTCACGGGTACGCGCCGGTGCAACCGGCACGCGACCATATAACTACGGTGAGTGTCCAGGTGACCACGCAGGGGGTGGCTACTCGCGGCCGAGATCGCGGTGCACGACCTTCACCGTCATCCGGTCCTCGCTGGCCAGCCTGCGGGCCAGTTCCTCGGAGATCGCCACGCTGCGGTGCTTGCCACCGGTGCAGCCGACCGCCAGGGTGAGGTAGCGCTTGCCCTCGCGCTGGTAACCGGCGCCGATCAGGCGCAGTAGTTCGTGGTAGCGGTCCAGGAACTCCTCGGCGCCCTCCTGGGAGAGGACGTAGTTGCGCACGTCGGTGTCCAGC
>DASVLX010000159.1:0-10353 GCA_036384655.1 Pseudonocardiaceae bacterium
CAGCGCTCGGTCGTGTAGCGGACGGCGGCGGCCACCGGCAGCAGCAGCGGATTGGTGGCCGCGGCCACCTGGGCGATCGTGACGAACAGGTGATGGCCGCAGGCCAGATGGGCGCGTTCATGGGCCAGCAACACCCGCTGCTCGCGCTCGTGCAGGGCGTCCAGCATGCCGGTGGACACCACGATCCGGCCGGGCACGCCGGGCAGTGCGTAGGCATCCGGGGTCGGGTCGTCCACGATGACCAGTTCGCCGGACGGGTCAACGGTGGGCAGCTTCCGCGCCGTGCGGACGGCGTCGACCAGCGCCTTTATTCGGTGCACCACCGCCCGGCCGGCCGTGGTCAGCGCCGCCGCCAGCGCCACGCAGGCGACGGTGGCCAGTGTCAGGGAGGCGGGGTCGTTGCGCCGCAGCACCTCCACCGACCAGTCCCCCAGCATCCCCATCATCGGTATCTGGCCGATCGCCGTGGCGGCCAGCGCGCCCAGCGCCACCCCGCTGGTGGCGGCCAGGCCGAGCGCGGCGCCGGTGAGCAGCCAGGTCGCCACCCGCGGGTCGAGCCGGGTGGCCAGCCAACGCGCGGAGACCGTCGCCACCAGGGGCAACACCAACGCCAGATAGACGGCCACGTGCATAGGAACTGCCTCCGCCCTTATCGGTCGGGCAGGCCGGGCCCGCCGGGCCGGCCGGTGTCGTCGGAGCTGGGAATGCCATCGGTGCCGTCGGTGTCCTCGTCCTCGCCCAGATCCGGGCCGAGGAGATCACGCAGCAACCGCTCGTCTCGCGACGACAGGGTGTGTACGAAGCTGGCCAGCACGGCGTCGCGGTCGTCCTCGCCGTCGAGCATCCGGCGCATCCGGCGCGCGGCCAGCAGGACCGGATCGGCGACCGCCAGATAGGCGTAGGCACGACCGGACCGGAACCGTTCCGCGTAGCCCTGAGTGTGCAGGCGGGACAGGATGGTCACTACCGTCGTGTAGGCGAGCGGTCCGGCGCCCAGATCGTTCAGTTCGCCCAGAACCTCGGCCGGCGTGAGCGCGCGGCCTGCCCTCCGCAGCACGTCGAGAACCAGGGAGGACAACTCCCCCGACCGACGGCGGGCGGCCCTGCCCGCACCTGCCGTGTCCTCTCTGCCAGCCTCCACCCGCGCTACCTCCCGGATCTGTCAACTACGGTCAGCGTAGAACCTCGACGTGCGGGACACCGCCTGGGCAGCCGGCCGGCTGCTCCCCTGGCTACTCGGCTCGTTATTCGGCACTGGGTGGCTCGGCCGCGGCGGTGGTTTCCCACCTGGATTCGACCTTGCCGATCTTCCAGTAGGCGATGGCCACCACCCACACCACGACGAACAGAGCCGCGATCGCGAACCCGGCGGTGTTGAGATCGAAGCCGGACATCGTGTGCCAGAACCCGCCGTGCAGGTCCAGTTCGCTGCCCAGCAGGCCCAGGATCTCGATCGTGCCCACCAGCATCGCCACAGCCACCGACAGCCCGGTGATCACCAGGTTGTAGTAGACCTTGCGCACCGGCCGGGCGAACGCCCAGCCGTACGCGAGGTTCATGAAGGCACCGTCCGCGGTGTCGAACAACGTCATCCCGCCGGCGAACAGCAGAGGCAACGACAACACCGCGTACCACGGCAGGCCCTGGGTGGCGGCCGCCGCGGTCGCCGCCAGCAGCAGCACCTCGGTGGCGGTGTCGAAACCGATCCCGAACAGCAGGCCGACGAAGAACATGTGCCAGCTGTGGGTGATGGACCGCATCAGGCGACCGAAGAACCGCCACATGAATCCGCGAGCCTGCAGTTGGCGTTCCAGCTCATCCTCGTCAAGGCGTCCGGAGCGCATCCCCCGGAACACCTTGACGATGCCGCTGAGCACCACCAGGTTCAGCACGGCGATCAGGTACAGGAATCCGGCCGCCAGCACGGTGCCGACGACACCGCCGACGGTCTCGTACCCCGAGTTCGGGTCAACCATCTCGCCAAACACCGCTCGTGCGGCCAACGTCAACCCAACCCCGACCACCATCATGATCGTGGAGTGGCCCAGCCCGAAGAAGAATCCCGTGCCCAACGGGCGCCTGCCGTCCGACATCAGCTTGCGCGTGGTGTTGTCGATCGCGGACAGGTGATCCGCGTCGAAGGCGTGCCGGGCCCCCAGTGTCCACGCCGTCAACGCCACTCCCAGCCCCAGTCCCAGCCCGGTGAACTGGAAATGCCGTGGCGCGATCGCGAGCGCGAATATCCCCCATCCCAGGACATTCAGGATCAGCACCACGAACGCCATGCCGCCCAGGCGTCCCTTCTCACCCCGCGTCAACCGCACGCCGCCCGCATTCCGGTCATTGCCAGGGATTCTCGCGACAGGGGACACCATCAAGCACATCCTCCTCGGGATCTCCAGGACCCGACCGTCCTGAACCACACCCGGGAGGGCTGGCACGGACCGCCCTGTCCTCGGGGCCGTCATCCACACCAGCACGACCACAGTCGACCGGACTCGTCCTCCCAACCCGGGAGGCTTCACCGTTGCGGGACAGTGCCGGATTTCAACCGGACTTCGCTGTTTGTCGTGCTACCCCGGCGGCGCCGAGGCCGCGCCAGCTTAGGCACGCGTCCGTCGCGAACTCAAGTCCGCCATCCGGCCGCACCCGTTCGGCTCACATTCCACCCTGGTTATCCCCTGCTGGGGGAAGGCGCGGCCGTTGTCTCCCGGCAGGGTGGAGAGCATCAACACATCCCCGCGAACGGAACGGAGCGCCGTAATTGTGAATATCGCGACAATCTTGGATGGCCCGCTTCGCGGCCGACCGGTGCAGACCATCGGACCCGACGAACCGGTGCGGGTGGCGGTGCGCCGGATGACCGGCCCGCCCACCATCGGCTCCCTGGTCGTCTGTCGTCCTGGCCAGCGCCGGGTCATCGGCCTGATCACGGAGCGAGACATCGTGCGGGGCCTGGGACAGCGCGGCGCGGGCATGTTGGACACGCCGGTATCGAACGTCATGTCGAGCGGCGTTCCACTGTGCCGTCGTGATGATTCGATCAGGTTCGCGATGGCGGAGATGACCCGAACACGATTCCGTCATCTACCCGTTGTGGACAATGGCGCACTTGTCGGACTTGTCAGCATCGGTGACGTTGTCAAGAATCGCCTGCAGGAGATGGAGACCGAAACAGCCGTGCTGCGTGATCTGTATATCGCGGGGCGGTGAAGCTTTCGGCTGACATTCTCCGTTCCTGACAGGGGAAGACTGAGCGGCCGGGCACCCGATTCCGGTACCCGGCCGCTTTTTCGTCGCCGGACCCGGACCCGCTAGCTCGCCGCCTGTGCGTTGTCCAACAGGTGGTACAGCACGATCAACTGGGTGATCGCCAGCGGCTCGCTGCGGGTGCCGTTGGCCAGCATTCCCAGCGTCTCCGGCAGCCCGCCCCGCGCACTGAACTTGGACCAGATCGCCTTCTGCACGGTGGCGCTGTCCTCGGCCGGGGCATAGCCGTGCACATGCAGCGCGTCCACCGGACGACCCTCATCGCGATCCAGCTTGAGATGGATGGCGCGACCGGTGCAGGACGCCACCACATCGCTGAGATCGGGATGGTGGATGGTCGGGCGCAGCATCAGTTCCGCCGACAATGGCGTACTGGGCGGATCTTCCCTGCCGGCCACCGGCGCGAAGCGCACCACCACGTCGGCATGGCCGCGCTGCGGACGGATGAACTGGGTCGACTCCGGTCCACGGCGGGCCAGCTCCGCCAACACCTGTTCCTCGTTGTAGCCGCGCTTCTGGGTGTCCCGCTGGATCTTCCACTGGTACCGGATCTCCTCGGGCGGGTCGAGGAACACGGTGACGTCGAAGCAGGCCCGCAATGCCTTCGTATACAGCGGAAGCAGACCCTCGATGATGACGAACTGACGTGGCTCCACGTATTCGGGACGGGTGAGCATGCCCGTGTCGTGGTCGTACACCGGCTTCAGGATCGGCTTGCCCATGGCCAGGGCGTGCAGGTGATCCGTCATGATGTCGATGTAGTTGCAGTCCGGGTGGATCGCGGTAAACGGCTTGTTCTTGCGTTCCAACCGGTCGTAGCGGTGGTAGTCGTCCACGCAGATCGCCACGCAGGACTCCGGTCCCAGCGCCTCCATCAGTCCCTTGGTCAGCGTGGTCTTGCCCGAGGCGCTGTCACCGGCGATGGCCAGCATCACCGGCCGGGCGCCGGTGTGGGTCGCCCGCGCCATCCGCACCGTCTTCTCCACCATGTCACTCACTCCGCTCGTCAGACACGATCTCGGGCACGGCCTCGGGCACGATGTTGTTGAGGCTGTTGTTCGGGGCGCTGTTCGACGCATCGAGGGCGGCCGCGACGACGCGCTCGACCGTCAGGCCCAGGTTCAGCAGCACCACCGGACCGGGTGCGCTGGCACCGAAGGTGGACAGCCCGATCACCCGGTCCCGCGTTCCGGCCAGGGCACGCCATCCCGTCGTGACACCGGCCTCGACCCAGACCGTCGGCACCTCCGGTTCTCCCGATTCCCGCCGGGCCTGGGCGAAGCGTTCCCGCCACGGAATCGAACGGACCTCCGCGCGGACTCCCAGTTCGGCCAGCCGGTCGGCCGCCGCCAGGGCGAGCCCCACCTCGGAGCCGCTGGCCGCGAGCAGCACATCCGGCCTGGTTCCGGACTCGCGGATCCGCTGCGAGCCGGTGCGCAGCAGGGCTCCGTGATCGCACTGCGCGAGCACCGGAAGCTTCTGCCGGCTGAGGACCAGCGCGGTCGGGCCGTCGAGGTTCTGTGCGGCGATCCGCCAGCATGCGACCGTTTCGTTGGCGTCGGCCGGGCGGAGCACGGTCAGTCCGGGGATCAGCCGCAGGGATTCCAGCTGTTCGATGGGCTGGTGGGTCGGGCCATCCTCGCCCACCGCGATCGAGTCGTGGGTGAAGATGAAGATCGCCGGCAGCCGCATGAGCGCGGCCAGCCGGATGGCCGGTCGCATGTAGTCGGCGAAGACCAGGAACGTGCTGCCGTACGGACGCAGACCACCGTGCAGCGCGATCCCGTTGAGCATCGCGCCCATGGCGTGCTCGCGAATGCCGAAATGGATCGTCCGGCCGCCGAACGATCCGGGGGCCACCTCGCCGCCACCCTCGATCGTGGTGTTGGTCGATGCCGCCAGATCGGCCGAACCGCCCACCAGGCCCGGATAGCTCGGCGCCAGCGCCTTGATCACCTCGCCGGATGCCGACCGGGTCGCGATCGGCTTGCCGCCGGTCTCGAACTCGGGCAGCGGCAGGCCGGCGAACGCCGGGGGCGCGGGTGTCCCGTCCAACCGCCACCGCTGCGCCAGGTCGGGGTTGGCCCGCCGCCACCCGTCGAACCGCTCCCGCCAGGCGTCGTTGCGCTCCGAGCCGAGGGCGGCCAGCCTGGCGCAGTACGCCGTCACCTCGTCGGGCACGTGGAACCGGGTGCCGGGCCAACCGAACGCCGCGCGCATGGCCGCCAGTCCAGCATCGCCGAGCGGGCTGCCATGTGCCTTACTGGTGCCGGCCACCGTGGGCGCGCCAAAGCCGATCGTGGTGCGCACCGCGATCAGGGTGGGCCGGCCGGTCTCGGCGATCGCGGTGTCGTAGGCCCGCGCCACCGCCGCGGCGTCGTTGCCGTCCTCGACGGACAGCACATGCCAGCCGTACGACGCGAACCGTGCCAGCACATCGTCCGAACAGGACTGACGTGCTGGGCCGTCGATGGTGACGTCATTGTCGTCGAAGATGACGGTGAGCCGGCCCAGTCCGAGATGCCCGGCCAGCGACGCGGCCTCGTGGCTGATGCCCTCCATCAGGTCGCCGTCCCCGGCGATCACCCAGGTCCGGTGATCGACGATGGCGTGTTCGTCGGTGTTGCAACGCTGCGCGAGCATGCGCTCGGCGAGTGCCATGCCGACGGCGTTGGCGATGCCCTGCCCCAGCGGTCCAGTCGTGGTCTCCACCCCAGGTGTGTGGCCGTACTCGGGATGTCCCGGGGTGGCCGAGCCCCACTGCCGAAAGCGGCGGAGTTCCTCGATGGGCAGGTCGTAGCCGAACAGGTGCAGCAGCCCGTACAGCAGCATCGAGCCGTGTCCGGCGGACAGCACGAACCGGTCCCGGTCGGGCCAGCGCGGGTCGGTGGGATCGTGCCGCAGGTACCGCGAGAACAGCACCCAGGCGGGCACCGCCATCCCCAGTGGCAGGCCGGGATGCCCGCTGTTGGCCTCCTGCACGGCGTCGGCCGCGAGGAAGCGGAGGGTGGTGACGGTCCGTGTGTCAAGGCTGTCGGCCGCGGTGGCCGGACCCCGCTGCGGCCCCGGGGCGTCGAGGACGGTTTCGGTGTCGGTCATGCCTGGGCCTCTCCCGCCAGGCGCCGCAGCTCGGCGACGCGGATGTCCATGGCCGTGCGGTCGGCGAACAGCGCCGACCCCGAGCAGAATGTTCGGGCTCCCGCCGCGCTGGCACGCCCGATCGTGGCGGCGGAGATGCCGCCGTCCACCTCCAGTTCGATCGACGGGTCGACATCGTCGATCAGGCTCCTGACCTGCGCGATCTTCCGTTCCATCGACGGCAGGTAACGCTGGCCGCCGAAACCCGGGTTGACGGTCATCACCAGCACCAGGTCGACCAGGTCGAGAACATGTTCGACGGCCGCGACCGGGGTGGATGGGTTGAGCGCCACGGCCGCGGCGGCACCCAGCTCACGCACCGTCGCCAGGGTTCGGTGCAGGTGCGGCGCTGCCTCGACGTGCACGATGACCAGCTCGCAGCCCGCGTCCACCCACCGGCCGAGCATCGTGTCCGGTTCGGCCACCATCAGATGCGCCTCGAACGGCAGGGACACCAGTGGACGGACCGCGGCGATGATGTCCGGGCCCATCGTCAGGTTCGGCACGAAGCGGCCGTCCATGACGTCCCACTGGACGCGGTCCACACCGGCCTTCTCCAGCGCCTGAACCTCCTCGCCCAGGCGTGCGAAGTCGGCGGGAAGCACCGAGGGAACGATGCGAACGGGATGTTTCGGCTCCATGCGACCTCCTCCGGCGATATCCGAACGCTATTTCGCCTGAGGGGGCCGGCGCTCCCCCGAGAAAGGGGGACGGGCGGGGGATTTCGAGCCCATGACGCGGTCCCCGCCAACGGCTATGGTCTCAACATGGTGCGTACGCCACTGCGCATAGTGCTGGTAGACGATCACGAGATGGTGCTGCAGGGCATCAAATCGATGCTGGCGCGCTACTCCGGCCGGGTTCGGATCGTTGGTGACGCCAATGACGCACAGCGTGCGGTGACGGTCGTTCGTGGTCTTGATCCGGACATCGTGCTCTGCGATGTCCGGCTGCAGGGATCCAGCGGACTGGACCTGTGCCGGCAGCTCGTCGAGCTTGATCCCGGGCGCAAGGTGGTGTTGCTCAGCGTCTACGACGACGAGCAGTACCTCTACCAGGCGTTGCGGGCCGGCGCGAGCGGCTATCTGCTCAAGCGGGTCGACGGCGCCGAGTTGGTGCGCAGCCTGGAGATGGTCGCCGCCGGCGAGAAGATCATCGATCCGGTGCTCGCGGGTCGCGCGGCCGTCTCGGCGGCCCGGCTGCAGAGTGGTGAGTTCTGGCCGGGTGCGCACTGTGGCCTCACCCAGCGGGAGAGTGAGGTGCTGGCCCTCATGGTCGCGGGCCTGTCGAACAAGGCGATCGCGACCCGGCTCGTGGTCGGCGACGAGACCATCAAGAGCCACGCCCGCTCGATCTACCGGAAGTTGGGGGTCGGCGACCGGGCGGCGGCGGTCGCGACCGCCCTCCGGGAGGGGATCTTCCAGTGAGCCGCCGCGAACTCGGCATCGCCGATCCGGCCCGCAAGGCCCAGTTGTTGCAGGAGATCATCGACACGATCTCCCGGCCGGCGTCGTTGGAGGCCCTGTCCGCGAGGGTCGCGCATCTGATCACCAAGGCGACCGAAACCGACGTGTGTTTCGTACACGTCCTGGACGCCACCGGCCGTTATCTGACCCTGTCGGGCGCCACGCCGCCGTTTGACCAGAACGTCGGAAACATCCAACTGGAAGTGGGCGGCGGGGTTGCCGGCTGGGTGGCCGCCACCGGCAAACCGGTCGTCATCATCGAGAACAAGGAACAAGATCCTCGCTACAGATACATTCCGGCGCTGCGCGGCACCGAGTTCACCTCGATGATCTCGGTGCCAATGACCGACGATCACGCCGGGATCGCCGGTGTGCTCAACATGCACACCAAACTGCGCCGAGAATTCACCAACGAGGACGTGTCGCTGCTGACCACGATCGGCAGCCTGATCGCGGGCGCCATGCACCGGGAGCGGATGTACCGGCAGCTGGCCGCGCGGGAGCACGCGCATGAGCGGTTCGCCGAGCGGATCATCGCCGCGACCGAGTCGGAGCGCCAGCGGCTAGCCCGGGACATTCACGACGGCATCTCCCAGCGCCTGATCAGCCTGCTGTATCACCTGGACGCCGCCACCCAGGCGATCCGGGAGGATCCCGAGTTCGCGGAGGCGCAGCTGTACCGCAGCCGCGACCTGGTGGACGCCGCCCTGGACGAGACGCGCGTCGCGATCTCGGGCCTGCGGCCGCCGGTGCTCGATGACCTCGGTCTGGCCGGCGGGCTGACCAGCATCGGCCGGTCCTGCGAACCGGTCCGGGTGGCGTTCGACCTGTCCGAGCACCGGTTGCCCGAACATGTCGAGATCGCCCTGTACCGGATCGCGCAGGAGGCCCTGCAGAACGTCGTCAAGCACTCCGGGGCGAGCACCGCGCATGTCTCGTTCCGGTGCACCGACACGACCGCCACCCTGGAGGTCCGCGACAACGGCCGAGGCTTCGACATCGAGACCAGACCGTCAACGCGGGACCCGCTGTCCTCCTACGGCCTGACCAGCATGACCGAGCGGGCCGAACTGGTCGGCGGCCAGCTGAGCATCGCCTCGCGGCCCGGTACCGGGACCACCGTGACCGCATCAATTCCGTTGCACAACCACGTCAGCCCACTGCCGCCGGATTCCGGTCTCGGCGGTGTACCGCTCTGACGGTCCGTACCGTGCCGCTGCGCGAGCGCATGACCAGTGATTCGGTCACCGCGGTCCGGCCCGTGTAGCGCACCCCGGCGACCAGCTCACCGTTGGTGATGCCGGTGAGGGCGAAGAAGGCGTCCTCCCCGCCGACCAGGTCGTCCGTGGTGAACACCCTGGTCAGGTCGTGCCCGGCGGCGGCGGCCCGTTCGGCCTCCTGAGGACGCTGCGGCGCGAGCCGGCCCTGCATCACACCGCCGAGGCACTTGACCGCGCATGCGGTGATGACACCCTCCGGCGTACCACCGATACCGAGCAGCAGATCGACGCCGGTGCCCTCGCTGGCGGCCATCAGCGCACCGACGACATCACCGTCGGAGATCAACCGCAGCCGGGCACCGGACGCCCGGACATCGGCCTTCAGCCGGTCATGCCTGGTCCGGTCCAGCATGCAGACCGTGACGTCCTCGGGCAGCATCCCCTTGGCGCGGGCCACGGCCCGGACGTTGTCCGCGACCGGTGCCTCGATGTCCACATGTCCGGCCACCTCACCGCTGGTCACGAGCTTGTCCATGTAGAACACGTCGGTCGGATTGAACATGCTGCCGCCCGGGCTGACCGCCAGCACGGCCACCGATCCCGGCATGCCCTTCGATATCAACGTCGTGCCGTCGATCGGATCGACGGCGACATCGCAGGCGGGACCGGTGCCGTCACCCACCCGCTCGCCGTTGAAGAGCATGGGCGCGTCGTCCTTCTCGCCCTCACCGATAACGATGACGCCATCGATCGGCACGGTCCGCAGCATGGTGCGCATGGCGTTGACGGCGGCCTGGTCGGCGCCGTTCTTGTCGCCACGCCCAACCCACCGGCCGGCCGCCATCGCGGCGGCCTCGGTGACCCGGACCAGATCAAGAGCGAGGTTGCGGTTGACCGCGGGCGGGCTGATCAGTGTCTGGCTCATGCGGACGCTCCCACCAGGCGGACGCAGTCGACCAGCCGGTTGGAATAGCCCCATTCGTTGTCGTACCAACCGATCACCTTGACGCTGCGGTCACGCGCCATGGTCAGTCCACCGTCCACAGTGCACGACGCCGGCGAGCCGACGATGTCGGTCGACACGATCGGGTCCTCCGTGTAGTCGAGATAGCCCTTCAACGGTCCGCCGGCGGCCTCCCGGAACGCGTCATTGACCTCGTCGCGGGTCACCTCGCGCTCCAGGGTGACTACGAGATCCGTGGCCGAGCCGGTGACGACCGGAACACGCATGGCGAACCCGTCCAGCTTGCCGCGCAGTT
>DASVLX010000160.1:0-10667 GCA_036384655.1 Pseudonocardiaceae bacterium
GTCGGCGGCCGCAGCCCGCCGGATCGCCTGTGATTGCGAGGTCGTGCCCGTGGTGTTGGGGTCCCGGAGCGAGCCGTTGGATGTCGGGCGGGCCACCCGCACGGTTCCCACCGCGATGCGGAAGGCGGTGATGCTCCGCGACCACGGCTGCTGCGTGTTCCCGAACTGCGCCCGGCCCGCCCAGTGGGCGGATGTGCATCACGTCGCGCACTGGCTCGACGGCGGCCAGACGAAAATCCAGAACCTCGCCACCCTCTGCCGCCGCCACCATGTGCTCATCCACAAATCCGACTGGCGCATGACCATGGACGGTGGAATTCCCACCTTCACCCCGCCCCCATTCATCGACCCGCAACAGAAACCCCGCACCAACCGGCTCACATGACTGTCGCCCGACACGGCGCGGCGATCAGCGCCGAAACGTCGACCCGCAGCACGCAACCGGTGGGGTTCTGGCACCCCGACTGGTCATCGCCCACGGCCCCACCCTCTGGACCGCAGACAGGAAGCCGGACACGGGCCGGCGCGGCGGTCAGGCGCGGACGGCGAGGCCGACCTTCTGGAACTCCTTGAGGTCGGAGTAGCCGGTCTTGGCCAGAGCCCGGCGCAGCGCGCCGAACAGGTTGATCCGGCCGTCCGGATCGGACGACGGTCCAAACAGGAGGGTCCGGAGGTCGATCTGGTTCGAGTCGCCGGTCAGCGGCGAGTCGACGCACACTCCCACCCGGCTGCGCGGCAGCGAGGGGTGCGCGACGGCCGAGGTCCAGTAGAGCCCACGGCCGGGCATGTCGCTGGCGGCCGCGAGCGGCTCGCCGAGCATGACGGCGTCCGCGCCGCAGGCGATCGACTTCGCGATGTCGCCGCTGACCTGCACACCACCGTCGGCGATGACATGCACATACCGACCACCGGTCTCGTCGAGGTAGTCACGCCGGGCCGCCGCCGCGTCCGCGATCGCGGTGGCCATCGGCGAGCCGATGCCCAGCACCGAACCGGTGGTCGTGATCCCCGCGCTGTAGCCGTGTCCGACGATCACGCCCGCGGCGCCGGTGCGCATCAGGTGCATCGCGGTGCGGTAGTCCGCGACCCCGCCGACGATGACGGGAACGTCCAGTTCGGAGATGAATCGCTTGAGGTTCAGGGGTTCGCCACCGACGGCGCCGGGGGCTCCGACATACTCGGCCGACACGATGGTGCCCTGCACGACCAGGATTTCCGCGCCGGCCGCCAGCACCTCGGGGGTGAGTTCGGCGGCGTGCTGCGGGCTGACCCGGACCGCCACCGTGACGCCGGCGTCGCGGACCCGGTGAATCGACTCGGTGAGCAGATCACGCTTGATCGGCGCGGAGTGCAGCTCCTGCAGGATGCGGACCAGTTCGGCTGGATCCTCACCGGCCTCCGCCGCGCTCACCACCTGAGCCAGCGAATCCTCCACGGCGGAGTGTCGTGCCCACAGACCCTCGGCGTTCAGCACGCCCAGCCCGCCGAGCCGGCCGATCTCGATCGCGGTGTCCGGCGACACGATCGCGTCGGTGGGGTGGGTGACCAGCGGGATGTCGAATCGGTAGGCGTCGATCTGCCAGGCGGTGGAGACCACCTGTGAGGACCGGGTGCGTCGCGACGGGACGATCTCCACGTCGTCCAGCTCGTAGGCCGCACGCGCGGTGCGTCCCTTCCCGATCTCCACTAGTTCCGACATCGTGGTCCTCTCTCCGTCCCGCCGACCAGTCGCACCAGCCAGGCACGCCAGCGGACCATTGTCCGCCCTCTGCTGATCAAGCCGTCACCACGGGCTCAGCGCGTGGTGTAGTTCGGCGCTTCCACCGTCATCGTGACGTCATGCGGGTGGCTTTCCTTCAGTCCGGCCGCCGTGATCCGCACCAACGACGCGCGCTGCAGGTCGGCGATGGTCGCCGAGCCGGTGTAGCCCATGCCAGACCGCAACCCGCCGACGAGCTGGTGCACCACCTGCGACAACGGCCCACGGAACGGTACCCGGCCCTCGATTCCCTCCGGCACCAGCTTGTCCTCGGACAGCACGTCGTCCTGGAAGTACCGGTCCCGGGAGTAGGAGGTGTGCTGGCCGCGGGAGCGCATGGCGCCCAGCGAGCCCATCCCCCGGTAGATCTTGAACTGCTTGCCGTTGACCAGGATCAGGTCGCCGGGCGCCTCCATGGTGCCGGACAGCAGGCTGCCGAGCATCACCGAGCTGGCACCGGCCGCGATGGCCTTGGCGATGTCGCCGGAGTACTGGATGCCACCGTCACCGATCACCGGCACACCCACTGGGCGACATGCCTGGTCGGCCTCGTAGATCGCGCTGATCTGCGGCACGCCCACCCCGGCCACCACCCGGGTGGTGCAGATGGAGCCCGGCCCGACGCCGACCTTCACGCCGTCCGCGCCCGCGTCGACCAGGGCCTGCGCCCCCGCTCGGGTGGCCACGTTTCCGCCGACGATGTCGACGGTCTGGCCGAGCTCACGCTTGAGCTTGGCCACCATCTCCAGCACGCCGCGGGAGTGACCGTGCGCGCTGTCCACCACCAGCACGTCCACGCCGGCGTCGACCAGCGCCATCGCGCGCTGGTAGGCGTCCGGGCCGACGCCGACCGCGGCACCGCACAGCAGCCGGCCGTCCGGGTCCTTGGTGGCGTTCGGGTACTGCTCTGTCTTGGCGAAGTCCTTGACGGTGATCAGGCCGCGCAGCTTGCCGTCGCCGTCCACGATCGGCAGCTTCTCGACCTTGTAGCGACGCAGCAGGCCGAGCGCGGCCTCGGCGGTGACCCCGACCTGGGCGGTGATCAGCGGTGCCTTGGTCATCACCTCGCGGGCCGGCCGGGTGTGGTCCACCTCGAAGCGCATGTCCCGGTTGGTGATGATGCCCACCAGCGTGCCGTCCGCCTCGGTCACCGGCAGGCCGGAGATCCGGTAACGGGCGCACAGCGCGTCAATGTCGGCCAGCGAGTCGTCCGGCGAGCAGGTCACCGGGTCGGTGACCATCCCGGCCTCGGACCGCTTCACCACCTCGACCTGGGAGGCCTGTTCGTCGGCGGCGAGGTTGCGGTGCAGCACACCCATGCCACCCTGCCGGGCCATGGCGATCGCCATCCGGGCCTCGGTCACGGTATCCATCGCCGCCGACACGAGCGGCACGCGCAACGTGATGTTGCGGCTGAGCCGGGTACCCGTGTTCACATGGCTCGGCACGACGTCCGATTCCGCCGGCAACAGCAGAACGTCGTCGAAGGTGAGACCGAGCATGGCGAACTTGGCGGGCACCGATGTGGCGACGACCTCCCGCGATGACTCCGCGTCCAGCGGGTCGAGCATCGTTCCTGTCATGGCGTTCAGGTCGGCCTTCCTTCCGGCTAGCACGCTGTCCAGCCGATTTCCCCAGGCCGGACGGGCAATCCGAGTTAACCTCATGGTATCCGGTACGCCTCGTGCCCCGGTCGGCGTACCGTTGCCGACCGTGTCAAACGAAGCGTTGCCGCCGGACCCGTTCGCGGATGGCCCCGACAGCGTGGCATGGGCCCGCGATGAGGTCGACGGGGAGTACGCGGACTACGAGGATCTCGAGGACGATCACGAGCTGACCGACGAGGATCGCGCCGAGCTGGTCGAGGACCTGGCAAACCTCGCCGTCTACCAGGCGTTGCTGGAGCCACGGGGCCTGCGCGGGATCCAGATCGACTGTCCGGACTGTGAAGAACCGCACTATCACGACTGGGAGCTGCTGCGATCGAGTCTGCGGCAGTTGCTCGACGAGGGCCGGATGCGCCAGCACGAGCCCGCCTACCTGCCCGATCCCAGCCTGTACGTGACCTGGGAGTACTGCCGGGGCTACGCGGACGGCGTCACCGCCGTCGAGAGCACCCGCTGACGCGGCTGCCCGGAAAACCCTGAACAGCACCTCTGAACAGCGCCCCCGGAACAGCACCCTGAACAGCGGATACCGCTCAGTGGCCGCCCTCGGCGGCATCGCGCTGCTTGGCGTAGATCTCCGGGACCGAGCGCTGGAGGTCATGGAGCCGACACCAGATGACGATGCGGCCCTGGTCCAGGGACGCGGGCGCGTCGATGACGCGCTGATTGGCGGAGCCCCGGAACTGCAGGAGGACGTCCTTCCGCGCCTGGATGAACCGACCGTCGACCAGGATGTCGGTGAGCGAGAGCAACTCCGCCTTGTCCGGGGTCTCGCCGGGGCGCATGAGCTCCTCCCACGTGTAGCCGGTCCAGCACCAGATGTCCCGATCGTGTCCGAACTCCGCGCGGATCCGGCGGGCCAGCGGCAACAACACCGGGGTGTTGAGCATTGGCTCGCCGCCCAGGAACGTCATGCCCTGCACGTAGGGACGTGACAGGTCGCCGATGATCCGGTCCTCCAGCTCCCGCGTGTAGGGGTGGCCCGCCCGGAAGTCCCAGATGGATGCATTCCAGCAATTCACGCAGCGGAACGGACAGCCGCTCACGTAGAGCGAGCAGCGCATCCCCTCCCCGTCCGTCATGACGAATGGCTTGTAGTCCGCCACCGTGGACTGGCTGAGCCGCCTACCGTCCCACTGGCCGGCGCGCGGATTGTGGGACCCCGAGTAGGGGACGTCCGGGCCACGGCCGGTCTCGCCTTCGGCGAAGTCGCGGCGCGGGCAGGCCGGGGTCGATGATTCGGCCACGGTCCTCAGCTCAGTCCTCCTTGTCATCCCACCACTCCGCGGTGGAGCCATCGGCGCGCATGACACGGCCCGTCTGGCCCTCCAGGTGCTTGACCCGATGGGCGATCTCCTCGTGGCGGCCATGGACCATGGGGCGCTCCACCGGGTTGCCCAGGTAGCCGCAGGTTCGCTTCGTGACATTGCACTTGTCGGGATCGTGGTTGCCGCACTCCGGACACATGAACCCGTCCTCAGTGGGTTCGAAGTCGCCCTCGTAGCCACACATGAAGCAGCGGTCGATCGGCGTATTCGTACCGAGGTAGCCGATGCCGATCCGATCGGCGTAGTCCCACACGGCCTCCAGTGCCTTCGGGTTCTGCTGCATCGAGGGAAACTCGCAGTAGTTGATGAATCCTCCGGCCGCGAGCGGCGGGAAGTCGACCTCGTAATCGAGCTTCTCCATGGGCGTGGGCCGAAGCCATACCGGGTAGTGGAAGCTGTTCGTGTAGAAGTCGTGGTCGGTCACGCCCTCAACCTCGCCGAAGGCCTCGGCGTCCAGGCGGGCGAAGCGGTCGGTGAGGCTCTCCGCCGGCGTCGCGTAGACCGAGTAGTGGTAGCCCTCCTCCGCCTCCCAGTGCCGGCACCGGTCGCGCATCCGCCGCAGGACGGACAACGCGAACTCGCGACCATCGGGGTCCCACGTATGGTCGGTCATCCAGTCCTTGCCGAAGAACACGGCGGCGGCCTCGTACAGGCCGATGTAGCCCAGCGAGATCGTTGCCCGACCATTCCGGAAGAGCGCGTCCACATCATCATCCGGGCCCAGACGGCCGAACGCCCCGTACTGGTAGAGGCTGGGCGCGTTCACCGGGCTGGCCTCGCGGCACCGGTCGATGCGGAAGCGCAGCGCCCGGTGGGCCAGCTCCACCCGCTCATCGAGCAGACGCCAGAACCGGTCGCGGTCGCCGCGAGACTCCAGGGCGATCCTGGGGATGTTGACCGTGACGACGCCCAGATTCATGCGGCTGTCCTCGACGTCCTCGCCCGTGTCGGGATCCGTCCAGGCGTGCAGGAAGCTGCGGCACCCCATCGGCGCCTTGAAGGAACCGGTGATGGCGACGATATTCTCGTAGAAAAGGATGTCCGGGTACATCCGCTTCGTCGAGCACTCCAAGGCCAGTTGCTTGAGGTCGTAGTTCGGATCGCCCGGCCTTGAGTTCAGGCCATCCTTCACGGTGAACACGAGCTTCGGGAAGATCGCGGTACGGCGCTCGGCCCCCAGGCCGCGAATGCGGTTCAGGAAGATCGCCCGCTGGATCTCCCGGGCGAACCACGAGATCCCCAGCCCGAAGCCAACGGTGACGAACGGAGTCTGCCCGTTGCTCACCCGGTTGGAGTTGATCTGGTACTCCATGGTCTGCATGGCGTCGTAGATCGCCTTGCGTGTGAGGATCTTCGCGTAGATCTGGCGCAACTGGACCAGGCGCGGGGCGTCCTCGTCGAAGGGCGTGTCCGCGGGCAGTGGCTCGCGCTCCTCGAAGTGCAGCCAGCCGGGCTCGCGCTCTTTGAGGGCGGTGACGATCTGCTCGGCCAGGTCCGGACCCATGCCGTCGAGCAGGATCATCCGCGCCATGTCGAGATTCTTGCGGTAGTCCAGGCGGGCGTAGGGCTCCAGCATCTCATCGCAGCGATTGACGGTCTGCCCGCCATACTGGGCGCCCGCCACATCCTTGATGATCTGCGTGATCTGGGTCGCCGCCGTCCCGATCGAGCGGGGAGACTCCATCCGCGCGTTGCCCAGAACGAAGCCCCGCGCCAGCATCCCGCTGAAATCTGGCAGCGAGCAGTTCGTCATCGCCGTGAAGGGCGAGTAGTCCGCGTCATGGAAGTGGATCTGGCCCTTCAGGTGGGCGTTCGCCACGTCCGCGGGCAGCATCGACAGTGCGAGAGCCTTGGAGACGGAGCCCGCCAGCAGGTCGCGCTGCGTGGCGAAGACCTTGCTGTCCTTGTTCGCGTTCTCGTTGACCAGGCTCTTGTCCCGATCCAGCAGACGCTTGACGGCCTCATTGACATCGCCGGCCTTCGCGCGCTCGATGTCCTTGCGCCGCCGCCACGAGGTGTAGGCCTCGGCCACCTCGTCCTGGTCTGCAGCGATCAACGCATGCTCGACCATGTTCCGGATCTCGTCGATACGCACCGGTGCGCTGCCCGCGACGGCGGAGTGCTCCCGCAGACCAGATTCGACGTCCGCGGCCAGGCGATCGATGGCGCGCAGCTCCCGCGGACCGATCTTCCGGCCCAGGTCACCGTACGCAGCGCTCACCGTGCTCACGATGCATGTCCGGTCGAAAGCAACCAGTCGACCGTCCCGCTTCTCCACCATGATCGAGACAGGCTCATCGTCCACGTGTTTCGGGTGTTCCCGAACCTGTTTCGGCATGCCCCCAGCGATCATGGTCGCTCCCTTCTCCATGCAGAACCACACTACATCTAGTGCCAACATCATCTGAAGGCCCAATATATCGGGGTCTGGTCGAGAGCTCTAGTCGGGGCCTGGCATCACACCCATTTGGCTGATGGCCACACCCGCCGGGCGGCGCGGCAGGCGCGAAACGGCCCCGACCGACAGAGCACGCCCGTCATGAGTCTGGTTCCAGGAGGGGACCGCGAGACCATGAGCCGACAACGGAGCGCTCGGGGGAAGAGGTTTGCCTTCTCTACCCGAGCTCCGTTGCCCCAACCCTCAGGGCACGCCTATGCGTGCGGAAAGTGGGCACCCACCCGACCGGCCAGCTTCACGGCCTGGGTGCCAAAGCGACCTGGGTGCCAGTGCGACCTGGGTGCCAGTGCGCCCTGGTGCTAGTGCGGCGTCGAGGTGAACAGGCTCGTCAGCGAGTCCGAGCCGCTGCTCGTGCCGCTGCTGCCGCTCCCACTGGTCGTGCCGCTGGTACCGGTGTTGCTGCTGAAGCTGCTGCCAGTGCCAGTGCCAGTGCCAGTGCCGGTGCCCGTGCCGGAGCTGGTGCCGGTATTGGTCGTCGCGGAGCCGCTGTCGCCCGCGCCGGAGTCGCGGCCGGCGAAGCCTGGCGAGCTCTGTGACTCCGCCTGGGTACTCCGCGACTGGTCCTGCGTGGTGTCCGACTGTGACTGTGACGTGCTCGACGACGGCGGAGCCGTCGTCGTGGTCGAGGGGGGCGGAGGGGTCGTCGTGGTCGCCGGTGGCGGGGTGGTCGTCGCCGGAGGTGGCGCGACCGAGGTGGCCGGCGGCGACACGGCACTGGACGGCGGAGCCGGGGCGGCTGCCGCGCTGGGCGGCACCGGTGGCTGGGTGGCCAGGCTCACCGCGTTGAGCTGGGCGAGCAACTGCTGACCCTGCTGCTGGAGGGAGGCCTGCCCGTCCTCGCTGGCGACGGCGGGCAACGAGGCCTGCGCCACCGCGAGATCATTGCGGGCCTCGCGCAGGTGGCCCTTGCGCAGCGCCTCACTGGCGTGGTCGAGCGCCGCGCGCACGGTGCTGGCCGCTTCGACCGAGTGGGCGTGGCCCGAGTAGAGAACCTGGGTCAGGCCCCAGAGTGTGTCGCCGGGCTGGGCGTCACGCGCGGCCAGACCGACGCCGGTGAACGCGATCACCAGCACGGCGGCGGCGGTGGCCAGCGGCACCAGGAACCGGGAGCGGTGGCGCCCCGAGCGGGCCGACTCGGTGATCCGGTGCACCGCCGCGTCGGTGCTGATAAGTTCCGGCATGATCTCCGAGTCGACATCCCGCCGCCAGGACAGCAGCAGACTGGTCAGCTCGGCCTCGGAGCCGCCGAAGTCGGAATCCGCCATGCTGACGCGGTTGAGCAGCGCGTCATCGGCGTGCAGCCGCGATGTGTCCAGCGGGGCCTCATCCTCGGCGCTATGGTTGTAGTCGCCGTCCCGCAGGTCGTCGAGATGGTCACCCCAGGGCATCTCGTCGAACTCGGGGTCCGGGTCGGCGATCCGTAGCCGCCTCGGGCTGACGTGGGCTCCGCGCCTGATTCTCCATGCGAGCCCACCAACCCCGTGCTTGTTGGGCGCCATTCAGACCACCTCCTCCGGAGTGAGTTGCTTACGCAGCCGGCCCAACGCCCGGTGCTGTGCGACCCGCACCGCACCCGGAGTCGATCCGACCGCATCCGCGGTCTCCTCGGCGGACAGCCCGACCACCACCCGCAGTACCAGAATCTCGCGTTGCCTGTCGGGCAACGTATGGAGGAGACGGGCCATCCGCTCGGACAGCTCGCCCCGCATGGCCCGCAGCTCGGGACCCGCGGCCACTTCAGGCGAATCGGGCACGTCAGCCATCGGATCCGTCCGGTTCCGGGAGGCCGCTCGGTGGGCATCCGCCACCTTGTGTGCCGCGATCCCGTAGACGAACGCCAGGAACGGCCGTCCTTGGTCCCGGTAGCCAGGCAGCGCCGTCAGCACCGCGAGACACACCTCCTGGGCCACATCGTCCGCGGATGCGAACGACCGCTCTTGCCTGCCTAGTCGGGCGCGGCAATACCGCACCACCAAAGGACGAACCAACGCGAGCAGCCGCTCCGTCGACGAGTGATCGCCGCGGATCGCTGAAGCAACCACCGCGCTCAGTCCGTCCCCCAAGTTGGTCATCGCAGACAATAGTCCTGGTGTTACCTAGAAGTGGCTGTGACAGGGCGAAACCGCACCGAGTAAGGAACTTCACCCAGACCGGTCGGACTAACGGTACCGGGTGAGCGCAACCTCCAGCGACAGTTACTGACAGGGGAGGCCGGCGAGCCGGTCCGGTGACAGAGCACCGGACCGGCCGGGAACCCTCGGCGGTGGAACTGGAGATCGTCGGATTTTCAGGACACCAGGCCGCGCCGGAAGCCATGGGCCACGGCCTGAGCACGGTCACGCACCCCCAACTTCCGGAACAACCGGCGCGCATGCGTCTTCACGGTGTCCTCGGACAGGTACAGCTCGCGGCCGATCTGTCCGTTGCTCTTGCCCTGGCTCATGCCGCGCAGCACCTGTAGTTCGCGATCGGTGAGCTGCACGCCCGGGTCCGACGGCTGTCGGGGCGCCGGCACCGAGGTGCTCGCCAGGGTGTGTGCCAGCGCGGCGACCAACTCCGGCCGGGACGCGTCCCAGCGGAGGTAGCCACGCGCGCCGCCAGCGATCGCGGCCGCGATGCTGCTCGCGTCGTCCGGTGCGCCGAACACGATGACGTTCGCCTGGGGGCTCGCGGACACCAGCCGTCGCGTCGCTTCAACTCCACTGGGCACCGCGCGCTGGGTGCCAACAAGCACAACGTCGACTGGCTGCCGAGTGAACCGGCCCAACAGCTCGTCACCGTGTGCCACGCAGTCGATACGACTGACGCCTGGCACAGCCGACATCACACGCGTCAGCCCTTCACGAACGCTCCGCCGGTCGTCGCAGATCAGGACCGTCGTCACGTGGACTCCTTCCAGCAACCGAGTGACGTTCCATCTCCGGTATCGGCCGGTTGGGTCGAAACCTTGACCCGATCTGGTGCTTAATCCGTACAGAGGATCAGGTGACACCCGTTCAGGTTGGTCCAACCGTCCGTATCAGGCCCTCCGGGACCCAGGGAGAGGTCCTCGCGAGGCACCTCAGCTGCTCGTCAGAACGAAGATATACGCAGGTCAGGGCGTTACTGGCGAGTATCTTGAATTCGTTGCGAGTATCAACATAAAGATTGCTTGTGATTACCGCCGCAGGCCACACCAATGAAAAGATCCCCCGTTCGAGGGAGGTCGTGACTGCTCGTTGTAGTAGTGCCGGAACCGGCTGCTGATCCCCTTCCGTGACCAGTTCCACAGCATTGGGGGTTGACCCGCCCGCCATTGCGGTGAGCGAGGCCGCCAGCACGATGTCCGATTTGACCCGATGGCGCAGCGACGGCCCGTCGCCGGCCACCCGAGTGGCTGTCACCGCGGCCGGGATCGCCCGTTCCGGATTGCCGGCGGCCAGTTCGATCTCCGCGGCCACCCAGCCCTCCCGCAC
>DASVLX010000161.1:0-13224 GCA_036384655.1 Pseudonocardiaceae bacterium
GCGAGGATCCCGGTCGACCAACTGCTCGACGCGCCACGCACGATCACCCAGGCCGTCAGCGACTACTTCCCGCCGGACTTCACCACCGCGGGCGACCTGATCTGGTCGGGCATGCGGGACTCCATCTTCACGGCGGTGATGGGTACCGCGGTCGGCGGCCTGCTCGCCCTGGTGATCGCGTTCTTCGCGGCCCGCAACATCGCCACCCCGTGGGTGTATCGCGTGATGCGGGTCGTCCTGGTGATCGGCCGTTCGATCCCCGAGCTGATCGTCGCGATCATGTTCGTGGTCGCCGTCGGCCCCGGCGTCCTGGCCGGTGTCTTCGCCCTGATCGCGGCCACCCTGGCGTTCCTCGCCAAGCTGATCGCGGACAGCCTGGAGGAGGCCGATCCGGGACCGCGCGGCGCCATCCGGTCGACCGGTGCCGGTGCCGGGCAGGAGGTGGTGGCCGCCGTCGTGCCACCGGCGATGCCGGCGATCGTCGGCAACATGCTCTACATGTTCGACATCAACTTCCGTTCGTCGGCGATCCTGGGGATCGTCGGCGCGGGCGGCATCGGCTTCCTGCTGGCGCAGACCGTGCAGACCTTCGACTACGGCACCACGAGCGCGATCGTGATCGTCACCTTCGTCGTGGTCATCATCGTCGAGCAGCTCTCGAACTGGGTCCGCCACCTGCTGTCCTGACTGCGCCCTCCTGACAGCGCCCTCCTGACAGCGCCCTCCCGGCGGCCCTCCCGACAGCACGGTGAGGCCGACGCTCAGAGGCGCTCGATCAGGTCGCCCAGGTGGTGGCACTGGGCGTCGAGGTGAGTGCTGGCGTCGGCGCCCACCCAGATCGTGACCTCCCGATCCTCGGTCTCATCCTCGGGTATCCACTCGGCCGTCCAGGAGTCGATCGCCACCGCGAGAGCGGAGCCGCCCGCTTGGATGGCGGCAGGGGCATCGTCCGCCGTGCGGCCGGCGATGTGATGGACGGTGATCCTGGCCGGCGCCGACAGCGACGGCGGCTCGGTGCCGGCCGGGCGCTCGATGAACACCTGGCCGTAGGTGTCGGGGGTGAGCAGCGCGAGAGTGGCCCGGACGTCGGCGAGATCCCGGAGAGTCCCCGCGATGAGCACATGTGCGAGGGGCTGGTGCCGGCGGTGAGACCTCATGGATTTGAAGTATAGGTAAGGCTTACCTAACTGCCAGGTCCGTTCGGGTGCATTCCGTAGTTGCCACCGTCACTGGGATCACGGACTTTCGTTACTGTCCGGTGTCACCGTCAGGCGGCGATGTGGGCCTGGAGCAGCCAGCGGTCCTTCGTCAGGCCGCGCTCGATATCGATGGCCACGTCCTGGCTGTTCAGGTCGATGTCGTCGAGCCCGGTGACGGCGGCTCGCACGGTGGCCAGCGCCGCGTCGATGAGCGTGACGACCTGGGCCACCGTGGTCTGCCAGGGCTGGAACCCGTCCGAGAGCGCGGGCAGTGTCGTCCGCTCCGCCACGGTGGCCAGCCGGGCGTCCAGCGGCAGGCCGAGCGCGACGACCCGCTCGGCGGCCAGGTCGGCGTAGTCCTGGGCGTGGGACACGACGTCGTCCAGCAGTTCGTGCACGCCGATGAAGCTGCCGCCGCGCACGTGCCAGTGGGCCTGCTTGCCGTTGACGACGAGGGCCTCAAGGTCGATCACGGCGGGGGTGAGGAACTGGGCGACTCCGGCGGCGATCTCCGGTGTCGTGGAGAGGACCTTGGGCGTGCCGGTGGCGGTGCCGGTGGCGGTGCCGGTACCGCTGGCGTTGGTCCTGGTGGTCATGCCGCACTCCTTGTCGCTTCGCGGTCAGTTACAACCTCGACGATCCGCCTCCCGGCAGCCTTCTTCAACGCGGACGAGGCCGGGTCACCCGGGATGGTGGGCCTTCTTCGCGCGCTGCTCGAGGCCGTCCAGGAACACCGCGATCTTCTGGTTGAGCCAGCCCTGCCCGGTCCAGGTCTCGTCGCTGGTCAGCTCGGGATGCTGGTCGGCCAACGGGGCGAGGGCCCGTTGGTGCAACTCGCGCCGGGTGCGCGGACCGCTGTCGGTGTCGACGACGACGTCGAGACCGTCCATCGCGATGGACTGCGCGATGGTGATGTCGGCGACGAAGTCGTAGGCCAGTAGGCAGTCCGCCCGGGAGAGGCCGTCGCGGTGCAGGGCCTCGATATAGGACCTGGCGAGTTCGAGCATGGCGGGCGGGATCACGACCATCTCCCAGATCACTCGCGCGATCCCGGGAAAGTGGTGCACGAACTCCCACAGCGAGTCGCTGAACCGTTCGAGCAGCCGCCGCCACGGCCCTTCCGCGGCCGGCCAGGTCCAGCACCTCATGGCGTGGTCGACGACCGCGATCATGAGGTCGTCGCGACTGGCCACATAGCGGTAGAGGGTGGAGTGGCTGACACCGAGCCGCGCGGCGAGGGCGGGCATCGTCAGGGTGCTCAGGTCGGTGTCTCCGCCTGGGGTGTGTCTGCCCGGGGTGTCTCCGCCCGGGCTCGGGCGCGTGTCCAGGGCGGCACGCACGATGTCCTCGCGGGTCAGGGAGGGTCGTGGGCCCGGGCGCCGGCGCCCGTTGGCGAGGTAGGACACGCGCCCGATGCTAGAGCGAAACAGAGCGCGACTCCTCGCTGCCGGCTCGCTGGCCGGCCGTGTGTCCGGCGATGTGCCAGCCGGTGGCGCGGCGGCGGGACTCCCAGAAGTCGACATAGCGACCGCTCCGGGCGAGCAGGTCGGCATGGGTACCGGTCTCGGCGACCCGCCCACCGTCGAGGACGGCGATCTGATCGGCGGCGACGACGGTGCCGAGCCGGTGGGCGATGATCAGCAGGGTGCTGTGCTCGGCCAGCCGGTGCAGGGAGCGTTGGACGTAGCGCTCGTTCTCGGGGTCCAGCGCGGCGGTGGCCTCGTCGAGCAACACGATGGGTGCGTTCTTGAGCAGCGCGCGGGCCACCGACACGCGTTGTCGCTCGCCGCCGGACAGCCGTGCGCCGCCCTCGCCGACCCTGCTGTGCCAGCCGTCGGGAAGGCGATCCACGATCTCGGTGACGCCGGCCAGCTCGGCGGCCTCGTGAACCTCGGCGTCGGTGGCGTCGGGACGGCCGAGCCGGATGTTGGCCTCCAGGGTGTCGTCGAAGAGGTAGACGTCCTGGAACACCAGGGAGAGCTGGCTCATCAGGTCCTCGGTCGACTGCTGGCGCACGTCGACGCCGCCGACCCGCACCAGTCCGGCGTCGACGTCCCAGAACCGCGCGATGAGCCGGGTGATGGTGGTCTTGCCCGATCCGGACGCACCGACCAGAGCGGTCATCGAGCGTGGCGGCACCCGCAGGCTCACGCCACGCAGCACCGGGTTGGCCGGGTCGTAGCCGAAGGTGACGTCGTCGAGCTCGACCTCGCCGGCAGCCGTCACCGGGGCCGAGGCGGCCGGCTGGGGCAGGCCCCGCTCGCGCAGCACGTCCCCGATCCGCCGCAGGTCGTTGCCGACCATCCGCAGTACCCCGGCGTACTCGCCGACCTCGGCCAGCGGCCCGGCGAACCGGAACGCGAGAGCGAGCACCGCCACGGCCACCGCGGCCTGCAGGAAACCCGCCAGGGCGAGCCAGGTGCCGGCGATGAGCAGCACTGTCAGCGCGAGCTGGACGGCGACCGCACCGGCGATGAGGCCGAAGGTGGTCAGCCACAGCGACCGGCGGCCGGCCCGTTGCTGCTGGTCGATGGCGGTGTCGAGTGGGGTGTAGCCCTCGACCGTGCGGCCGGCCGCACGCAGCGTCGCCTGGTCGCGCGCGAACTCGATGACCCGGTTGCTGGACTCGACCGAGGCGGCGTGGTCGATCTCCTCGCCGCGGCCGACCGAGCGGGCGCCGTACCGGAAGGCCGCCGCCAGCACGGGGACGCACACCAGCGCGACCAGCCCGAGACGCCAGTCGTACACGAACATCGCCACCACGATCGTCGCCGGGCCCGTCAACCCGACCACCAGCGGTGTCAGCAGATGCGCGAACAGCCCGGTGACCAGGTAGGTGCCCTCGGTGGTGGTCCGCGACAGCCGGCCGGTCTTCTCCGCGTTGAACCAGCCCAGTGGCAGGTCGGCCAGGTGGTCGCCGAGCCGCTCGTGCAGGGTGGACAGCACCTCCAGCGCCGCCGCGAAGCCCTTCATCGACTGGACGTACTGGGCCACGCAGGCGGCCACCGCCGCGACCGCCAGCCAGATCAGGCTGCGCCACACCGCCGGAAGGTCGCCCTCCGCGAGATCGGCGAACGTCGGCACCAGCAGCGCGGCGGCGATCCCGCTCAGGATTCCGTAGGCCGCCGTCCAGGCCACGAACACCCACAGCACCCTCCGGCGTTCGGGGCCCAGGATCAGCTCCAGGTCCTTGATCATCGGGTGGCCTCCTGCCCTGGCTGTGCCGGCTTGGCTGTGTTTTCCGTGGTGGCGGATTCAGTGGTGACGGATTCCGTGGCGGCGGGTGTTTTGTCGGACGCGAGGTCGGACTCGTGGGCCGCCCACATCCGGGCGTAGGTGCCGTCGGCGGCGACCAACTCGTCGTGGCTGCCGGTCTCGACGAGCTCGCCGCGGTCAAGCACGACGATCCGGTCGACACCGGTGATGGTGGCCAGCCGGTGCGCGATCACCAGCACGGTCCGGCCGCGGGTCAGCTCCGAGAGCGCGTCCTGGATCGCGGCCTCCGACTCGGGATCGGCGAACGAGGTCGCCTCGTCGAGCACCAGAACCGGCGCGTCCGCCAGCAGCGCCCGGGCGATCGACACCCGCTGGGCCTCGCCGCCGGACAGCATCGCGTCCTCGCCGACGACGGAGTCGTAGCCGCGCGGCAGAGCCAGCACGCGGTCGTGGATCCGGGCGGCCTCGCAACAGCGCCGCACGTCGGCGTCGCTGGCCTCGGGACGCCCGAGGCGCACGTTGTCGGCGATGCTGCCGCGGACCAGCTGGACGTCCTGGAGCACGAACCCGACCAGGCGGTACAGCGTGGCCGGGTCGGTGTCGCGGACGTCGGTGCCGCCGATCCGGATCGCGCCACCGGTGACGTCGTGGAACCGCGGCAGCAGGGTCGCCAGCGTGGACTTTCCCGAACCCGACGGGCCGACCAGCGCGGTGACGGTGCCGGGCTCGCAGGTCACGCTGACGTCGCGCAGCACGTCGTGGTGACCGTCGTAGCTGAACCGGACGTCCTCGAACTCGACCCGGTGCCCCTGGGGCGTGCGTGGGTCCGTCCGCACCGGCAACTCTGGTGTGCTGAGCAGTTGGTGGATGCGCAGTGCGGCGGCGGCCGCCGTCCGGCGATTCTGGGCGGCGAACCCGAGCGGCTGGATCACGGTCGGCAGCACGCACGAGATCAGCACGCACGCCAGCGCCTCGGACACGCTCACCCAACCCCGATCGACGAACCAGGCGGATCCGGCCGCGGTGACCAGCCCGATCACCGGCGCGGAGATGGCCATCACCGCGACCGACTCGACTCGCAGCATCGGCCGCACCCAGTTGGAGAAGAACCGCACGAAGTCGGCCGCCGCCGACCGGTAGGCCGCGAACGCCCGCCCGGTCTGGCCGAAGGTCTTGACCACCGCGATGCCGTTGACGAACTCGGTGACCGCGGCGCTGATCCGGGCGTTGCTCTCGTCCATCCGGCGCATCTGGTCCCCGTATCCGCGCATCATCCACGCGTACGCGGCGAAGTAGATCGGGAACGTGACGATCGCCAGCAGCGCCAGGCGCCAGTCCAGCCACAGCAGATACCCGAGGCCGCCCAGCGGCATCAGCACCGCCGCGGTCGTCTCCACCGACTGGTGCGCCACCAGCTGATGGAGGTCGTGGACGTCGCTCATCGCCGCCTTGCGGACTCGTCCCGAGGACTGGTCGGAGAACCAGCCCAACGGCACCCGGCCCAGATGAGACACCATTCGGCGACGCAGGATGGCCTGCAGCCGCACGTCGGCGAAGTGGGTGATCGTCAACGCCACACCCGACAGCAGCGCTCGCGCCACCAGGCCGCCGAGGATGATCGCGCACCACATCATCGCGGCTCCGCGATCGGCGCCCGCGCCCGAGCGGCCGTCCAGAAGCACCTTCGCCAGCTCCACCAGCCCCACGAAGGGCACCAACCCCGCCAGCGCGCCCAGCGCGCTGAGCACGCAGGCGAACCGGATCCGGTTCACCACCGGCGCTCTTACCTCCGCGAGCGCCCGTCTCGCCGCCTTCGGGTCGGGTGCCCGAGTGTCCCCGGTGGGACTGGGCGGAGCGCTCGCGTCGGCCGGCGATGCCGACTCCGGGGCCGCAGGCCGCGCGAGCGTGCTGGTCACTTCCATGAGGCAACCTCCACAATGCAGACAGTCTGTTTGTGTTAGGTAAGCATTGCCTTAGTAGGATCACGTGTCAATGCGGTCGACCGAACCGCGCAGCACGCGAGCCCAGAGAGGCTGACGACCCAGAGAGGCTGACGACATGGCACGCACCAACATGCGAGCGACCCGGGTGAAGCCGGCCACGACCGAGCTGCTCACCCTGCGGGTACTGCGTCGCGAGTGGATCTCACCGCACTTCGCGCGGATCACGCTCGGACATGACGACATCGAACGGTTCGTGCCGATGGGCTTCGACCAGTGGTTCCGGCTGTTCCTGCCGGTTCCCGGCGGCGCGCTGGACACCGCGCCCAGAAAGCTGGACATGGTCTCCTACCTGAAGTTCCTGACGGTCTCCAGATCCGTGCGGCCGGTGCTGCGCAACTACAGCGTCCGGCACTACCGGGCCGAGGGACCGGACGGCCCGGAACTGGACGTCGACGTCGTCCTGCACGGCTCGCCCGAGGACGGCACCGCCGGACCGGCATCGGCCTGGGCGCGGACCTGTCAGCCGGGTGACCCGGTCGGCATCCTCGACGAGGGTGTCGGCTTCAACCCCGCCGTGGACGTCCGGGACCTCGTCCTGGTGGCCGACGAGACCGGACTGCCGGCGGTCGCCAACATCCTCGCCAGCGTCGACCCCGCCAGCCGGGGGCACGCCCTGATCGAGATTCCCGAGGACGCCGACCGTCAGGATCTCGCCGCGCCCGACGGCATCACGATCACCTGGCTGCCGCGCTCCCAGCACACCCCGGCCCCGGCCGTGGGCACCCTCGCGCGGCACGAGGCCGAGCGCCTGACACTGCCCGCCGAACCCACCTACGGCTGGGTGGTGGGGGAGCAGAGCCTCGCCAGCGGGCTGCGGCGCCATTGGGTGTCGGCCGGGCTCGGCAAGGACAACATCATGTTCTGCGGCTATTGGCGGCATTCCTGAGGACCGCGTGACCGCCGAATTGTCGGCCTCCGAGGGCGGCGTTCCGGTTGGACCCTGGAATAATGCACGGGATATCCGTGAAACGCCAACAATGTCCGATCCGGCGGTATTCGGGATTACCGGTGAAATGCGTTTTACGCCGGTTCGGGCGTTGACTCGGTTGGGGTCGCCCGGCCTGCCGATAGCGCTCGGATGCGGCATAGTACGCTCTGTATCTATTGCCAGGATGGGGAAGGCCGTTCGCTGGGTGTCCACGTGGTAGGGACGGCGGACGACACGGCACGCGGGGCCGTGTTCGGTTCTCGTCGTGACGCGGCCGCGACATGTGCAGTCGCGGCCGTCTGGGGTATCGCCTGGGTGGCCTCGGTGCACGGCGTCTACACCGCCTGGGGTGTGGTGTCGCTGTGCGTCGGCGTCCTGGTGCTGTTCGGGGCGCTGTGGACCGGCGCCGCCTACGGCCGGGCTTCCACCAGACTGCTGCTGCTGCTCACGGTGCCCACCGGGCTGTTGAGCATCGCGCTCGCGCCGCCGCTGATCAACCAGGTGCCCGGGCTGCCCGGTCTGCTGATGGCCGGGATCGTGGTGTCCGGGCTCGCGCTGTTGGCCTGGCCGGCGATTCCCGCCCTGACCCGGCTGTCTCCGCGCCTCACCGTCGCCGGCACGGTCGGACTGACCGCGGCGAGCTTCGTGCTGGTCATTCTGGGCAGCAAACCGGTGATCGACGTGTGGGTGATCCTGCGTGATTCCGCGCGGGCCCTGCTGCACGGCCAGAACCCCTACGCGCTGACATTCCCCGATGTGCCGCCAGGCCAGACGAGTTCCTGTTTCAATTACTGGCCGGTCACTTTTCTGTCCACCGCGCCGGGGCAGTGGCTGCTCGGCGATGTGCGGTACGTGGAGGCCGGCTGCGTGGTCGCGGCCTCCGGGCTGCTGGCCTGGCAGGCCGGAAAGGCCAGCGGCTGGCGGGATAGGCAGGCGCTCGGGACGGCCGTGCTGGTCGGTCTGGTACCCGGTTCGCTGCTGGTCGTGCAGCAGGCGTGGACCGAACCGATGCTGCTGCTCGGCATGGTCGGCGGCGCACTGCTGATGCGGCGCGGGCACTACACCTGGGCGGCCGTGCCACTCGGCCTGGCCCTGGCCACCAAGCAACATCTGGTCGTGCTGTTGCCGTTGCTGCTGTTCTGGCCCCGGTTCGGCTGGCGCCGGCTGCTGCTCACCGGCGGTGTGGCCGCGGCGGTCTCGGCGCCATGGGCACTGGCCGACTGGTCGCGGTTCCGGCTGTGCACGGTGGACTTCTTCCTCGGCGAGCAGGGTCCGGCACAATCGTTGTCGCTGTGGCGGCTGCTCCCCGGCGCGCTGCAAATGCCGGTGCTGGTGCTGGGGATGGCCGCGGCGGTGGTCGTGGTGCTGCTGCGCTGCCCACGGACCCCGGGCGGGTTCCTGATCGCCTCGGGTGCCGTGCTGGCGGCGTTCGACCTGCTCAACAAGCAGACCTTCACGAACCAGTGGTGGCTGGCCGCCGCGCTGGCCCTGGCCGGGATGACGATGACCCCGGTCACGGCGGCGGTGGCGGGCTCGGGACGGGTGCGATCGGCGGTGCGCGTGCGGTGACGCGGTGGTTGAGGCGGCTGGAGAGCTGGCTGCTGCGGTTCGCGCCGTGGCTGCTCGCGGCATCGGTGTTGGTGCACCTGCTGCTGGTGCAGATCCAGCCCAGAATGACCATGATCGATCTGATGGTCTACCGGGACGCCGCGCCGTATCTGCTGCACGGCACCCTCTACGACTATCGGCTGACCCAGTTCAGCCAGTCGTTCGCGCTGCCGTTCACGTATCCGCCGTTCGCCGCACTGGTGTTCCTGCCGTTGTCGCTGGTGCCGTGGGTCGCCGCGCGGTGGATCTGGCAGGTCGTGTCGCTGGCCTGCCTGTGGTGGCTGGTGTCGGTGTCGCTGAAGGTCATCGCGCGGGACCGCCGGATGCTGCCCGGTGCCACGCCGGTCGGCGACGACGTCTGGCGGCGGCGCGCGATGGTGGCCACGGCGGCCAGCATCTGGATCGAGCCGGTCCGCACCACCCTGAACTACGGGCAGATCAACATCGTGTTGGCCGCGATCGTGCTGGCGGGCATGGTCAGCGTCCGGCCGTTCCGCTCCGGCCTTGCCGTCGGCGTGGCCTCGGGCATCAAGCTGACGCCGGCCCTGTCGGTGGTGTACTTCCTGGCCACCAGGCGGTGGGCGGCGGCGGTCTGGTCGGCTGTGCTGGGCGCCGCGACCGTGCTGGTGGCCTGGCTGGTGTCGCCGAGCCAGTCGCTGCGCTACTGGTTCCAGATCGTCGAGGACCCCACCCGGATCGGGCCGATCGGTTCGGCGATCAACCAGTCGTTGCGCGGCGCGTTGTCCCGGACCATCGGACACGATGTCGGCTACGGGCCGCTGTGGCTGGCGGCCGTCGCGGTCGCCGTGGTGCTGCTGGTGTTCGGGCTGCGGGCCGCCGTGCGGTCCCGGGACGTGCTGGCCGGGATCGTGGTCGTGCAGTTCTTCACGCTGTTGGTGTCGCCGATCTCGTGGAGCCACCACTGGGTGTGGATGGTGCCGGCGGTGCTGTGGCTGATCTACGGCAGGGCGGCCGGCGGGCGACTGGTCACGGTGACGGCGGTGCTGTGGCTGGTGGGCACGGCCAGCTTCCTGATCTCGTTCCTGCTGCAGGCCCAGCCGTCGATCTGGATCATTCCGCGGCCGTGGTACCTGTCGGCGCTCGGCTGGGTGTATCCGGCGCTCGGTCTGCTCACCCTGGTGACCATCGTGGTGGCACTGCGGCCGCGTCACGCCGCGCCGGAGACCCGGCGGACGGTGGCCGTCGCCTCCGCCTGAGTCGCAGCGTGAGTCACAGCCTGAGTTTCGCCGTGAGTTTCGGCCCGAGTCGGGGACCTACTCGGCCGGTTTTTCGCTGGCCTGCTCGGTCAGCGCGTCGAGGATGCCGTCGATCTCCTCCGCGAGCGATACGTCCGCGCTCGTGATGCCACCGGCGGAATGCGTGGCGCAGGCGAATGTCAGGGTGCGCCAGCGGATGTCGATGTCCGGATGGTGGTTGTTGTTCTCGGCGATCTCCGCGACGCGATTCACCACCTGAATGGCTCGCGCGAAGCTGTCCAGCTCGGCGTCGCGCACCAGCGCTTCACCGTCCCGTCGCCATGCGGGCAGCGAACCGAGCACCTTGGTGATCTCTTCCTCGGTCAACAGTTCACTCATGGCGTCATCCTTGCCTCCGGCGGTGTGAGCCGCCAGGCGGCGACCCGGCGGCTCACACCGCGGCGAACGTCAGCGCAGGCCGACCATCCGCAGCGCGGCGGTCAGCCGGGGCTGGGCGTGTTCCCGCGCGCGTCGCGCGCCGGCCGCCCTGATCCGGTCCAGCTCGGCCGGATCGGCCAGCAGGTCGGCGGCCCGCTTCCGCACATCGCGCAGCTCGTCGATCACCGCGGTCGCGGTGGCCTCCTTCAGCTCCGCGTAGCCAGACAGTCCGTTCGCCGCCTCGATCGGCGTGACACCGGTGCAGGCCGCGAGGATGTCCAGCAGGTTCGCCACCCCGGGCTGCTCCTCCGGCGCGTAGCGCACGCTGCCCAGCGCGTCGGTCACCGCCCGGGCGATCTTGCGGTGGATCACGTCCGGCTCGTCCAGCACGAAGATCACGCCGCTGGCGTCCCGGGACGACTTGGCCATCTTGCGGGTCGGGTCGGACAGATCCCGGATGCGCGCCGCCGCGTCCGGCACGGTCAGCCGGGGCACCGCGAACACCTGGCCGTAGGCACCGTTGAACCGTTTGGCCAGCGTCCGGGCCAGTTCGACATGTTGTGTCTGGTCGGCGCCCACCGGCACCTCGTCCACCCCGTACAGCAGGATGTCCGCCGCCATCAGCACCGGATAGGTGAGCAGCCCGAGCTTGACCGACGACTGGCCGGCCGACTTCTCCTTGAACTGGGTCATCCGCCGGGCCTCGCCGAAGGTGCAGACGCATTCCAGCACCCAGGCCAGCGCGGCATGCTCGCCGACCAGGTCGGACTGCACGAACACCTGCTCAGGTGCCACACCGGCGGCGATGATCACCGCCAGGAACTCGCGGGTCAGCACGCGCAGCTTCGCCGGGTTGTGGGGGGAGGCGAGTGCGTGCAGGTCACTGACGAAGAACAGGTCGTCGGCGCCCGCGTCCGCCGGCCAACGCCGGATCGCGCCGAGATAGTTGCCTAGCTGGACATGACCGGACGGCGTGATGCCGGACAACCGGGTCACCGGGTCTCCTCTGGAGTCAGTGGCCGCCGATCGGGCGATCCGCTGCTCCAGCGCCGGCCACCCGCTCGGGCGGCCTGGGCAAGCAGGAAAATGCGCTGGTCAGAACCGCCGGAAAGCGGCCCACCACCGGACGTTCAACAAGACGTTCGCTGCGCGCATGCCAAGCAGAGTAGCACCGCGAGGTATTCTCGATCCTGGCCGCTTTCGAGCGATGAGAGCCGGCGGCCCTGTCTCCCCACCGATATCAAGGAGTTTCGCGTGCCCACGGTCACGGAATCGCATACCCGCACCGACTTGCGAAACGTGGCCATCGTCGCGCATGTCGACCACGGCAAGACCACGCTCGTCGACGCGATGCTGCGCCAGTCCGGCGCGTTCGCGCCACGCGCCGAGGTCGTCGACCGGGTGCTGGACTCCGGCGAGCTGGAGCGGGAGAAGGGCATCACGATCCTCGCCAAGAACACCGCGGTGCGCTGGCATACCCCCAACGGCCCGCATGAGGCCGTCGTGATCAACGTCGTGGACACTCCCGGCCACGCCGACTTCGGCGGCGAGGTGGAGCGCGGGCTGTCCATGGTGGACGGTGTGCTGCTGCTCGTCGACGCCAGCGAGGGACCGCTGCCGCAGACCCGGTTCGTGCTACGCAAGGCGCTCGCCGCGAAGCTGCCGGTGATCCTGGTCGTCAACAAGGTGGACCGGCCGGACGCGCGGATCGCCGAGGTCGTCTCGGAGTCGCAGGACCTGCTGCTGGAACTGGCCAGCGAACTGGAGGACGCCGACGAGTCGGTGCTGGACGTGCCGGTGGTGTACGCGTCGGCACGGGCCGGCCGCGCCAGCCTGAACCAGCCGCCGGACGGTGGCATGCCCGACAGCGAGAACCTCGAACCGCTGTTCGAGACGCTGCTGGCGCATGTGCCGGCGCCCACCGGCGACCCCGACGCCCCGCTGCGCGCGCTGGTGACCAACCTCGACGCGTCCAGCTTCCTGGGCCGGATCGCGCTGTGCCGGATCCACGCCGGCCGGATGCACAAGGGCGAGACGGTCGCCTGGTGTCGCGCGGACGGCACGACCCAGCGGGTGAAGATCACCGAGCTGCTGATCACCGAGGCGCTGGACCGGGTGCCCTCCGAGGAGGCCGCCGCCGGTGATCTGGTGGCGATCGCCGGCATCCCGGACATCACCATCGGCGACACGCTGGCGGATCCGGACGACCCCCAGCCGCTGCCCCGGATCCACGTGGACGAGCCGGCGATCTCCATGACCGTCGGTGTGAACACCTCGCCGCTGGCCGGCCGTGGTGGTGGCACCAAGCTGACCGCCCGGATGGTCAAGTCGCGGCTGGAAACCGAGCTGGTCGGCAACGTGAGCATCCGGGTGCTGCCCACCCAGCGGCCGGACACCTGGGAGGTGCAGGGCCGCGGTGAGCTGGCCCTGGCGGTGCTGGTGGAGACCATGCGCCGGGAGGGCTTCGAGCTGACCGTCGGCAAGCCGCAGGTGGTCACCCGCGAGATCGACGGCAAGCTGTGCGAGCCGTTCGAGCACCTGACCGTGGACGTGCCCGAGGAACACCTCGGCGTGGTGACCCAGTTGCTGGCCAACCGCAAGGGCCACATGAAGCTGATGGGCGGTCACGGCAGCGG
>DASVLX010000162.1:0-9488 GCA_036384655.1 Pseudonocardiaceae bacterium
CGGTCAGCACGTCGATCGAGTTCATGATGCTGATCCCGCGCGGCAGATCCGGCCACAGAAACCCCAGCAGCGCCTGATTCATGCCGCATTTGCCGGAGGCGAGAGTGGTGTTGAACGCCCGGTTGAGGAACTGCGGTGCGGCACCGCGCCAGTCGATGGTCATGTTCTCGCCGCGGACCGTGATCGCACACGGGTACTTGATCAGAACGTTCTCACGCAACGTGCTGTCGGTGAAGAAGTTCACCCGATAGGTGCCGTCGGGAATGGCGGCGATCCGGCGCCTCGCCTCCGCCGCGACATCCTCCAGGGACTTGCGCAGCGACACGATGAACGCGTCGCGGCCGACCTCGTCGATCAGCGCCAACACTCGGTCCTTGATGCGCAACGCGGCGTAGTACTTCACCTTCAGATCCTGGTACTGCAGCGCTGGTTCACGGACCGAGTTCTGTAGGAAGGTGAGCAGGTCGCGGCGCAGCTCACCCTTTTCGATGATCTTGAATGGGCTCATCCGCAGCCCGTCGTCGAAGGCGGACTCCGACGACGACGGCATGCCGCCGGGTTCCTTGGCACCGTTCTCGCCCTCGTGCACGACGGTCGCGACCCAGGCGATCAACTCGCCGTCGTAGAACACCGGCACGATGATCGACTGGTCGGTGTTGTGGATGTTGCCGAAGCGGGCGTCATTGTGGATGAACGCGTCCCCCTCGTGCACGCCCACGGTCGGCTCGTCGCGCCAGTACTTGTTGATGTAGCGCACCGGATAGTGCAGGACGGACGCGAACGCCAGCACGCCACCCGTGCTGATGTGGACCAGGTCGCCGGAGGCCGAGTAGACGGCGCTGGTGAGGTCACCCCACTTGGCGCCCGGGGCCGCACCGGTCTGCGCCATCATCTCGTACGCCTCGTCCAGCCCGGCGATGATCCGCTTCCGGACCCGATCGAGGTCGTTGGCGTCGTACGGCTGGACCATCAGCCGCTCCTCCTCGGCGGTGCGGGGAGCGGACTTGTGGTCGTTCATGATCTCCGGGTCCGGGCCGAGGAACATCGTCGCCTCGGCGAGAAAACGGTCCACTCGGACACGGTCCGCTGCCGTGATGTCATTGATCGCGGTCATGGTGTCGTCACTCCAACTCGTGTCAGCAGATCGGTGGTCAGTCCCGGAGAAACCAGATCGCGCCGTGCGCGCCGGTCTCCAGACGCCAGTCAGGTTCGACGAGATAGGTCGTGGTGGCGGCGGTGACCACGGCGGGCCCGTCGATCCTGGTGCCCGGCGCCAGTGCGTTTTCGTCGTAGACCGGGATCCGCGCGGCGCCCCGCTTTCCGGGGAATCGGCAGGCTCGGCCGCCGACCGGCGTCGCCGTGGCGAGTTCACCGCTCGGCAGTCGCGTGTCGAAGGTGATCGTGTCGGTCGGCACGAATGACGCGACCCGCACGGTGGTGACACGGATGCCGGCCTCGGGTGACTGGGACCCCGAGCCGTACCGCCTGGCGTAGTCGGCTGCGAACAACTCCGCCAGGTGCAGGCAGTCGCCGACGCTGTTGAGCCTGTCGATATCGGCGGTGACGGCCATCGTCACCAGTTGGTTTCCGTAGCGCATGTCGAGTTCGAGGCGGTGTTGCACGGCCTGCTCCGGGAGACCCTGCCGAATGAGGTCCGTCCGTCCCTTGGCCTCCAGTTGTTCGACGATGCCGTTGAAGGTGTCGAAATCGGTGAACAACTCGCGGGTCGTGGCGTCGAAAAGGGTGATCGGGACGGTGCGTTCATGAATGTGTAGCTGAGAGGTGTTGCCCGCGCCCAATGCGGAGAAAACCGAGCTGTACGGCGGCACGAGTACCTTGTTGATGCCGAGGTGGTTGGCGATCCCGCAGGCGTGCAACGGGCCGTTGCCGCCGTAGGCGAGCATGGTGAACTCGCTGGGCTGGTATCCACGAAGGCGCAGTTCCTTACTGATACCACTGGCCATCTGTTCGTCCACTTCGGACTTGATGAGCGCCGCGATCTCCTCGACGTCGAGGTCGAAGTGATCGCCGAACTCCTCCTCGATCACGAAGCGGGCACGCTTGTCGTTGAGGGCGATCCGGCCACCGGCGTACCGATCGGGATCCAGGTAGCCGAGGACGAGATCGGCGTCGGTGACGGTGGGCCGCAGTCCGCCGCGGTCGTAGCAGGCCGGTCCGGGCGATGAACCCGCGCTCTCCGGCCCGACCGCGATGGAGTCGTGCAGGCCGTCATAGCGAGCGACCGAGCCACCGCCGGCGCCGAGTGTCACGAGATGGACCATCGGCACGGTCACCAGCCAGCGGTCGATGACCGGCATGAAGTCGTAGTGCTTGGTGCCGTCGGCGGCGACCAGTCCGATGTCGAAGCTGGTGCCCCCCATGTCGGTCGCGACGACGTTGCCTATCCGCGCTTCCTGGGCGAGATGTTCGCTCGCGGCGATGCCGGCCACCGGACCGCTGTGAATCGTCTGCAGGGCGTCGGTGGAGTTGAGCTGCGCCATCCCACCCGAGTTGTGATTCACCAGCATCGGCTTGTCGTAACCGTGCTCGCGCAGGTTCTGCTCGAGTTCGGACAGTGCGAAATACATCGTCGAGTGGAGATAACCAGCGATGATCGTCGAGATGGCGCGGACATACTCGCCCTTGCGGCCAGACATCTGGTGCGACAACAACATCGGGATGGCACCAAGCTGGTGCGCCGGATACTCCTCCAGAAAGATCTGCTGCACCCGCAGTTCGTGCGCCGGGTTCTCGACCGAGTTCGTGAGACTGACAACGATCGCCTCGGCGCCCGCGTCGACGAGTGCCCGCAGGGACGCGCGCACATCATCCTCGTCGAGTTCGAGGACCACTGAGCCGGCGTAGTCGACGCGCTCCCGGATCGCCCGGATCAGCCGCTGCGGTACAAGGGGATCAGGCCGGCTGCCGCTGGACAGGTCATTACGGCCGAGTTCGTCCAGCCCCTCGCCGTACCCGCGACCGCGGGACAGCGGGATGGTCGCGTCGAAGCCCGCGCTGACCAGCACTCCGACTCGTGGGCCGTTGCGTTCGATCAGAGCGTTGGTACCCAACGTCGTGGCGTAGCGCACCGAGTCCACACCGGACAGCACGGTGCGCCGGTCCAGCGCGAGGGTCGCACAGGCCTGGTCAAGTGCCTCGTTGAAGCCCTTGGACAGGTTGTGCAGTGTGGTCAGTGCCTTGGCCTGGACGTAGGTTCCGTCCCAGGCGACCAGGCAGTCGGTAAATGTTCCACCGATGTCGACGGAGATCCGCTTCATGGTCGGCTTACCTTCCTCAGCTCAGTGGCTCTGCCGGCTCAGTGGCCGTGTCCGCGCTCGACCGGGACATCGCGCCCGAGGGAGATGTCCACCGGCCCGGCCCAGCCGGACCACTGGGCGTGCAGCGCGTCGATGTCGATCTGCAGGTCGTAGGTCGGGGGGTGGCCCGGTGGCAGGTACTCGGCCTCCAGGAGGGTGGCGCAGCCGGGGCAGTAGAACTCGAGGATGCGGCACCAGGCCGGGTCCGGCGCGAACGTGAACTCGTAGCGATCCGGGTCGATGAGCGGCCGGTGGATCTCGGTCGGGTCCCGGTCGTAGACCAGCGTGCCCGTCTTGTAGTTCTCTCGCGCCGGCGCCAGAACGTGGTCACAGCGACGGCAACGCCACTGGTCCGTATCCAGGTCGATATCCAGATACTCGGTCATCGGAATCCTCATGCGCTGTGCTCCTCGCTGGTCAGTGGGCTCTCGTCGGCCAGTCGCAGGTCGCCGCCCGCGGTCGTCCGCAGCCGCCAGCCCGCGGGCAGATGCATCGTGAAGAAGGGACCCTCGATGACCGCGGGCCCGGCGCCGACCGCGCCGGCGGGCTGGTCGGACAGCTCGATCACCGGCAGGTCCGCGCCGTCGACCGTCCTGCGCGAGCGGCTGATGACCGGCTGATCCGCGGTGGTGACGGCGTCGGAGAAGGCGGGGTGTGGCAACACGGCGGTGGTCTCGAGCTGGAGCCGGCCGGCACCGCGCCCGACGGCGTCGACCGGCCCGGTCAGCGGGACCGACTCGACGTCGCCGGCCGGGACCAGCCGCCAGGACAACCGGCAGTCGTCCAGGTCGATACCCTCGGCGAACATGTCCCGTTTGGCCTGTGCGGTCAGTTCCGCGCCGGCATTCCGTGCCGCCGCGTCGTCCGCGTCGGCGGCGAGAGCGGCACTGTAGGTGTGGCCGATGTCGGAGAAGCCGATGCCGTACGCGCTGAAGACCGCCGCGGTCCGTGGAATGAGCACCTGCCGCACTCCCGCCCGGCGGGCCGCCGCGCAGATACTCATCGGGCCCGCTCCGCCGAAGGCGACCACGGTGGTCCCCGGTCGAGCAAGAGGTGTCAGCACCTCGGCCAGGCGGTCGGCGAAGGCGCTTTCCATCCGGGCCAACGCGGTCGGTAGGTCAACGCCGAGCGGATCGGCGACGGTCGCGCGCACGGCGGCCGCGCCGCGCTCGGCGTCCAGGCGCATCGAACCGCCCAGGTAGGTCCGCTCGTCGAGCACACCCGTGAGCAGCAGGACATCCGTCAGCGTCGACTCCGTGCCACCCAGACCGAAGCAGGCCGGGCCGGGCGCCGCGCCCACGCTCTCCGGCCCGACGCGCACTTCGCCGTCCGCGACGGTGAACACCGAGCTGCCGCCGATCCCGTGGCTGGTGATCCGGGCCAGCGGTAGCGACGTGGGCACACCCGCGATGTATCCGTGTCGGTCGATCTCGATCGCCGCGCCGCGCACGACCGCCACATCGGTCGTGGTGCCACCGACGTCCACCATCACCACGTCGTCGAGCCGGTAGTGCTCCGCCAGTGCCCGAGTGCCCTCGACACCACCACGTGGTCCCGAACTGTAGGTCTTGATCGCCGCGGACTTGGCCACCCGGGAGGATGCGCCGTCGTTGCGGAACACCAGCAGCGGATTGCGGGTCCGATGCTCACGGAGACGGCGTTCCGAGTGAAACAGGAACCGTTCCATCGCGGGGTGGAGGAATGCGTTGAGCAGGCTTGACCAGGTACGTCGTGCGTCGTCCGGATCGGCACCGACGAGCTCGTTGCTGAACAGCAGCGGCAACGCGCCGAGCAGGTGGCGGGGGAAGATCCGCAGCAGCAGCGCGCGCACCCGGCGCTCCGCGGCGGCACCGTCCACTCCGGAGGCCGAGATGACCAGCCGGCTCGCTCCCCCCGCCGCGAGCGCGTTGCAGACGGCGACGAGTTCGGCGCCGAGCCGCTCGTCGTCCAGCGTCATGTCGACCGCCACCGCGCGCGGGCCGACCAGTGCCGCGTAGAGCGGTCCGGTGTCCGGGACCGCCGCGATTTCGTCCAGTACCGAAGCGTCATCGACGATCAGCCCGAGCTTCGGGCCCACCCGCTGGACCAGCGCGTTGGTGCCCTGCGTCGTCGAGTAGCGAATGTGCTCGGCCGACCGCAACAACGCGGGCAGCCCACCGTCCGGCAGCTTTTCCGCGACACGTTCCAGCCCGTCGAACAGACAGCGGCTGAGGTCGTGCGGCGTGGTCAGCGTCTTCGTGTAGGTCACCGACGCGCCGTCGATGACACACACGTCGGTCAGCGTGCCGCCGTTGTCGATCGTGATGAGCGTGCCCATGTGTCTCCCATCTCGCCTCTGCGGCCAAACTGTGTCAGCCGTCACGAGCTCGGACACTGTTTCCGCGGCACGAAGCTCGCGAGAGGTTTTGGTTTCCTGTGACGGGGCGCACAGAGATCAGCGGCCATACCGTCCTGGACATGGCCACTCATGTTCGCAGCGAGATCACGTCAATCCCCGCCGAGCGGGCCCGGCTGAATCCGTCCGGAGCGTGCGTGGCCGACGACACGCGCCGCCTCGACAACGCTGGCTTCGCGATGGCCGTCGACCAGACCGCGAGCCTCCTCGCGGATCTCGGTGTGAGCGCCGGAGACACCGTGGCGGTCATGCTTCCCAACTGCGTCGAGTTGGTGACGAGCATGTTCGCGGCCTGGCGGTTGGGGGCGGCGCTGACGCCGGTCAACCCGGTGCTCACCGACGACGAGGTGCTCTACCAACTGCGGGACTCCGCCGCGGTCGTCCTCGTCGGCGAGGACCGTGGGAGACCGCTGGCGGCAGCCGCCGATGCCGGGTTCCTGCCCGCGACGGCCCTGTCCGCGCGGACCCTCGCGCGGGAAACCACGACGGGCGGACGGACGCCGGCGGCGCACAGCCAGGCCGAGGACTTCGCACTGATCATCTACACCAGCGGCACCACTGGCCGGCCCAAGGGCGTCCTGCTCGATCACGCGAACCTGTCCGCGATGACCGCTTCGTTGATCGAGGCTCTCACCCTCGGTCCCGCCGATACCAGCCTGGTCGTCCTGCCGCTGTTTCACGCCAACGGGCTCGTTGTCAGCGTGTTGTCGGCGCTGCGAGCCGGCGGCGACATCGACATCACCGGCCGCTTCGACGCCTCGACCTTCTGGGACATCGTGGCGGCCCGCAGGCCGACATACCTCTCCGCCGTGCCGACGATCTACGCACGGCTTGAGGCCCAGGCGCCGCGTGCCGTCGACACCTCATCCCTGCGTTTCGTCATCTGCGGCGCGGCACCCATGCCGGCCGACCTCATCGGCCGTTTCGAGGCCCGTTTCGGCGTGCCGATCATCGAGGGCTACGGCCTGTCGGAGGGAACCGTGGCGTCGACGCTCAACCCGATCTCCGGGCCACGCAAGCCCGGGACGGTCGGTGTGGCGCTACCGGGCCAGCATGTCGCCATCATGGCCGCCGACGGAACGCGGCTGCCGCGCGGCGGCCGGGGCGAGGTCATCATTCGCGGCGCCAACGTGATGCGTGGCTACCTGGGCAAACCTGACGCCACCGAAGCCGTGCTGCGCGATGGCTGGCTACACACGGGTGATGTCGGGTACCTGGACGACGACGGCTACCTGGTGCTGGTCGACCGAATCAAGGACATGATCATCCGCGGTGGCGAGAACATCTACCCCAAGGAGATCGAGGACGTCCTGTACCAACACCCGGCCGTGCTCGAGGCCGCCGTCATCGGCCGAGCCGACGCGGTCCTCGGCGAGGTGCCGGTCGGATACGTGGCACTGCGCCCGGGCGCGGCGGTCGACGTCGTGGAGCTGGCCGAACACTGCCGCGCCAGGCTCGCCCGGTACAAGGTCCCGCAGGAGATCCGGGTACTCCCCCAACTCCCGAAGAACTCGGTGGGCAAGCTGGTCAAGGGCTTCCTCCGGCGCGACTAGGCGACACACCGCAGCCGAACGGTTGAATCGGTGGGCCGGCGCAAACTCCCGATTACCTGTCGTTCACAGGGCTTTCGACCACGGAAGTCATTGCGGCGCAAGCACTTGACCGGTTCCGGACACCCGACTAGGGTAATGGTTGTCATAGCTACCGTTCCAGCAACGGAACGTTGTGATCTACAACCATATTTACCGCAACTGACTGCTTCACCAAAGAGGACCATGCCGAAGTTCAGCGTGCAGCACTCGGTCGGCTTCCTGGTCAACCGGGCCGCCGTGCAGCTCAAACGCGAGCTCCAGCAGGAGTTCCGCCGGCACGGCTACACCGTGACCGTCGAACAGTGGGCGCTGCTGAACCAGTTGTGGCAGCAGGAGGGGCTCTACCAGGTCCAACTGGCCGAGCTGATCCTCAAGGACAAGCCCAACGTCGGGCGCATGATCGAGGTTCTGGAAAAGGATGGCCTGATCTACCGGCAGCGCGACGACCAGGATCGGCGGGCCTATCGCGCCTACCTGACCCCGGCGGGAAGGCAACTGGAGGACCAACTGGTGCCCCTGGCGGTCAAGGTGCTCAATCGGGCGCTCAACGGAATGAGCGACCAGGAAATCGGCGAATTCACCCGGATTCTGGCCATGATCGACCGGAACCTGGACCACGGACTCCTGGAATAGACCACGGCAACGACGACATCAACGACCGACATCAACGACCGACATCAACGACCGACACTGACAACCGACACGAAGGATTGTCATGACAAAGGGCCTGCACAGGCTGGCGGGGCTGCTGGCCCTACTGCTCATCGTGTTGTTCTTCGTTTCCTCGATAGTCGTCGAGTTGGTCGGCGACCACCACGCCGTGGCGACCCTCAAGACCTCGATTCTCGTCGGTGTGTGCGTGCTGGTCCCGACCATGGTGACCACGGCGCTGACCGGCCGCGCCAGGGCGCGCGGCCGGCGCGGGCCGGTGGTGGCGGCGAAGCAGCGGCGGACCGTGATCATCGCCGCCATTGGGCTGGCGGTACTGGTGCCGTGTGCCGTGACGCTGTGGCGGCTGTCCTCCTCCGGCGATTTCAGTACCGCGTTCTTCGCGGTCCAGGCGGTCGAACTGGCCGCCGGCGCGACCAACATCATTCTACTGTCGCTCAACGTGCGCACCGGCCTGATCATGACCGGCCGGCTGCGAAAGCGTCCGAGGAGCGGCCGTGCGCGGGGGCAGATTGGTGTCGCGACCCAACGGGCGGGCGTCCCCGACGGTGCCGACGTGGATACGACGCCCTGATCAATTCTTCTCACCGAATCGGCCTGTGCTGGCCCGATGCCGGCGCATGAGGGATTGGTTGGGTCTGATGAAAGCGATGGGGCGGGTCGACAAACGGTCCGCGACTGTTCTGTTAGATGCCATTCACGACGCGGCGCCGGACGTGTTCCGGCGAACGCGCGAAGAACTGAAGCGAAGATCGCCGGAAGCCGACCACATCCCGGATGAGGCGATCAACGCGGCGCTGAGCTTCGAGTACGAACAGTTCGTCAACGCGGTCCGGACCAGGGCTACCGCCGCGCCGGCCCGCCTCGGCCCGTTGCTGGGCCAGGCCACCGGTGGCACGGGCTGCGCGGAACTGGCGGAGATCGGCTGGGACGCCGACCTGTGTCTGCAACTCGTCCGCACCCTGCTGTTCAAGGACGTGACCCGGCAGGACCTGGCGTCGCTGGCCGCGGTGTTCGGAATCAACACCGACCGCACGTACATGGCATTCCGGGCGCGTCCGGACACCGAACGCGAATTATGGACGCTGGCCGCCGAACTCGGCGCCTCGGAGTCGTTACGGATGCGTTCCGGCCTGGTCGCCACGATCGACGGTGACCTGGTCGGTTTCCTGCAGACGCCACCGCCGCACGTGCGCGGCGGCGTGGTGGGCCTGGGCCTGCCCCGCAGGCTGGACCGGCTGACCGAGTCGTTCCAGTCGGCCGGCCGGGCACTGGAGGTCGCGCGGGCGTTCGGCCGCCACGGCGTCTACAGCATGGACACGCTGGGCCTGTTGCCGACGATCGTGGCCGACTCGGACGTGGGCGAGATCCTGCAACGCAGGTACCTGGCGCCGAGGTGCGCCGACCCGCTGCCGCCGGAGGTCATCGCCACGATCGGCACCTTCTTCGCCGCCGACATGAACGTGGAGCGCGCCGCCGCGAAGATGGCGCTGCACTCCAACACGGTCCGCAACC
>DASVLX010000163.1:0-3418 GCA_036384655.1 Pseudonocardiaceae bacterium
CAGCGGCCAGGGCAACGGCCAGGGCTCGAACGAGCAGGGTGGCGACAACGGCAACGAGGGCAACGGCGAGCAGGGCAACGGCGGGCAGGCGCAGTCGGACCCCGACGGCGACGAGAACGGCGGGGCCGACCAGCCCGGCGGCACCGGCGGCACCGGCGGCACCGCGCGGTTCCAGGGACAGCGCGCGTTCCAGGGCCGCCGCGACCAGCACCTCGGCCGGCGGTTCGGGTTCGACCAGCGCCGTGACCCGCCGCTCGACCAGCCCGGTGTCGAGGTTTCCGGCCACCACCTCGGGATCGGCGAGTAGCCGGCGCAGGAAGTCGATGTTGGTGGTGACGCCCAGCACGGTCGCCGTGCCGAGCGCGCGGCGCAGCCGGCGCAAGGCCTCGTCCCGGTCGGAGCCGTGCGCGATGTACTTCGCGAGCATCGGGTCGTAGTCGCTGCCGACCACGCTGCCCTCGGTCAGCGCCGAGTCGACCCGCACCAGGTCGTCGGGCTCGCGCAGCGCCAGGACGCGGCCGCCGGTCGGCAGGAATCCGCGCGCCGGATCCTCCGCGTAGACGCGGACCTCGACGGCGTGCCCGGTCGTCGTCACGTCGTCCTGCCCGAACGACAGCCGATGCCCGGCGGCCACCAGGATCTGCTGTTCCACCAGGTCGATGCCGGTGACCAGCTCGGTGACCGGGTGCTCGACCTGCAGCCGGGTGTTCATCTCCAGGAAGAAGAACTCCGCCGGGTTGCGGGCGGACAGCACGAACTCGACGGTGCCGGCGCCGACGTAGCCGGCGGCCTTCGCGGCGTCCACGGCGGCCTGGCCGAGCCGGCGGCGGATCTCCGTGCCGCGGGGCAACCCGGCGAACAGCGGTGAGGGCGCCTCCTCGACGATCTTCTGGTGCCGGCGTTGCAGGCTGCACTCCCGCTCACCGAGATGGACCACGGTGCCATGCGCGTCGGCCAGCACCTGCACCTCGATATGCCGTGGCGTGCCGACATACCGCTCCACCATCAGCGTGTCGTCGCCGAAGGCGGCGGCGGACTCGCGGCGCGCCGAGGCGATCGCGGCGGGCAGGTCGTCGGCGACGTGCACCAGCCGCATGCCCTTGCCGCCGCCCCCGGCGGAGGGCTTGAGCAGCACCGGAAAGCCGATGGCGAAGGCGGCCTCGGAGATTTCCGCGTCGGACAGGCCGGGCTCGAACCTGCCGGGCACGACCGGAACGCCGACGGCGGTCACGGCGCGCTTGGCCGCGATCTTGTCGCCCATCATCTCGATCGCGGCCGGCGGTGGGCCGATGAACACGATCCCGGCGTCCGCGCAGGCGCGCGCGAACCGGGCGTTCTCGGACAGGAAGCCGTAGCCGGGGTGGACGGCCTGGGCGCCGGTCCGCCGTGCCGCGTCCACGATCCGCTCGACATCCAGGTAGCTCGGTCCGATTCGGACGGCGAGATCGGCGGCCAGCACATGCGGACTGTCCACATCGGCGTCGGTGTAGACGGCGACCGAGCGGATCCCCAACCGGCTCAGGGTCCGCATCACCCGGAGCGCGATCTCGCCCCGGTTGGCGACCAGCACGGTGTCGAACAAACCCGTGTCGAACAACGTCATTGTTGCCATCCAGGTCGCTCCTACATCCGGAAGACGCCGTAGCTGATCGGTTCGAGGGGTGCGTTGGCCGCCGCCGACAGCGCCAGTCCCAGCACCATGCGGGTATCCCCGGGGTCGATCACGCCGTCGTCCCACAGCCGCGCGGTCGAGTAGTACGGATTTCCCTGGTCCTCGTACTGCGCTCGGATGGGTTGTTTGAACGCTTCCTCGTCCTCGGGTGGCCAGTCGGTGCCGGCGGCTTCGAGCTGGTCGCGGCGCACGGTGGCCAGCACGGACGCGGCCTGTTCACCGCCCATCACGGAGATCCGCGCGTTCGGCCACATCCACAGGAATCGTGGCGAATACGCGCGCCCGCACATTGAGTAGTTGCCGGCGCCGAACGACCCGCCAATGATCACGGTGAACTTGGGGACCCGGGCGCAGGCCACCGCGGTAACCATCTTGGCGCCGTGTTTGGCGATGCCGCCGGCCTCGTACTCGCGGCCGACCATGAACCCGGTGATGTTCTGCAGGAACACCAGAGGAATCCCGCGCTGATCACAGAGTTCGATGAAATGGGCACCCTTGTGCGCCGACTCGCCGAACAGCACGCCATTGTTGGCGATCACGCCGACCGGGTGGCCGTGAATACGGGCGAACCCGGTGACCAGCGTTGTTCCGTATTCCTTTTTGAACTCCGCGAACCGGCTGCCGTCGACGATCCGGGCGATCACCTCGCGCACGTCGTAGGGGGTGCGCGGATCGGTGGGGACCACCCCGTACAACTGGTCGGGATCGACGGCGGGCGGCTCGGTCGACGTGACCTCCCACGGCCGGGGCGGGCGCGGACCGAGGGTGGCCACGATGGTCCGGACGATCCGCAGTGCGTCGGCGTCATCGGCGGCCAGGTGGTCGACAACACCGGAGGTGCGGGCGTGCAGGTCGCCGCCGCCCAGGTCCTCGGCGCTGACCACCTCGCCGGTCGCGGCCTTCACCAGCGGCGGGCCACCCAGGAAGATGGTGCCCTGGCCGCGCACGATGACCGTCTCGTCGGACATCGCCGGGACATACGCGCCGCCGGCGGTGCTGGAGCCCAGCACCGCGGCGATCTGCGGGATGCCGCGCGCGGACATGGTGGCCTGGTTGTAGAAGATCCGTCCGAAATGCTCGCGGTCCGGGAACACGTCGTCCTGTTTGGGCAGGAACGCGCCGCCGGAGTCCACCAGGTACACACAGGGCAGCCGGTTGTGCAGGGCGATCTCCTGCGCGCGGAGATGCTTCTTGACCGTCATCGGGTAGTAGGTGCCGCCCTTGACGGTGGCGTCGTTGGCGACGATCACGCATTCCCGGCCGGACACCCGGCCGATGCCGGTGATGATCCCGGCGGACGGCGCCTCGTCGCCGTCCGCGCCGTACATGCCGCCGGCGGCGAGCGCGGACAGTTCCAGGAACGGTGAGCCGGGGTCGAGCAGCGCGTCCACCCGGTCGCGGGGCAGCATCTTGCCGCGTGCGACGTGCCGCTTCCGGGCGGATTCGGAACCGCCCCGGCGCGCCCGGGCCAGCCGGGCGTCAAGTTCGTCGACCAGCGCCTGGTGCGCCTTGGCGTTGCGGCGGAACGGCTCGCCGGCCGGGTCGGCCGAGGTGCGGAGCACGGCCGGCAGTGCCGAGGGGTCCACGGTGACCTCCGGACTTGTTAGCCATCGTTAACGCACGCCATGTTAGTGATGGTTAACGCGCCCGTCCAGCCCAACAGCGCGAAAGACGCGGACGGGCGAGGGGGTGTCTCGCCCGTCCGCGCCCGGTGATGCGCGATGGCGGTCTGCTGACGGTCAGGCG
>DASVLX010000164.1:0-4590 GCA_036384655.1 Pseudonocardiaceae bacterium
GCGGTCCGCGCTGGACTCGGCGCTCAGCTCGCCGGCCGAACTCGGCATCGCGGTGGACGACAACGGCGCGGTGCTCGGTTCGGTGTCCGCGGACGACGTGCTCGCCGAACTGGCCGCCGCCCGGCGCGCGACCGGCGGTCAAACCGCCACGGACACCGACAGACCCGCCGACAGAACGGCCGGCGCCACCGGCCGGATCTCCAGGTAGGCGCCGTGGACTGGGCGCTGGCACATGTCGGCTACACGCTGGGCCTGGTCGGCCAGGCCGACGGGGCGCTGCAGCTGATCGGCAGGCTGACCAGGCCCTGGACCCGGGTCACCCGGCCGGCCAGGGTGAGCAGTCTGGCCAGAGCGGCGGGCGAGGCGGTGAGCGCCCGATGAACTACCTGATTCCCTGGCTGGGTGATCCGGCGCACTGGGTCGGGTCGATGGGCCTGCCCGTGCGGGTGCTGCAACATCTCGAATACACCGGCCTAGCGCACGTCTAGTACCCCTGGCGCTGGCCGCCGATCAGGTAGCGGACGAACACCATGTCGCCGATGTTGAACGCCTCGCTCAGCTTCATGCGGTTCAGGGCGTTCTGCGGGAAGCGACCGCCGTTGACGAACCGCGGCGCGTCCTCCTCGCCCACGAAGAACGGCGCGATCGCCATCTGTACCTCGTCGACCAGGTTCTCGGTAAGGAACGCGGTGTGCAGCGTGCCGCCGCCCTCGACGACCAGCTTCCGCACGCCTCGGCCGGCGAGATCCTCCAGCAGGGCGGTCAGGTCGATCGACTCGCCGAGGGCGATCACGGTGGCCCGGTCCCCCAGTTCCAGCAGCAGGTCACCCTCGGCGGCCTGAGGGCAGTACACCAGGGTCTCGTCGCTGTCGAAGGTCTTGGTGAAGATCCTCCGGTCATGGTCGAGTGATCGCGGTGTTCCCGTCGTCAGGGTCACCTTGATCGGATTGGGGCGGTCGCCCCGGTCGGTCCGCTCGCGGCGCAGGGCCGCGGATTTCACGGTGAGGGCGGGATCATCCAGTCTGACCGTGTGGGCACCAACCAGGATCGCGTCGGCGGACGCGCGCAGCGCGTCGACGCGTTCGAAGTCCGCTTCGTCGGACAGCAACAACCGGGTATCGCTGGTGTCGTCGATGTGGCCGTCCAGCGACATGGCGCAACTCAGGATCACGTACGGACGCTCTGCCATGTCGGACATTCTCACCCCCGGCGCAGGATGTCCAAGGCGTGCGCCAGGTCTTCCGGATAGGGGCTGGTGAACTCGACGCGCCGGCCGGCCGCCGGGTGGTCGAACGCGAGCGACCGGGCGTGCAGCCACTGCCGGCTCAGCCCGAGCCGCCGGGCCAGGACCGGGTCGGCACCATAGGTGAGGTCACCGACGCAGGGATGCCGCAGCGCCGAGAAATGCACCCGGATCTGGTGCGTGCGGCCGGTTTCCAGCTTCACGTCGACCAGCGACGCGGCCGGGAACGCCTCGATCACCTCATAGTGCGTGACGCTCGGCCGGCCACCGGCGATCACCGCGAACCTGTAGTCGTGCCGCGGATCACGGCCGATCGGCGCGTCGATGGTGCCCCGGCTCGGATCGGGATGGCCCTGCACGACCGCGTGGTACCGCTTGTCCACGGTGCGTTCCTTGAAGGCCCTCTTGAGAACCGTGTAGGCGTGCTCGCTCTTGGCCACCACCATCACGCCGGTGGTGCCGACGTCCAGCCGGTGCACCACGCCCTGCCGCTCGGCCGCGCCGGAGGTGGAGATCCGGATGCCCGCGGCGGCCAGCCCACCCACCACCGTCGGTCCGGTCCAGCCGGGGCTCGCATGCACGGCCACTCCGACCGGCTTGTCGACCACCACGATGTCGTCGTCCTGGTACAGCACGACCAGGCCCTCGACCGGCACGGCCAGCGCCGCCACCGGTTCCTCCGGCTCGGGCAGCGCGATCTCCAGCAGCGCCCCACCGACCAGCCGGTCGGACTTGCCGACCGTGCGGCCGTCCAGCAGCACATCGCCGGTCTCGGCGAGTTCGGCGATGACCGTGCGGGACAGGCCGAGCAGCCGAGCCAGGCCGGCGTCCACGCGCATCCCGTCCAGGCCGTCCGGAACGGGCAGCGCGCGGGTGGCCGTCATCGGCTCACCCGGCCGGTGGCGGCGAGCCTGCGCCGCTTGGCCACGCCACCGTCGTAGTCGCGGCCGAGCACCGCCATCAACACGATCAGCACACCGCCGATGGAGATCGCCGAGTCGGCCACGTTGAAGATCGCGAAATACTGGCCGTTCGGGCCGAACACGGACACGAAGTCCACGACATGACCACGCAGCGGGCCGGGCGCCCGGAAGATCCGGTCGATCAGGTTGCCCAGCGCGCCGGCCAGCACCAGACCCAGCCCGATCGCCCAGCCAACCGAGCGCAGCCGGGGTGCCAGCCAGATGATCGCGATCACCACGGCGGCCGCGATCACCGAGAACACCCAGGTCATGCCGGTGGCCATGGAGAACGCGGCGCCGGGGTTGCGGAACACGTCGAGATAGAGCAGGCCGCCCAGCGCCTTCAGTGGCGGCCGCCCCTCCAGGTTGGCGACCACCAACTGCTTGGTCAGGATGTCCAGCCCCAGGATCACGACCGCGACGACGGCCAGTACCCAGGCTCGCCGGGCGGGGATGGCGATCTCGTCCGGCGTGTCGTCCGGCTCGTCCGGCGCGGCGTCGCGGCTGACATCCTGGTCGGTGCTGCGTTCCGTGCTCACCTTGCCATTGTCCACGCCGCGTCACCCGGACCGGCCACCGCCGTCGAACCCACCGCTTGGTGGATCATTCCCCGCACCATTCACCGCACCATTCACCGCGCCACGAACGGCGGCAGCGGACGCGGATCGGGGCTGGGCGTCCAGCGGCCGTCCACCTCCGCGTAGTGCCAGCGCGGGCCGTCGCCCACCAACTGGCGCAGCGCGCCGACCAGCCGGTCCACCTGCTCGGCGGTGGTGCCCAGGCCGATGCTCACCCGTACCGCGCGCGGCTCGGTGGCCCCTGCGGTGGACAGCAGCCGGTGGGTCAGGATGTGCGCGCAGAAAGCGCCGTCCCGCACCCCGATGCCCGCCTCCGCGGACAGCGCGGCGGCGACCAGTCCGGCGTCGAGCCCCGGGACGGTCAGGCCGACCACGCCGACCCGGTCATGATCCGGCCCGAAGATGCTCAGCTCGCGCAGCCCCGGCACGGTGGCCAGGCCGGCGCGCAGCCGGGCGAGCAGGGCGCGCTCATGCCGCAGGATCGCCGGCCAGTTGTCGCCGAGTACCCGGCAGGCGGTGGCCAGCGCGTGCACGCCGACCACGTTCGGCGAACCGGCCTCATGCCGGTCCGGAGTGTCCGACCAGGACACATCCAGTTTCCCGCCGGCCTGGGTGACCAGCGCGGTGGCGCCACCGCCGGCCAGGTACGGCGGGGCCGCCCGCAGCCAGTCGGCCCGGCCGACCAGCACACCGGCGCCGAACGGCGCGTAGATCTTGTGGCCGGAGAAGGCCAGGTAGTCGGCGCCGATGGCGGCCAGGTCGATCGGCCGGTGCGGGCTCAGCTGGGCGCCGTCGACGGCGATCCGCGCGCCGTGCGCGTGCGCGACCTCGGCGAGCTCGGCGATCGGCCACAGCTCACCGGTCACATTGGACGCTCCGGTCACCACCAGCAGCCGTGGCCCCTGTGGACAGTGGGCCAGTTCGGCGTCCGCCGCGCGGACGGCGTCCTCGGGAGAGGCGGGCAACGGCAGCCGGCGGACGTTCGGGCCACGCCAGGGCAGCAGCGCGGCATGGTGCTCGGCCTCGAACAGCACCACCGAGGTGCCCTCGGGCAGCGCGCGGGCCAGCAGGTTCAGCGAGTCGGTGGTGTTGCGGGTGAACAGCACCAGGTCGGTGTCACGGGCGCCGGTGAACCGCCGGACCACATCGCGGGCCTGTTCGTAGACCCGGGTGCTGACCTGCGAGGCGAGCCCGGCGCCGCGGTGCACGCTGGCGTACCAGGGCAGCAGTGCGTCGACGGCGTCGCGCACCGCGCTCAGACAGGGGGCGCTGGCGGCGTGGTCGAGGTTCGCGTAGCCGATCTCGCCGCCGGTGACCAGTGGCACGGTCAGGTCGGCGCCGACCACCGGGGGAATCCGTGAGCCGGGTGCCTGGACCGGCTCACCCGGAACGGCGAGGGACTGGGACAACGACTGGGACAGGGCAAGTGACATGCCAACCCCTGCGGGTCAGGGACCCGTGGCGGGTCCGCGCTTGCCCACCGCACCTCGCGGCGGGCCAGGTCCTCACCCGGGGCACCCCACCGCGGAAGGAGGGTTGCCGGCCAGCGAGCCGGGGCTTTGACGCTGGCGCTCATGACCTTGTCCAGCACAGTACCGCGCCGCCGTCGATCATGGTGGACGAACGCTGAGACGGCCAATCCGTGGGACCGACATTGCCTGGCCGCCCGATACTCCCGGCGTTCCAGGGGATGCGGCGCAAACCGCAGGCCGCTTGGCGTACTCGAGCTACACGGAACCGCTGCGCCTCTGACCCCAGACTGTTCCGGCGTCCCAGGTGGATGCGGGCCAAGGCCGAGGGACGCGTG
>DASVLX010000165.1:0-19506 GCA_036384655.1 Pseudonocardiaceae bacterium
AGTGTCCGACGAGTTGGCCCGGCGGTCGGCGGAAGCGTGCGGTACGGCGGCGGAGGTGCTCGACGCCCAGTCGCTGATGGCCGCCGACCGTGGGCTGCTCGACGCGGTCGGCGAGCGGGTCCGGGCTGGCGACCCGGCGCCGTGGGCGGTGACCGAGGCGGTGGCGGGTTTCCAGAGCAGGCTCGCCGCCGCCGGCGGTTACTTCGCCGAGCGGGCCGCCGATCTCGCCGATGTCGCGAACCGGGCGGTGGCGGACCTGCTGGGCCTGCCGCTGCCCGGCCTGCCCGAGTCGGACGAGCCGTACGTGCTGGTCGCGGTCGACCTGGCACCCGCCGACACGGCCAACCTGGACCGCGCGAAGGTGCTGGCCATCGTCACCGAGCGAGGTGGCCCCACCAGCCACACCGCGATCCTGGCCAAGGCGGCCGGCCTGCCGGCCGTGGTCAACTGCCCGGCGGCCGCCGGGATCACCTCGGGCCAGCGGCTGGTCGTGGACGCCGACGACGGACGGGTGCTGGTCGACCCGGACCCGGCCGAGGCCGAGAAGGTGTTGGCGGCGCACCGGTCGCGGGTCGCCGCCCAGGCGGCGGTGTCCGGTGCCGGCCGGACCGCCGACGGCTATCCGGTGAAGCTGCTGCTCAACCTGGGCGAGCCAGACGGCATCACGGCGGCCGGAGCGGTGGACGCCGAGGGCGTGGGACTGTTCCGCACCGAGTTCCTGTTCCTGGACCGGGCCGGCGCGCCGACCCTGTCCGAACAGGAACGGATCTACCGTGAGCTGTTCGCGGCGTTCGACGGCCGGACCGTGATCGTGCGGACCCTGGACGCGGGATCCGACAAGCCGCTGGGCTTCGTCCAACATCGCGACGAACCGAATCCGGCGCTCGGAATCCGTGGATACCGGGTGTCGGTCGCCGAGCCGGACCTGCTGGACACCCAACTCGCCGCGATCGCGGCGGCGGCCCAGAACAGCGGTGCCCACGTCCGGGTGATGGCGCCCATGGTGTCCACCGCCGCCGAGGCCGCCGAGTTCGCCGCCCGGGTGCACGGCCACGGCCTGGCCAGCGCCGGCGTGATGATCGAGGTGCCGGCGGCCGCGCTGCGCGCCGGGCGGGTGCTCGCCGAGGTCGAGTTCGGCAGCATCGGCACGAACGACCTGTCGCAGTACACCTTCGCCGCCGACCGTGGGCTGGCCGATCTCGCCGAGCTGCTCGATCCCTGGCAACCGGCGTTGCTGGACCTGATCGGGCGCACCGCACGAGCCGGCCAGGAGCTGGGCAGGCCGGTGGGCGTGTGTGGGGAGGCGGCGGCCGACCCGATGCTGGCGCCGGTGCTCGTCGGGCTGGGCGTGACCAGCCTCTCGATGGCGCCGGCCGCGGTGCCCGCGGTGCGCGCCGCGCTCCGCGAGAACACCCTGGACGGCTGCCGGGAACTCGCCGACCTGGCACTACACAGCGCCGGCCCGGCACAGGCACGTGACGCGGTCCGCCGCCGGCGTGGTGGTCAGTCCATGTGACCTTTGCCCTCGCGGTTCTCGCATGTCTCGCTCGTGTTCGGGTCGACGCCCGAACCGGAACACACAGGGCAGGTTTCGAACGCTGGCGTACCGCTGAGAGCGGCCAAGATGATCATTTGTCTTCTTCGGATGTCCGATCATGTAACGACAACTGAGAGTTGTGGATCTCCGATTACGGGTCAATCACCCGGTGGCCTGGAGTGCGATCTGCTCCGCGTGGTGGTCCGGAGAACCGACCGATGGTGGGTTTAACCTTCGAAGAGGCTTGCTCATCGCCACTCACCTAGGAGATCCACGACAGTGCCGGACTCGTTCGTCCATCTGCATGTGCACACCGAGTACTCGATGTTGGACGGCGCCGCGAAGGTCGCGGCGCTGTTCGGCGAGGCGGCCCGGTTGGAGATGCCCGCCGTCGCGGTGACCGACCACGGCAACATGTTCGGTTCGGCCGAGTTCTACCGTCAGTCCAAGAAGACCGGTGTCAAACCGATCATCGGCATTGAGGCGTACGTCGCGCCCGCCAGTAGGTTCCACAAGAAGCCGGTGTTCTGGGGCCAGTCCCACCAGCGGGGCACGGACGACCTGGGCGAGGGCGGTGACGTGTCGGGCGCCGGCGCGTTCACCCACATGACCATGCTCGCCGCCAACTCCACCGGCCTGCACAACCTGTTCAAGCTGTCCAGCCTGGCGTCGTTCGAGGGCTTCTACAAGAAGCCGAGGATGGACAAGGAACTGATCGCCGAGCATGCGACCGGGATCATCGCGACCACCGGTTGCCCGTCGGGCGCGGTGCAGACCCGGCTGCGGCTGGGCCAGTGGGACGAGGCACTCCAGGAGGCCTCCGACTACAAGGACATCTTCGGCGCGGACAACTACTTCGTCGAGCTGATGGACCATGGGCTGAAGATCGAACAGAGTGTTCGGCAAGGCCTGCTGGAGATCGCCAACAAGCTGGGGCTCCGTACGGTCGCCACCAACGACAGCCACTACGTCACCGCCGACCAGAAGGACATGCACTCCGCGCTGCTGTGCGTGCAGGCGGGCAAGACCCTGGATGATCCCAACCGGTTCAAGTTCGACGGCGACGGCTACTACCTGAAGTCCGCCGCCGAGATGCGCGAGTATTGGGACGACCAGGTGCCCGGCGCCTGCGACAGCACGCTGTTGATCGCCGAGCGTGTCGAGGACTACGGCGAGGTGTATGCCGAGGTCGACCGGATGCCACGGTTTCCGTTGGAGCCGGGTCAGACCGAACTCGACATGCTGCGGGCGGAGGTCGAGAAGTACATCCCCACCCGGTTCCCCAACGGTATGCCACCCGGCTACGCCGAGCAGGTGGAGACCGAACTCAAGGTCATCGGGCAGATGGGATTCGCCGGGTACTTCCTGGTGGTTGGTGACCTGGTCCGGTGGGCCAAGGAGCATGACTACGCGGTCGGCCCCGGCCGTGGTTCGGCGACCGGCTCGCTGGTCGTCTACATCCTGCACATCACCGACCTCGACCCGCTGCAGCACGCGCTGATCTTCGAGCGGTTCCTGAATCCGGAGCGTGTCTCCCCACCCGACATCGACCTCGACTTCGACGAAGTCGGGCGTGCCGCGGTGCTCCGCTACACCATCGACCGGTGGGGTGCGGGCAACGTCGCCCAGGTGATCATCTTCGGCACGATCAAGACCAAGGCGGCCATCAAGGATGCCGCGCGGGTGGTGTTCGGGCAGCCCGGTTACGCACTGGCGGACAAGATCTCCAAGGCGTTGCCGCCGCCGGTGGAGGCCCACGACATTCCACTGTCCGGGATCTTCGACCCGCAGCATCCACGCTACGGCGAGGCCACCGAAGTGCGCGCCCTGGTCGAGAGCGACCCCGAACTGGCCCGGATCATGGACACCGCCCGCGGCCTGGAAGGCTTGATCCGCAACGCGGGAGTGCACGCCTGCGCGGTGATCATCTCCAGCCAGCCGCTGATGGAGGTCATCCCGCTGTGGCAGCGCGACGACGGCTCCCAGATCACCGGCTGGGACTATCCGTCCTGCGAGGCCGTCGGCCTGCTGAAGATGGACTTCCTGGGGCTGCGGAACCTGACCGTCATCGGCGACACCGTCAAAGCGATCAAGGCCAACCACGGCCTGGAGCTCGACCTGGCCACGCTGGCGCTGGATGACAAGGCGTCCTATGAGCTGCTGTCGCGCGGCGACACGATCGGTGTGTTCCAGGTCGAGGGCGCCGGCATGCAGGACCTGCTGAAGCGGATGCAGCCCAAGAAGTTCGGTGACATCTCCGCTGCTCTGGCCCTCTACCGGCCGGGTCCGATGGCCGCGAACGCGCATATCAACTTCGCCGAACGCGCCAACGGCCGCCAGGCGATCACCCCGATCCATCCGGAGCTGAAGGAGGCGCTGGACCCGATCCTCGGTGAGACCTACCACCAGGTGGTCTACCAGGAGCAGGTCATGCAGATCGTCCGGCAGCTCGCCGGCTACACGCTGGGCGGTGCCGACCTGCTGCGCCGGGCGATGGGTAAGAAAAAGAAGGAGATCCTGGAGAAGGAGTTCGAGAACTTCAAGGCCGGCATGAGGGCCAACGGATACAGCGAGGACGCGATCCAGACCCTCTGGGACGTGCTCCTGCCGTTCTCCGGTTACGCCTTCAACAAGTCCCACACCGCCGGATATGGCCTGGTCGCGTACTGGACCGCCTATCTGAAGGCCAACTACCCGGTGGAGTACCTGGCCGCGTTGCTCACCTCGGTGACGAACAACAAGGACAAGACGGCGGTCTACCTGTCGGAATGCCGCCGCATGGGCATCAAGGTACTGCCACCGGACGTCAACGAGTCCGCCGCCCAGTTCGCCGCCGTCGGCAAGAACATCCGCTTCGGCCTGGGCGCGATCCGCAACGTCGGCGGAAACGTGATCGAGTCGATCATCGAGACCCGGAAGACGAAGGGTGCGTTCACGTCGTTCCCGGACTTCCTCGAAAAGGTCGAGTTGGTCTGCTGCAACAAGCGAGTGATCGAGTCCCTGATCAAGGCGGGCGCGTTCGACTCGTTCGGTGTCACCCGCAAGGCGCTGCTGGCCGTGCACGAGGAGGCGGTCGACGCGGTGACCAGCCTCAAACGCCAGGAGGCGCTGGGCCAGTTCGACCTGTTCGGCGGCGGTGACACCCCGCCGGACGCCAGTGCCAGCCCGCTCGCGCACCTGGTGTTCGACTCCGAGGAATGGCCGCGCAAACAGCTACTCGCGCTCGAACGCGAGATGCTCGGGCTCTATGTGTCGGCGCATCCGCTGGACGGTGCGGAACGGATTCTGCGCGCGCACGCCCCGAAGCCGATCGCGCAGATTCTCGACGAGGCACCCAAAGAGGGTGAGATCGTCGTGTCGGGCATGATCGCGTCGGTTGACCGCCGGGTCAACAAGAATGGCGAGCCCTGGGCGATCGTCGTGGTCGAGGACCTCGACGCCTCCATTGAGGTGCTGTTCTTCCCCAAGTCCTATTCGGTACTGCACGAGGATCTCGTGCCGGACTCGGCGGTGGCCGTCAAGGGCCGGATCAACTGGCGCGAGGACAAGATGTCCATCTTCGGGTCGGGGGTGATCCCGCTGGACATCAGTGACGCCGAGCGCAATCCCGGAATGGCGCCCCCTTTCGTGCTGCGGGCGGACGCCGCCAGGTTCGGTGAGGAGAGCATCGCCGAATTGCGGTCGGCGTTCCAGGCACACCGTGGCGACACCCCGGTGCACATCATCGTCTGCGACGGCGGCCAGGAGACCCCGATGGCGGTGGACGGGTTCCCGGTCAAGGTCACGTCGATGCTGCTCGGTGAGCTGAAGGGAATCCCCGGCATCGCCGTGGCATAGGCGGTGTGAGCGGCGGCGCCCCGGCCGGGGCGCCGCTCCTGGTGCCGGTCCTACGGTGCGCTCCTACAGCGGCGGCCAGGGGGTCTCGATCTGCTGGTATCCCAGCCAGGAGAACACATCGTGGGCGCAGTGGCTGAGTTCCTCCAGCGTGCGGTGCACGGTGCGGAGCGCGAGATCGGCGTCGTCGGTGCGGAGGATTCCGCCGGCCACGGCGGCGGCGAAGTCCTCGGCGCCCACGATCCGCGCGGTGGTGCCACCGGGAATGGACAGCCCGAGTAGCAGATCCGTGGTGCGCCAGGAACGTGTGTCGCGCTGCACGCGAACCGCGGTCAGCGTGCAGGGACCGGTCCGGGCATGCCGGGAACGCGGCCGCCGGTAGGTCATGCGAAGCCCGAGATCGGGCAACAGCCAGGTGACTTCGCCGTCGGCGAACTGGTCGTCCGGGGTGGGAATTTCGGTCCGCAGGCCCCACGGTTCGACTCGGCAGAAGGTCAGCCGCTGAGTGGTACCGGAAGGGTAGCTACGTTCAGCAGTGAAGGTGTCGACGATGTCAACCAGTTGGGGTGTTATGGCCGTGCCCACTGGGCCGAGGGTAGCGGTCGGTGTGCGGCTAGTGATGATTGGGGCTCATTCGTTATGTGACGTATTGTCATCGACCGTGTATCGACCGTGTTTCAGGACCGCCCGTCCGGGTGAGTGATCTCGGACGGATGTACCACGTTGAGTGCGCACCAGAACCGGTACCAGAACCAGTGGCGGTCCTAGTGCCGTTGCCAGCGTAGGTCGATGCCCAGCTCGACCAGGAACCTGTCCAGGTCATAGCGGTGGCTGGCGATCTTGTCCACCAGGTCGTACGCGCGGTGCAGGGCGCCCTCGGCGGCGCCGAAGTCGATCAGTCCGGCGCCCAGCGCGGCGAGCAGTTCGTCGATGTCCAGCACCTCCAGGTCACGGCCGGTGCGCACCACGATGTCGAGATACAGGTCGGTGGCACGCCAGGCGGTCGGGCCCGGCTCGATCTCCGCGATGTCGATGTAGAAGTCCTGGTCGCGCTCGTGGCCGGGGGCGAAATGCCAGTCGGTGACCCGCGCGCCCAGCCCGGGCAGCAGCCAGGACTCCAGGTAGTCGATGTTCGGCCGGTTCACCATCGGCCGAGCCATATAGAGGCCGAACTCCTCCACCCGGTAGGTGTCGACCATCCGCACGATGCCCTTGGGATCGGTGTTCGTGTTCGTGAGCAGGTCGAACGTCTCGACCTTGGGCGGATGCGCGTCGACGGCACGGCGTCGGCCACCCATCCCGGTCGCGGCGGCGGGCTGGGTGGCACCGGGCTCAACTGCACTGTGCGCGCCGGTCGCGGCGACGCTGTGCAGCCCGCCGTGGGTCGCTCGGTCGGGTGCGCGGTGGGAACTCGCGGTCATGGGGACCATCCTGCCGGGGTGGCGGCCCGTCGGCATACTCCGATGGGTGTCGCCCAATGAGGTGGGACACATTGATTGTCGGGGCTCCGGCATACCCTCGTTATGTGGCATTCGCGACTGAGCACCCCGTGACCGCGCACTCGGCGTTCCGGCCGATCGGCGAGATCCCGCGTACCCACGGCCGGTTCGAGGTCGTCGCGCCCTACGAACCGGCCGGCGACCAGCCGCAGGCCATCGACGACCTGGAACGGCGTATCAAGGCGGGGGAGAAGGACGTCGTGCTGCTCGGTGCCACCGGCACCGGCAAGTCGGCGACCGCGGCCTGGCTGATCGAGCGCGTGCAGCGGCCGACCCTGTTGATGGCGCCGAACAAGACACTGGCCGCCCAGCTGGCCAACGAGCTTCGCGGCCTGCTGCCACACAACGCCGTCGAGTACTTCGTCAGCTACTACGACTACTACCAGCCCGAGGCGTACGTGCCGCAGACCGACACGTACATCGAGAAGGACTCCTCGATCAACGAGGACGTGGAGCGGCTGCGGCACGCCGCCACCATGAGCCTGCTGTCCCGGCGGGATGTCGTCGTGGTGGCCACCGTGTCCTGCATCTACGGCCTGGGCACCCCACAGTCCTATCTGGACCGTTCGATCCAGATCAACCTCGGCGACCAGCTCGACCGGGACGTGCTGCTGCGAGCACTGGTCGACGTCCAGTACACCCGCAACGACCTGTCGTTCACCCGCGGCACGTTCCGGGTGCGCGGGGACACCATCGAGGTGATCCCGGCCTACGAGGAACTGGCCGTGCGGATCGAGCTGTTCGGCGACGAGGTGGACCGGCTGTACTACCTGCACCCGCTGACCGGCGAGATCGTGCGGGAGGTCGACGAGATGCGGATCTTCCCGGCTACCCACTATGTCGCGGGGCCGGAGCGGATGGAGAAGGCGATCCACGGCATCGAGGCGGAGCTGGAGCAGCGGCTGGCCACCCTGGAGAACCAGGGCAAGCTGCTGGAGGCGCAGCGGCTGCGGATGCGGACCGCCTACGACATCGAGATGATGCGCCAGGTCGGGTTCTGCTCCGGCATCGAGAACTACTCCCGGCATATCGACGACCGGGCCGCCGGTTCCGCGCCGGCGACGCTTCTCGACTATTTCCCCGAGGACTTCCTGCTCATCATCGACGAGTCGCACTACACGGTTCCGCAGATCGGCGGCATGTACGAGGGCGACGCGTCCCGCAAGCGGACCCTGGTCGACCACGGCTTCCGGCTGCCCAGCGCGCTCGACAACCGGCCGCTGACCTGGGAGGAGTTCAGTGACCGGGTCGGCCAGACGGTCTACATGTCCGCCACCCCGGGCCCCTACGAACTGGGCCAGTCACGCGGCGAGTTCGTCGAACAGGTGATCCGGCCGACCGGCCTGCTCGATCCGGAGATCGTGGTCAAACCCACCGAGGGCCAGATCGACGACCTGGTGCACGAGATCCGGCTGCGCACCGAGCGGAACGAGCGGGTCCTGGTCACCACGTTGACCAAGAAGATGGCCGAGGACCTCACCGACTACCTGCTGGAACTCGGCATCCGGGTGCGCTACCTGCACTCCGAGGTGGACACGCTGCGCCGGGTGGAGCTGCTGCGGCAGTTGCGGCTGGGCGAGTACGACGTGCTGGTCGGCATCAACCTGCTGCGCGAGGGCCTGGACCTGCCCGAGGTGTCCCTGGTCGCCATCCTGGACGCGGACAAGGAGGGCTTCCTGCGCAGCGGCACCTCACTGATCCAGACGATCGGCCGCGCGGCCCGGAACGTGTCCGGCCAGGTCCACATGTACGCGGACAAGGTCACCGACTCGATGCGGTTCGCGATCGACGAGACCAACCGGCGGCGCGAGAAGCAGATCGCCTACAACACCGAGCGCGGCCTCGACCCGCAGCCGCTGCGTAAGAAGATCGCCGACATCCTCGATCGCGTCTACACCGAGGCCGAGGACACCGAGCGGGAGCATGACGTGCCGGTCGGCGGGTCCGGCCGCAACGCCTCACGCGGCAAGCGGGCGACCGGCGAGCCGGGCGCCACCGCGCGCAGCGCCGGCGTGCTGCTCGACCGGGAGATCGCGGATGTCAGTGGCATGCCACGGGCCCAGCTGGCCGACCTGATCCAGCAGATGACCGACCAGATGATGAACGCGGCCCGCGAGCTGCAGTTCGAGCTGGCCGCGCGGCTTCGGGACGAGATCGCGGACCTGAAGAAGGAACTGCGCGGCATGGACGCCGCCGGCCTGCGCTGAGCCGGCGGCGGCCATGCCGTCGATGCCGTCGATGACGTCGCAGCCGTCGGTCAGCTCGTGATGTCCTTGGTGCTGAAACGACGGACGGCCAACGCGGTGAACACCGCGCCGTAGATCAGCGCGGACAGTGCTCCCCGCGCCATGTCGCCCCAGTCCACGTCGGCGGACAACAGATCCGACCAGGCCATCGTGTAGTGGGTGGGCAGGTAGTCGCGCAGCCCGCCCAGCGCCGTGATCGAGTCGAGGATCTCGCAGACGATCGCCACCAGCACGGCGCCGCCCACCGCGCCGAGCGGCGCGTCGGTCGACACGCCGAACAGCAGCGCGAGACCGGCCACCCAGAACAGGTTGATCGCCAAGTAGCAGACCGCCAGCGCGAGCCGGCCGACCGCGATGCCGAACGACAGCGCCTCGCCGGTCGGGCTGACCAGATCACCCGCGCCGTACCAGATCACGCCGACCAGCAGGGACACCGCCGGCAGGATGATCAGTCCGGCCAGCGACAGCAGCCCGGCGACGATCGCCTTCTGGCGGACCAGCCGGCCGCGCGGCACCGGAATCGCCAGCAGGTACTTCAGGCTCGACCAGGACGCCTCGCTGGCCACGGTGTCGCCGAAGAACAACGCGACGACCACCACCAGCAGGAAGTCCGCCGAGGCGAACAAGGCGAAGATCACGAAGTTCGGACCGCTGAGCGTCGCCAGGTCGACGAACTGCCCGGACTCGCGGTTGTCGCCACCGTTGCCGACCTTGAACGCGATCAGCAGCAGGAACGGCAGGACCGCCAGGAATCCCAGGGTGACCTGGGTGCGCCTGCGCCGTACCTGACGAACCAGCTCGACCCACAGCGACAGCGTGCGCCCGGCCCGGTAGCCGGCCGCGCCACCGTGTGGGCCCACCGCGGTGGTGCCGGCGTTCGTCGGAGTGCCCGCCGCGGCGTTCACGTCGGTGCCCACTCCCGCATCTACTTCTCCGGCCATGCTCATTCACCTCCGACCATGTGCAGGAAGGCGTCCTCCAGCCGGCCGCGTGGGCCGACCTGGTCGACGGACACGCCGGCGGCCACCAGCGCGCGCACCGCCTCCGCCCTGGGTAGTCCGTTCAGCCGGGCCCGCACCTCCACGACACCACCCGTGTTGTCCACATCGGACACTTCGAGCACGCCGTCGAGATCGCGCAGCACCTCGGCGGCCCGCTGTCCGTTGTCCACGGCGAACGCCGTCTCGCCGTTGCCGGTCACGATCGCCGCGACCTCGCCGGCCGCCACCAGCCGGCCCTTGTGCATCACCACGACATGCGAGCAGGTCTGCTCGACCTCGGACAGCAGGTGGCTGGACACCAGCACCGTGCGGCCGGTCGCCGCGTAGTCGCGCAGCACCTTGCGCATGTCCCTGATCTGCGGCGGGTCGAGACCGTTGGTCGGCTCATCCAACACGAGCAGCTCGGGCAGGCCGAGCATGGCCTGGGCGATCGCCAGCCGCTGCCGCATGCCCTGGCTGTAGGTGCCGACCTTGCGGTGGATCGCCTCGCGCAGCCCCGCGATCTCCAGGGCCTCGTCGATATGCGCCGCCGCCTCCGGACGCCCGGTGGCCTGCCAGTACAGCTTCAGGTTCGCCAGCCCGGGCAGATGTGGCAGGAATCCGGAGCCCTCCACGAACGAGCCGATCCGGGACAGCACCGGCGCGCCGGGACGCACCCGGTGGCCGAACACCCTGATCTCGCCACGGGTGGGCATGACCAGCCCCATCATCATCCGCAGCGCGGTGGTCTTGCCGGCGCCGTTGGGACCGAGCAGGCCGACCACCTGACCGCGCTCGACCCGGAACGACAACGCGTCGACGGCGTGCACACCGTGCGGATAGGACTTCGCCAGGTTCTCCAGCGCCAGTGGGACATCCACCAGCGCGGGGTCCACGTCCACCGGCCGGCGGCGCCGGATCGCCACCCACCCGGCGGCCAGCGCGCACAGCGCGATCACCACGCCGATCCCGATCAGCTGGGCGACCGGCAGCGGCCCGGCCGAGGTGTGTCCCGGCACGACGGGCACCGAGAGCGCTTCGGCGGCGGCCGCCCCGGACGGTCCGGCCAGCGAGATCCGGTACGCGGCCGGCTGGACCTGGTCGGCGTAGCTGCTGTCGGTGGTCGCCACCACCAGCTGCAGCGTGTGGCCGGCCTGCACCGCGCGCACGATGCCCGGCAGCGTGACGGTCACCCGCACCGGGCCGCCGTCGGCGGGTAGCGGGCCGACGCGGATCGGCGCCACCGCCGCGCCCGGCAGGGTCCGGGTGCCGTCCGGTGCCACGTCGTAGAGCTTCGCGAACAACTCCGCGCCGGCGGTCCCGGCCGTCTGGCCAGGGACGGCCGACACCAGCAGGTTGATCTGGCTGGCGCCGGCGACCAGCAGTTGGCTGGTCAGCGGCTGGCTGGCGAACTCCGCGAACTGGCCAGGCATGTCCACGGCGAGCTGGCCGGCGAGGGCGCTGGCCCCGGAACCGCCCGACGGCATGCCACTGATCGCAGCCGGGCTGCCGCCCGGTGGGTTCACGACGGTCTGGTCCGGCGGTCCCGCCAGGGTCAGCGTCTGCCGCTGGGCGGTAGCGCCCGCCGTCGAATCGGCGCTACCCGCCAGCCCCGGATAGGCCGGCGCGGTCACGGTGCGGATGGTGGCCACGCCGTTGGTGCGGAAGGCGCCCTGCACGTCGTAGCCGAATCCGGTGCCGGGATTCGAGCCCTGATGCATCAGGTAGTAGCGGAACCAGTTGGTGATGGCGTCCTGCTGGTCCGTACCGGGCGCGGCGCCGTCGTGGCCGCCGTCGTACCAGATCATCTTGACGGGGGTGCCCGCCTGGCTGATCTGGCGGGCGTTGGCATCGGCCTGGTCCAGACCGAACAGGGTGTCCTGCTCACCCTGGACGAGCAGGGTCGGCGCGGCGATGTGGCCGGTGACGGCCAGCGGCGAGTCTCGTTGCAGGAGCGCGACGGTCTGTGGGCTGGCCTGCCCGCTGATCGCGATCTCCTGATACGCCTGGCACACCTCGGCGATGAATCGCCCGCACACGCTCGCCGCGCTGGGTGGGTCGGTGGTCGGACCGCTGGCGCCGACGCCGAACAGCAGGCCGGCCCAGGTGCGCTTGAACACGCCGTTGGGCCCGTCCGCGGCGACCGCCGGCGTGCTGGTGCCGACCGACCCGGTGGTCGCGTTGTTGGGCACCAGGGCCTGGGACAGGTCGTTGTAGGTGATCACCGGGGCGATCGCGTCGACCCGGTGATCGAGCCCGGCCACCATCAGAGACAGTGCCCCGCCATAGGAACCGCCGGTCACGCCGACCCGTGGATCCCCGGTCGAGTCCTTGACCACCTCGGGTCGGGCGGCCAGCCAGTCGATCAACTGACTGGCGTCCGCGACCTCGTAGTCCGGCGAGTTCAGCGCGATCTGGCCGGAGCTGCGGCCGAACCCGCGTGCCGAGTACGCCAGCACCACGAACCCGTCCCGGGCCATCCGCTGGGCCTGCGCGTCCACCGAGTTCTTGGTCTCACCGAAGCCGGGCGAGATCAGCACCGCGGGGGCGGGCGTGCTCGTCGGGTAGTAGACGGTCGCGTCGAGGCTGACGTGCTGGTCGTGCGCGGGCCCGTCGACGACCGGGATTGTCAACTGTTGGGATCGCACGGCGGCATCCTGGCCGCCGCGATGCACCCACAGCCCGATCCCGGCGCCCGCGAGCACCACCACGACCAGGCACAACAGCAGCCACCGACGGCTGATGCCGTGACGAATGCCGCCCAGGCGGCGAAGCTGGCTGATACCTGGCACGCCTCCGACATTATCGGTGTCGCGGCGAGAGCGGTTCGGCCTGTGATAACCATGAACGTATGGCGCCTGACGGCAGGGCTCGGCACGCACAGCGCGAAGTACATCCGGTGGACCCGACAGAGCACATGATTCAGGTGGCTGCCCGGTGATCGTGCCCTGGTGGGCCTGGGTCGCCACCATCGCCGCGCTCATCGTGTTGTTGGCGATCGACCTCGTCGTGGTCGATCACAATCCCCACGAGGTGAGCGTCGCGGAGGCCGGTCGGTGGGTGCTCTTCTACGTCGGCTCCGCTCTTGTCTTCGGCGCCCTGATCTGGGGTTTCTACGGTCTCGACCGGGTCGAGGAGTTCTTCGCCGGCTATCTCACCGAGTACTCGCTGTCGATCGACAACCTGTTCGTGTTCCTACTGATCATGGCGTCGTTCAAGGTGCCGTTGATCCACCAGCACCGCGTGTTGCTGTTCGGCATCCTGCTCGCGCTGATGCTGCGCGCCGTGCTGATCATGGCCGGCGTGGCGCTGGTGTCGAAGAGCACGGTGGTCTTCTACTTCTTCGGGCTGTTCCTGATCATCACCGCCGCGCGGGTGTGGAAGAGCGCGGGCGAGGAGGAAGAGGAGTTCAAGGAGAACGCCATCCTGCGCTGGCTGCGCAAGGTGCTGCCGGTGACCGAGGGCTACGCGGACGGCAAGACGATCGTGCGGACCGGCGGCAAGATCAAGGTCACCCCGATGCTGATCGTCATGCTGGCCATCGGCACCACCGACCTGTTGTTCGCGTTGGACTCGATCCCCGCGGTGATCGGCCTCACCCAGGTCTCGTTCCTGGTGTTCGCGGTGAACGCGTTCGCACTGATGGGCCTGCGCCAGTTGTACTTCCTGGTCGGTGGCGTGCTGAAGAAGCTGATCTACCTGCCGTACGGGCTGGCGGTGCTGCTCGCGTTCATCGGCGCCAAGCTGATCATGGACGTGCTCGCCGAGGACTGGAATCCGTTCGAGCGGGGAGAGCAGGTCATCGCCGGCATCCCGGTGTTCAGCCCGATCACCTCGCTGGCGGTGATCGCCGTCGTGCTCTTCGTGACCGTCATCGCGAGCTGGATTGGACAGCGACGGGAGTCGACGCGTCAGCCCTGACCGGTGACTTCTCGGCGGTCGTTTCGGCGGTCGTTTCGGCACTGCGTGCCCAGCGCCGGGCGATCGCGGCGCAGGCCATCAACTGGATCTGGTGGAACAGCATCAGCGGCAACACGACCAGCCCGACGGCGCCGTAGCCGGCGAACAGCACGCTGGCCATCGGCAGGCCGGCGGCCAGGCTCTTCTTGGACCCGCAGAACACGATGGTGACCCGGTCGGCGCGCCGGAACCCGAGCAGCCGGGATCCCGCCGCGGTGATGGTCAGTGCCAGCCCGAGCAGCACCATGTCCACCAGCACCAGCCCGACCAGCCGAGTCGGAGTGAGTTCGTGGAAACTGCCTGCCACCACGCCCTCGCTGAACGCCGTGTAGATGACCACCACGATGCTGCCGCGGTCCACGAGCTGCAGCGGTCGCCTGTGTGTCGTGACCCAGCGCCCGATCCAGCGGCGGGCCAGCTGACCGGCCACGAACGGCACCAGCAGGCGTAGCACGATGTCGTAGATCGAACCGGCCGACACGGCGGGCCCGCCGGCACCGTTCCCACCGAGCAGCAGGCCGACCAGCACCGGCGTCAGCACCACGCCGACCAGGCTGGACATCGACGCCGAGCAGATCGCGGCGGCCACGTTGCCGCGCGCGATCGAGGTGAACACGATCGAGGACTGCACCGTCGACGGAACCGTGCACAGCAGCATCACCCCCGCGTACAGGGCGGGCGTGAGCACCGTCGGCACCAGCAGCCGCGCGGCGAGACCGAGCAGCGGGAACATCACGAAGGTCGCGGCGAACACGGTCAGCTGCAGCTTCCAGTGCCGCAGCCCGGCCAGCGTCTCCGCGGTCGACAACCGCGCGCCGTAGAGGAAGAACAACAGCCCGATGACCACCGTGGAGGCGTCGTTGGCCATGTTCGCGCCGACGCCCCGTGCGGGCAGTAGCAACGCGATGACGGCGGTTCCGACGATGGTGGCGATGAACGGGTCGATGTGCAGGCGGGCGAGCGGGTTGAACCTCACCGGCCAATCGTCCTCTCACCTGCGTGCATTGAGAACCACGATAATCGATCTTACTGTCATCACGTCTTGTGATATACCGGATGAATGTTCGATCCGGTGCTGCTGCGGACATTCCTGGTGGTCGCCGAGACGCGCAGCTTCACCCAGGCCGCGCGCCGGCTGGGGCTGCGGCAGTCCACGGTCAGCCAGCACGTCCGCAAGCTGGAGCAGAGCACCGGGCGGCCGCTGTTCCTGCGCGACACCCACTCCGTGGAGCTGACCGGCGACGGCGAGGCGATGACCGGCTTCGCGCGCAACATCCTGGAGGCGGGCGAGCGGGCCAGCGCCTACTTCGCCGGTCCCGAACTACGCGGCCGGGTGCGTTTCGGCGCCTCCGAGGACTTCGTGCTCGGCCAGCTCACCGACGTGTTGCGGCGGTTCAGGGACAGAAACCCACAGGTGGACCTGGAACTGACCGTCGGGCTGTCCGGCGTGCTACATGAGCGGCTGCGGGCCGGCGACCTCGATCTGGTGCTCGGCAAGGAGCAGCCGGGGGAGCGGCACGGCCGGCTGATGTGGCGGGAGCGCTCCACCTGGGCCGCCGCGCCGGACCTGCGGCTGGAACCGGACGCGGTGGTCCCGCTGATCGCCTTCCCGCCGCCGAGCGTCACCCGCGCCCAGGCTCTTCAGGCGCTGCGCCGGGCCGGCCGGGAATGGCGGATCGTCTGCACCAGCGGCAGCCTCAACGGGCTGTGGGCGGCCGCGCTCGCCGGCCTCGGGGTGTGCGTGTTCGCCGGCAGCCTGGTGCCCAGCGGCCTCACCGAGATCGGCGCCAGCGCAGGGCTACCCGACCTCGGTCACGTCGAGTTCACCCTCGCCGCCCGATCCACCGTGCTGCCCCCGCCGGTGTCAGCGCTGGCCGACGCGATCGAGTACGAGCTGGGCGCCCGGCTGGACGGCGGACTCAGTAGTTGTCGCCGCCGGTGAAAATGTTCTCCAGGTCGTCCGCCGACTGCGCGACCAGGTCCAACGGGTCCTCGAACTCGTTCCCGTCCAGGTTCGACAGCGGCAACGAATGCCGCAGCACCAGGTAGTCGCCCATGATCACCGCGCCGCCGACCACCGCCGTCATACCGAGCTCCACGAGCACGGTGTGCAGGTCGACGTCGCTCACCTTGGCGAACGGAGTGGCGATCTGCACCCAGTCCTCGCGGCCGTCCATCACCTCGCGGGCGATGATCATGACCTGGGTACGGCCCTCGTCGTCCTCGTCGCGCTCGTCGATCTTGTAGAGGATGCGGATCTCGTCGGGTTCCTCGCGGATGACCTCATAGTTGGTGTCGAACTTCAGGTAACGAACCAGGTCGCGCCACGTTGCCACCGGGACTCCTCGCTGTCCTGCCGGCCGAAAGTCCCAAGATCATACCGTGCGAACGGGTTTCGCGGTGCCGTTTGTCGCGACGCTGTTCGTCTCGGCTGGGTTCGCGGACGGCTCGCGCCAACCTTTCACCAACCTGCGCGAGGGACGGTGATCGGCGTCACGATTTCCTCCAGCGGACGGGGATTGACCGATGCCCAGCCCCGAACACCTGTCACCAGCGACTCCCTCGCCAGCCGAATCAACACCGGACAGGGTGCCGAGGGTACGGCTGACCCTGGCGGCCGAGTCCCTGTTGGAGGGCCTGATCGCCCGGCACGGGCCGGTCATGTTCCACCAGTCCGGCGGCTGCTGCGACGGCAGCGCGCCGATGTGCTATCCGCGCGGCGAGTTCCGGGTCGGCGGCTCCGATGTGCTGGTCGGCCGGCTCGCCGGCGACACGCCGTTCTGGATGAGCAGCGACCAGTACGAGTACTGGCGGCACACGCATCTCACCGTCGACGCCGTGCCCGGCCGGGGCAGTGGGTTCTCGTTGGAGGCACCCGAGGGGTTGCGCTTCCTGATCCGCTCCCGGTTGCTCACCGACGACGAGGAGCGGCGGATCACCGCCGAGCCACCCCTGCCGACCGGCGCCGACCTCACCGAACAGCCGTGATCGGCCCGAACCCGGTCAGCGTTTCGTTGTTGGACCGAGCCGGCTGACCAGCCACAACGCACCAAATCTCAAGATCAATGGACACTTGGACGGTAGGTCCGTTGACACTTGGACGGTAGGTCCGTGGACACCTGGACGGCGGGTTCGTGGTGATCTGGCCGCCGGTCGCGTGGTGATCTGGTCGGCTACCAGCCGCGGGCGCGCCATTCGGGGAGGTGGGGGCGTTCTCTCCCGAGGGTCGAATCATCGCCGTGGCCCGGGTAGAACCAGGTGTCGTCCGGCAGCACGTCGAAGATCCGCTGTTCGACGTCGTTGATCAGGGACGTGAAGTCGGCCGGCGAGTTGGTCTTGCCCACCCCGCCCGGGAACAGCGAATCCCCGGTGAACAGGTGCGGATGGCCGTGTGGGTCCCGGTACAGCAGGGCGATCGAGCCCGGTGTGTGGCCACGCAGGTGGATCACCTCCAGCACGACATCACCCACCGTGACGGTGTCACCCTGACCGACCAGCCGGTCGGGCGGCACCGGAAGCGGGCCCGCGTCGGCGGCGTGCGCGATCGTGCTGGCGCCGAACACACCGGTCACCGCCCCCAACGCCTGCCAGTGGTCGGCGTGCTGGTGGGTGGTGACGATGGTGCGCAGCGCCGGGCGCTCGGGCTCGGCGCCGATCAGGTCGGACAGTCGCTCCGGATCGTTGGCCGCGTCGATCAGCAGCGCCTCGTTGGTGGCCCGGCAGACCAACAGGTAGGCGTTATTGTCCACCGGGCCGACCGAGACCTTGGTGATGGTCAACGCGTCCAGCGTGCGGCGCGCCGCCGGCCCGCCCGGGCTGACATGACCGGTGTAGTCCTCGACGATCTCCACGATCCCCGACCGTAGCGCGGAATCGGCCGATATGTGGTCGGTTTCTCGCAGTGCCTACAACCACCGTGGCAGTGTGGGCACCTCGCCGGCGAGGTTCTCGCCGGCCGACCGGCCGGTGAGCCAGGCCAGCGCCGCGTCGGCCGGGCCGCTCACGACGTAGTCGGTCGCGCCGTCGGTCCCGCCGTCCGGGGAGCCGAAGGTCCACGACCGGTTCTCACCCGACGGCAGCGTGATGTCCAGCCTGGTGGCGGGCAGGTCGGGACGGCCGGTGTAGCCCCGCAGGACCTGGTCGAACACCCCGCCGATGTGCTCGCCGGCCAGGTCGACAGCCCGGTCGAAGCCGATTCCGCTGTCCAGGTCGACCATGTGCACCAGCACCTCGACCAGCCGCATCCAGGGCACGTCCTCGGCGGTTCGGTCGCTTCCCGACCGCGTCTGGCCGAGCTGCGCCGACCACGCCGAGTCGGGTAGGCGCTCGGCCGCGTAGAAGAACCGGTCACAGGCGGCGCCCAGGTCCTCCTGCTGGATCTGGCGCATTCGCTGGGCACCCTCGGCGATGTCCGCGTCGCGGTCGGCGGCGCTGGCGTACATCGGGTGCTCGACCCCGGTCCGGGCCCAGATCACCAGGTTGAGCAGGGCGTCCGCGTTGCGGGCCAGGTGCGTGATCACATGCCCGCGGGTCCAGCCGGGCAACGCGCTCGGGCCGCGCACGGCGGCATCGTCCATCACTCCGACCAGTTCGCGGAGTGTCTCGGTGGCCAGCCGGGCCGCCTCCAGCCCCTGCCGGGCATGGCTCGCGACCGCTGAACGCGGGGTGGGCACGGTGGCTCCAGTGTCGACTGGGGCCGCGGAAGATACGTCCTGGGTCATGGTTGGCCCCTTCCTCGGCAGTGAGGCGGCACCCGTTCACCCATTGCGACGGGTGGCCACACGGTGGAATGAACGGGGGAGGAAACACCAGACTATGTGTGTTGAGTGACTGATTGGTAGGGGTCCGGGCTGTGTTCCCCCTGAGAGTTCGACAACTCGAACGTCTGTTTGACTATGCTGGTGACGTTCACCGTGTCCGCCGGGATGTCGGCCGGGGATAGTAAACAGGGGACATCACCGGACCCCCCGAGGATACGCGAGATCACCTTCCCGAAGGGACCGACAGTGGCCGACCGCCTTGTCGTGCGTGGCGCACGTGAGCACAACCTGCGCAGCGTCAACCTGGACCTGCCGCGGGACAGCCTCATCGTGTTCACCGGCCTGTCCGGCTCGGGGAAGTCCAGCCTCGCCTTCGACACCATCTTCGCCGAGGGCCAGCGTCGCTATGTCGAGTCGCTGTCCGCGTACGCCCGCCAGTTCCTCGGCCAGATGGACAAGCCTGACGTCGACTTCATCGAGGGCCTGTCCCCGGCGGTGTCGATCGACCAGAAGTCCACCAACCGCAACCCGCGGTCCACGGTCGGCACCATCACCGAGGTATACGACTACCTGCGGCTGCTCTACGCTCGCGCCGGCCAGCCACACTGCCCGATCTGCGGTGAACCGATCAGCCGGCAGACTCCGCAGCAGATCGTCGACCAGTTGCTCGACATGCCCGAGCGCACCCGC
>DASVLX010000166.1:0-26780 GCA_036384655.1 Pseudonocardiaceae bacterium
CCGGACTATACCGGCCTGCAGATGCCTTGGTAAGACAAGCAGCTTGGTCAGCGTCACCGCGAAGTCGGCACCGGAGTCGTTCTGGTGGTCGAGCAAGGCGCAGATTGCCTCGAGTCCGCATTTCCACTCGTCATCGGCGAATTTTGGCAGTAGCTCGGAAAGGCCGTCCACCCGATCACGATCCTCGCCGCTGAGGTCGCGATAGGAACGTTTACTGAGCATCGCCAGCGCCCAGTGAAAACGTACCTCACCATCGTCGAACTCATGGGCGATCGCGTCGTCAATCAGTTCGCGTGCCTTGCCAGGAACCCCGTCCTCCAGATATCTCACACCGACCTGGTACTTTTCGCGAGGTGAAGCATTCGGGGAGATCTGATAGATGTTCGCGGTGTGAAGAACAAACTGGCCTGCATGGAAGCCAATCCTGGAGCCGAAGGCGGTGTTCTTGAAGGTGTTGATCTTTTCCGTCAGGTCTTCTTCGGGGGTGGTCATGACACACCCTTGGCGGCCGTGATTAACACGGCGACCCTCGCCGCCAGGTCGGAAACGTCGGACACCAGGCCGCTGAGGCGCTTGAGTGACAGGAGGAACTCGGCCTTGGAACCTGAAGTGCCGGTCTTCAGTGCCCTGTCCGCGCTGTCGATTTCGGACAGCGCACCCTGATACGTGAGTTCGTCGAGCCTGTCCGCGGAGCGTGCGTTCAGCAGGTAGTAACGGAACGCGGCCAGTTCGCCGACGAGACTGGACACCGAGGGCGAAGGTGCCGGTTCCGGGGACGTCATATGGACGCCACCGAAGATCTGACCGGCCTGCACTCCGACATTGCCGCCAAAGGCGATGTTGTGGACGCTGTGGACGTTGCCACGGTCCTTGTCGTTGCTGCCGTCGTGCATGGTGATCTGCTCCCGTTTGTTGATCAGTTCCTCGGCGAGCCGCACGGCGAACGCGGCGGCGTTCCGCGCGGCCAGGGGTTGCCAGTCGCGGTCATCACAGCTGTTCTTCGTTCCGTCGGCCCGGTCGCTGATGCCGCGCACGATCGCGACCGGAGAATCACTGAGATGGCCGGCCTCCGCGACGCCGGCGCCCTCCATCTCGATGGCCAACGCGTCGTTGTAGTGGTTCTGCAGCAGTTGGGCCTCATACGAGCTGCGGGAGTTCTGGACGATCTCGCCGGCCGCGATGGGACCGAACAGGACCCGCGGTATCGGCGAGCCGGCGGGCAACCTGCTGGTCCAGTCGTTGTTCCGGGCAAGGTAGCGGGCCAACTGGCTGACCGCGTACGGAGCTTCCCAGACCCGGGGCCGTGCCTTGAATCCGTCGTCCTCGCTGGTACCGCCGTGGTAACCGTAGGTGTGGGTGGCGACCACGACATCTCCCAACGACGCGGAATCCCGCAGCGCGCCGGCCACACCCACGAACAGCAGTGCGACGGGCGAGAACAAATCGATCGCTTGTTCGGTCACGAAGCTGGCCACGGCATTTCCCTTGCCGGTCTCCGCCAACGCCACCCGGCATTTCGTGCCGGGTACGGTTCCGACCTCGAAGATCGTGTCCTTCTTGGACTGCGGATGGAGATCGGTCAGCAGCTTGGCCACCGCCTGGAACTCCAGATCAAGTGCGGTCAGGATAACTACCAGGTCGTCCGTCATGATTCCCCTCGTTCACCATCTGATGATCGGACTGATGATCGGGCCGGGCCAGGGGCGGATACAGCACGGTTCGGGGGCCGGCGTGGAACAACCGCGCGGGCCGTCCCCTCGTGGTCCGACGATCCGTGCCGGCCGACACGATGAAGCCCGGCAGTCCCTGGACCTTGCGGTAGAAGTTCCGCGGGTCGAGCTGAACGCCCCACACCGCCTCATAAACATGTTGGAGGTCGGAGATCGTGAATGTCTCCGCGCAGAACGCGGTCGCGAGCGCCGAATGCTCCAGCTTCGTTCTCGCGCGTTCGAGCCCGTCGGTGAGAATCCGCAGGTGATCGAACGCGAGTGTCACGCGGCCGCGCATCACGTCATCCACCGGAACCCAGGACGCGCCGGCCGCGTCGGTGCCGGCGACCGGGTCCGGCAGGCCGGGGGCGATCGCCAGGTAGGCGATGGATATGACCCTGCCGCGCGGATCACGATCGGGAGTGCCGTAGGCACCCAACTGCTCCAGGTGGAGCCGCCCGGCATCGAGGTTCGCTTCCTCGCGGAGTTCGCGGTGGGCGGCGGCCAGGATGTCCTCGCCCGCGTTGTTGAGGAAACCGCCGGGCAGCGCGACATCACCGAGGAACGGCTCGACGCCGCGTTCCACGGTCAGGATGTGCAGCCTCGACGCGCGCAGCGTGAGGATGACGAGGTCGACCGCGACCAACACCGGGGGTGGAGTCCACGAGTCATCATCTGGCATGGCCAGGACTATACCTTCCTGTCAAGGCGACAGGAAGAGGGATTCCGGTCTGCGGAAACGGCTACCTCACCGGGCCGCTGGGGTGGCCGCGGACCGGGGTGGCTTCCTGCGTCGGCATGGCGTTCGGCGGCACCGGGTATGGACGGCCATGCCCGAAGGTGCCCAGCAGGATGTCGATGTTGCCCTCGACCAACGCCTTCAGCGCGCCCCAGTCCGGGTTGGGCAGCTTGGGTGGGTTCGGGTTGGCCGCCCTGGCGAAGTCGAACGCCGAGGTCATGTCGCCGACGGTCCGGCGACGCCAGTCGGACAGGTTCGGTACGGGCACGCCGAAACGGCGTTCCAGCAGCCGAAGCTGGGAGGTGTGATCGAATGTATCGGAACACACCAGGCCGCCGCGCGAATACGGGGAGATCAGCAGACAGGGAACCCGGAAACCGAGCCCGATCGGTCCGGCGATGCCGTCGGACTCGGCCACCCGGCCCAGCGGCACGGTGACGTACTCCCCCGGCGTTCCGGCCGGAGCCACCGGCGGCGGGACGTGATCGAAGAATCCACCGTTCTCGTCGTAGCTGACGATCAGCGCGGTCTTTTCCCAGACGGCCGGGTTCGATGTCAGGATGTCCAGTAGGTGCAGGATGCCGACCGCTCCGAACGCCACCGGCAGGGCCGGGTGTTCGCAGGTCACCAGGGATGGAACCACCCAGGACACGGCCGGCAGCGTGCCGTGTTCGACGTCGTGCCGGAAGTCGTCCGGATATGTCGGGTCGATGCCCTTCGCCACCAGGGGAGAAGACGATTCGCCCTGATACTGCGTGAAGCGTTCCAGCATTCCGGACAGGAACCGGCGGGACAGGAACGCGATTTCCTTGTTCTGGTAGACCTTCCAGCTCACCCCGGCTTCTTCGAGTTGCTCTGGATATGTTCGCCACGAATAGACCCCGCCGGTCGGCGGGTTCAGCGGAGTTTCCAGCAGCGGACCGCCATGCTGGCCGTCCGGGTCGATGGTGCCGCTGACCCAGTACAACCGGTTCGGGTCGGTCGGCCCCAGGACCGAACAGAAATACTGGTCGCAGATGGTGAACGCGTCCGCGAGTGCCCAGTGCGCCGGCACGTCGGCACGCGTGTAGTAGCCCATCGTCGCCGGTCCGTTGGCCGTGCCGTTCTGTGCCAGATGCGTCCGCACCCACTGGTCCATCGCACCGTCGTGCCACGCCCGGTGCTGCGGTCCCCAGGAATGTGTCGGATCGTTGATCGCGTCCCCGTCGAGGGTGGCGCCACGCGTGGTGTCCAGCCGGAACGGGTTGAGATAACCGTCCGGTGTGGGCCCGATACCGGGTTCGTAGCCGTACTGCCGGAACGCGGGCGACGCGTCGTTGAAGCCCCGCACACCCGACATCGTGCCGAACAGGTGATCGAAGGACCGGTTCTCCTGCATAACCAGCACGAAATGCTCGATGTCGTTCAGCGAGCCGGTGCCCGCCGGATCGAAGGCGTGCGCCCGCTCGATCACCGGGCCGGCGAGGTCCCGGAACAGTCCCATGTCGCGGCGACGAACCAGATCGGCTAAGACATCCCTGCGGTTCAAACCGGCGAAAATGCTCTCCGACATGCCGCTCACCCCACCTCGATCACCGAAAGTGTGGCATAGCCTGACGACGATGGCACTGGTTTTGTTGGACTCGGCGAGTCTCTACTTCCGTGCGTACTTCGCGCTGCCCGACTCGATCACGGCGCCGGACGGCACGCCGGTCAACGCCGTGCGCGGGTTCGCCGACATGGTCGCCCGCGTCCTGGTCGACCGGCGGCCGTCGCGGCTGGTCGCCTGTCTGGACGCGGACTGGCGACCGGCGTTCCGGGTGGCCGCGCTGCCCAGCTACAAGGCGCATCGGGTCGCCGAGAGCGCGGACGACGGCTCCGAGCAGGTACCGGACACGCTCACCGTGCAGGTGCCGATCATCCTGGACATGCTGCGGGCGGCCGGGTTGGCGATCGCCGAGGCGGACGGTCACGAGGCCGACGACGTGATCGGCACGCTGGTCGCGCGCGAGACGGTCGACCCGGTGGATGTGGTGACCGGCGACCGCGACCTCTTCCAGGTGGTGCGGCGCAGGCCCACCCCGGCGCGGGTCAGCTATGTCGGGCGCGGCTGGGCGAAGGCCGAGGTGCTGGGCCCGGCCGAACTGGCCGTCAAGTACGCGCTGCCGTCGGCCAACGCCGGCCGCGCCTATGCCGACATGGCGGTGCTGCGCGGTGATCCGTCGGACGGACTGCCCGGCGTGCCGGGCGTCGGTGAGAAGACGGCGGCCAGACTGATCAGCCAGTTCGGCAGCCTGGAGGCGCTGCTGGCGGCCGTCGACGGGAGCGCGGGCGCCGGCCCGGCGGTGCCGGCGCGGACCCGTGCGAAACTGATCGAGGCCGCCGACTACCTGCGGGTCGCGCCCGGCGTGGTCCGGGTGGTCACCGACGCACCGGTGGTGATGGACCGCTCGGACATCGTGCCCGACGGCCCGGCCGATCCGGGCGCGCTGGCCCGCCTTCGGGCACGCTGGGGCCTGGGTTCCTCGATCGACCGGCTGGTCGCCGCACTGGAAGGATCACGATGACGGCAGCGCGCACCGAGTTCACCCCCGACCGCACGGACACCCGCGGCTTCTACCGCCTGCTCACCGCGGTGATCGTGCCCCGGCCGATCGCCTGGGTGTCCAGCACCTCACCGTCCGGTGTGGACAATCTCGCGCCGCATTCGTTCTTCACGGTGTCCTGTGTGGACCCTGCCATTGTGCAGTTCACGTCGGTCGGCCGCAAGGACACGCTGAACAACGTCGAGGCGTCCGGCGAGTTCGTGATCAGCCTCGCGCCGGAACCGCTGTTCGAGGACATCAACGCGACTTCCACCGACTATCCGCCCGAGATCAGCGAGTTCGACGCGGTCGGCCTGGCACGCGAGGCGAGCACGCTGGTCAAGCCGCCGAGGGTGGCCGACTCGCCGGTCGCGCTGGAATGCCGGCTGCACTCGACGCTCCGGCTGGGCGACTCCGTCGTGGTGTTCGGCCGCGTGCTGCTGGTCGCCATCGCCGACAACGCGCTCGTGGAGGGCCGGCCGAACGTGCGGAGGCTGCAGCCGCTGGCCCGGCTCGGCGGCAGCGAATGGTGCACCGTCGGCGAGGTCCGCAAAATCGCGCGGGTGCCCTACCAGCCGCCCGCCTGACCGGCGCTGGTCAGAAGAACGTTCCGCACCAGGGTGGGACGTCCGCGTCGAACAGGCGGTCCGCGCGGGCCAGCGCGGCCGGATCAAGCACCCGCAGCCGTCCGGCCGCGGCCAGCGCGGAGGCGCGGGTCCCGCCCAGATACAGCGATGCCAGCGCGGACACGTCCAGTGCGATCCCCGCGGGCTCGTCGGTGCGTACGGCGCCGTCCACGCTGATCCGGTACCGCCCGGAGTTGGCGGGCAGGAACGGGTCCGACACCTCGATCACCACGGGTTCGCCGTCGCGATAGGACCGCGCGGCCAGCGCGCTGGGCACGTCGACCAGCCGCAGCCAGCTCCCGTCGCCGACCTCGGCGACCCGGCAGGCGCGCGGATCGGTGAACAGCCAGCGCAGCGGCTCGTCCAGCGGCCGGTCCTCCGCCCGTACTTCATCCACGAGATCAACACCAAGCAGGAACCGCCACAGCCCGGCCCAGGCGCGTGGGTTCGCCGTGTGCAGGTCGATCACGTTCAGCCGATGTGGATCGCGCCCTGCGACGAAGAACATGACAAATCCGTCGTCGACACCGTCCGGTCCCCGGTGCACGGCGATCCGGCGGAACTCACCGCGAATCTCGCCGAACACGCGCTGTTGCCGCCAGTAGAAGTCCGGCCGGGTCATGGCGCCGTTACGGGCCAGGCCCGTCCGCTCGAAGATCTCTGGCAGCACCTTGAGCGCTTCGTCCCAGCTGACCAGCCGCACCGCGCCTCCGGTGGGCGCATCCGGACGCAGCACCGCCGTGCGTCGGTCCAGGACGATTTCCCCGCCCCACTCCGAGATCCCAAAGCCGAACCGCCCGTAGATCTCTCCCTCGCTGGCCCACAGGCGCGCGAGCGGTTCGGTCACCGACACCAGCAGCTCCCGTATGAGAGCCGTCGCGACACCGCGCCGGGTGTGGTCGGCCCGCACGCCAACGTCGGGCACCGCCGCCAGTGGCAGGCTGGTGCCACCGGGCAGCCCGATCCGGGAGGCGAACGACATGGCGGTGCCGACCAGCTCGCCGTCCACGAAACCGCCGAGGGTGCGGTCTGGTTCATAGGACGACTCGAGGCCCGCCCACTGTTGGTCGGTCACCGGCGGATGGTGGACGGCGACAGAGAAGAGGTCCCGGGCGGCGCGGTATTCGTCCGGGCGCAGCACGCGGACTACGAGGTCGATCGGATCGGGCACGGTCACACGGTCCATCGTGCCGAACGGATCAGCGTGCCGCGAGCGATTTATCCGTTCAGCACCGCGCCGTAGACACGGTCGACCGGCAGTGTCAGCAGAACGCGCTGCTCGGACACCATGGCGGCGCGGAACTCGTCCCAGTCCGGGTGCTCGCCGGCGAGGCTGCGATACAGGGCGATCAGCGCCTCCACGGTGGCGCCATGTGGATCGACGGCGACCGGGCTGAGCCGCGCGGTGGACTCCACCACCGCGTACGACCGGTGGTCCGCACTGGACACGTAGAAACTGGCCCTCGGGTCGCGTCGCAGGTTGCGGGTCTTGGCGCGGGGTTCGGTGACCGAGACGCGGATCAGCCGACGGTCCGGGTCGTAGCCGTAGATCACGGTCGACAGCTGGGGCCGGCCGTCGCGCTTGAGCGTGACGAGCGCTCCGTGGTGCTGCGAGGCGACCAGGTCCAGCAGTTGTTTCTCTTCGGGCATCTGCGGCATCTCCTCGGTGCTGTTCCCGCGTGGCTGGCGCGATCAACCCAACGCCGCCGGTGCGCACCGTTATTTCCGCACGCTGAGTAGGCGCCAATCGCTGAGACCGGACGTAAGCTCAGGGTCAAGGCACCGACGACGACGACAGGCGATAACTGGCGGCAACTGGCGACAAGGAGACCAGGGCTTGTCCGGGACGCATATGCTCGATCACCCGGTTCTGGAGCACAGCGTACTGCTGGACGCCGACTCGGTGCGAATCCTTGACCGTCGGGTGTTTCCGCATCAGGAGCACTGGCTCGCCGCGCGCGGTAGCGACGAGATCGCGGCGGCCATTCGGGACGGGGTCACCGACGGCTCGGGCGCGCTGGACGCCGCCCTGTCCGGGATGGTGCTGGTGGCCCGGCAGCATGCCCAGCACCGGCCCGGCTATCTGCTGGCGGCGCTGCGCCAGGCCGCCAGCCGGCTGGCCACCGCGCGGCCGACCGACAATCTGGTCCGCGATGCGATGTCCGAGTTGATCGCCGACCTCCACGACCTGGTGGAACGCGGGGGCACCGCCGCGATCGTGGCCCGCGTCGAGGACAGCGTCGCCTGGCTGGACCGCCGGCATCGGGCCCGGACCCAGGCGCTGGGCCGCAACATCGTCGCGCTGCTCGACGACGGCGCCGCCGTGCTGCTGCACGGCTGGATGGACGCGCCGCTGATGGCGATGATCCGGTCGTCCGACGAGGCCGGCAAGACGTTCCGATACCTGGTCGCCGAGACCCGGCCCGGTCTGGAGGGCGCGCGGCTGACCGCGCACACCCTCGCCGAGATGGGCCAGTCGGTCACCCTGATCACCGACGGCATGATCGCCACCGTGTTGGGCGCGCTGTCTCGTTTGGGCCGGGTCGACGCGCTGGTCACCGGCACGGACCGGGTGTGCATGGACGGGCATGTCGTGGCCACGGTGGGCACCCTCGGCGCCGCGCTGGCCGCCGCGGACGCCGGCGTGCCGTACTACCCGCTGGTCGGCGCGCCGGATCCGCACGCGCCGACGGCCGCCGACGTGGTGCTGGGGGAGCTCGACGGCGACGGGGTGCTGTCCGTGCTGTCCCTGCGGACGGCGTCACCGCTGGTGAGCTCCGGCTACTGGCCGGCGTTCGACGTCGTGCCACCGAGGCTGGTGCGTCAGGTCGTCACCGACCAGGGACCGTTCGAGACCGGCCGGCTGTCCGACTACACCGAACCGGCCGCCCGGTCGCGGGTCGCGCCGGCGGAACCGCCGGTGCCCGGATCCGTTGCCAGGCCGGCATCTTCGTGACCGGCGGCCGCGATGGGAGGATGTGTGGGGGAAGCACGAGTCCTTCTCGGCGTTTTCCTCAGCGGCAATATGGCGGTGTGACAGCAAGCTCTCAGGATGGCGCGCTGTCCTGAAGGCGACGAACTCCGCGACGCCCGCCCGGGCGACGACAGGCGCGGAGCCCAAGCCGGGAAGGTGTTCATGAGCGAGTACGACCCGGGACGCGACCCGGAGCAGCCGGGCCAGTCGCCAGAGCAGGGCCAGCACCACCAGGAGCACGGTCAGGCGGGACAACAGGGCCAGCCATATCCGACGTACGGCCAGTACGGGCAGCAGTACGGCCAACAGCAGGGCCAGCAGAGCCAGGCCGGACAGCCCGGTCAGCAGGCCGGCCAGTACGGGAGTTACGGACAGTACGGCCAATACGGCCAGCAGCAGTACCCCGGCTGGGGCCAGTACGGGCAGCAGTACGGCCAGTACGGTTCGAGCGGCTCCCAGCAGCAGCGCACCCAGTACATGCCGCCCTACGGCGGCGCCTACCCGGGCGGTTCCTACCCCGGCGCTCGGCGCCGGCACTCCGGGCTGCGGGCGGTCGGCCTGGTCCTGGGTGCCGTCATCGTCGCCGCCGTCATCGGCCTGGGTATCGGGCGTTTCGCCTGGCAGCCGGCGTCGTCGTCGAGCGGCCTGTCCCAGGGGGGCAACAGCTACACCTTCCCGGGCGGATCCAGCAGCTCGTCCACGCCGTCCAGTTCCACGCTGGACCTACAGTCGATCACCGCCAAGGTCGACCCGGCCCTGGTGGACGTGACCTCCACGCTCGGCTACCAGAACGAGGAGGCGGCCGGCACCGGCATCGTGCTGACCGCCAACGGCGAGGTGCTGACCAACAACCACGTGGTCGAGGGCGCCACCAGCATCGAGGCCACCGACATCGGTAACGGCAAGACCTACAAGGCCACCGTGGTCGGCTATGACCGCTCGCAGGATGTCGCGGTCCTGCAGCTGACCGGCGCCAGCGGCCTGACCACCGCCGACATCGGCGACTCGTCCACCGTCTCGGTCGGCGACGCGGTCGTCGGCATCGGCAACGCCGGCGGCACCGGTGGCACGCCGAGCGCCGCGACCGGCACGGTGACCGCCCTGGACCAGTCGATCACCGCCAGCGACGACTCCAGCGGCAGCTCCGAGCAGTTGACCGGGCTGATCCAGGTGGCCGCCGACATCAAGTCCGGTGACTCCGGCGGTTCGCTGGTGAACAGCTCCGGCGAGGTGATCGGCATGGACACCGCCGCCAGCGCCGGCTACCAGTTCGAGGGCCGGAGCCGGAGCGGTTCCAGCGGCAACTCGAACACGCAGGGCTTCGCCATCCCGATCAACCAGGCGGTGTCGATCGCCAAGGAGATCGAGTCCGGCAAGGGCACCAGCGACGTCCACATTGGTCAGACCGCGTTCCTCGGCGTGTCGGTCGTCTCCGCCAGCAGCCAGAGCGCTCAGGGCGGCAACAGCGGCAACTCCAGCGGGGTTTCCGGTGCCGTGATCCAGCAGGTCGTCACCAACTCCCCCGCCGCCAAGGCCGGCCTGGTCGCCGGCGACACCATCGTGTCGGTCAACGGCGCGCCGATCACCTCGGCGGACACCCTGACCACGACGATGGACCAACACCACCCCGGCGACCAGCTCACCGTGGTGTGGCTGGACCAGCAGGGCCAGCAACACAGCGGCACCATCACGCCCGTCTCCGGCCCTGTTGGCTGATTTCACCCGAATGGTCGAACCGGATCCAATCGAGACAGCCCAGGCGTCACCCGGTCATGCGCTACCGTTGATCAATAAAGTCGCGCACGCTGGGAGTCTGAGATGACCGACCCGATCCTGGGGGCCGTCGCCGCCGCGCTGGCCACCAAGGCCGTCACGGGGCTGTACGACTTCGTCAAGAACGCGTTCGCCAGGCGCGGCAGGACCGCCAAGCAGGACACCGCCGCCCTGGAGGCCGCTCGGGGCGCCGCGGCCGACTCTCCCCAGGTCGAGGCGCTGGCCACGGTGCTGACCCGGGCCGCCGCCGAGGACCCGGAGTTCGCCGAGGGGCTGCGGGTCCAGTGGCAGCTGGTGGCGCAGCAGGTCTCGCAGGATGCCGAGACGGGTGGCGTGACCAACTCGATTTCCGGCACCGTGACCGGGAATGTCGTACAGGCCAGGGACATCGACGGCGGCATTCATTTCGGTTCCTGACCACGGCCCGGTTGGTGACCACAACGGTAATTACCGGCCGTAACCAGCATCGCCTTTATCAACACCGGCGGGTTTTCGCCAGGTGCGAACGGGTGAACCCCGTCGTACCGTTGTGACTGGACCAATTTCCTCGACGTCGACCCGCGGCGTAACTGCGCCGGCTCACGTCGGCCCGCCACGGGCGCCACGCCGACAGCGCACGAGACGAGGTGATCGAGGATGGCCACCGCGACCAGTCACGCGCCAGTGCGGGCTTCGGTCTGGCATGTTCCACGAAGCCGGGGAGCGACCAGCGGGATTCTGCTGGTGCTCCTGGGCATCTGGGGCGGCCTGATTCCATTCGTCGGGCCCGTGTTCGGCTACGCCTACACCCCGGACACGTCCTGGACCTGGACGGCGGGTCGGTTGTGGCTTGAGGTGTTGCCGGCCATCGCCACCATCATCGGTGGCTTCGTCCTGGCGACCAGCGCCAACCGGATGGTGGGCCTGTGGGCCAGCTGGCTGGCCGCCGTGGCCGGCGCCTGGTTCATCATCGGGCCGTCGCTGTCCCAACTGTGGACGGGCGGCGCACCGCAGGCCGGCACCCCCACGGCGACCAGCGCCTTCGGCTCGGCGATGCAGCAGATCGGCTTCTTCTACGGGCTTGGCGCGGTGATCCTGTTCCTGGCCGCGTCGGCACTGGGCCGGTTCAGCGTCATCGGGATCAAGGAGTCCCGCCGAGCGACCCGCGCCCGCGAACGGGCGGCGGATCGAGCGGCCGAACAGGCCACCACCGCCATGCCGCGACCGAGCGGCAACTGATCCTGGCGGCCACCCGCTGGTCACCCGGGCGACCCGAGCGGTTGACCCGCGTGACCCGGGTGGCTGACCAATACCGCCACCACGTGCCTGCGTTCTCAGGACCAGGCACAATGAGCGCCGATGAGCACCGAGGCGCTGTTGGACGTGTTACTGGACGTGGACACGGGCGTGGATGACGCCTTGGCGATTCTGCTCGCCGTGCGGCATCCCGCGTTACGGGTTCGCGCGATCACGTGCGTCGCCGGAAACACGAACGTCGACCAGGTTGTGCGCAATACGTTGCGGGTGCTGGATGCCGCCGGTGCGCAAGATATTCCGGTGGCGCGCGGAGCGGAGCGGCCACTGCTGGCGCCCAACCGACCCGCGAACCATGTGCATGGTGCCGACGGCATGGCCGATCTGGGGCTGCCCGAGTCGACCCGCGCACCGGTCGCCGACCACGCCGTCGAGTTACTCCGCCGGCAGATCATGGCGGCCGACCAGCCGGTAACGCTGATCACACTCGCGCCGCTGACGAACATCGCGCTGCTGCTGCGCTGCCATCCGGCGGTCGCCGAGCGAATCGGCCGGGTGGTGTCGATGGCCGGCTCGGCGTCGGTCGGCAACGCCAGCGCGGTGGCCGAGTTCAACGCCTGGCACGACCCGGAGGCAGCCGCCATCGTGCTCGGCGCCGGCCTGCCGCTGACCCTCTATGGACTGGACGTCTTCTACCAGGTTACGGTGCCCGACGACACGATCCGCGCGCTGTCCGCCGAGTCTGAGCCGGGCCTGCGGCTGGCCGGCCGGCTGCTGCACCATCTCGGCTCGCGGCCGCGGCGCGGCAAGCGCACGGCCGGACCGGCCAGCATTGGGGATGCCGGTGCGGTCTGCGCGGTGGCCGATCCGGACGGCCTGGTCACCCAACTACTGCCGGTGCGCGTCGAGCTCACCGGTGCGACGACACGCGGTCAGACGGTGGTGGACCGCCGAGAGATGCCGGGCGAGGACGAGGTGCACGGCGTGCTGCCGGCCGGTGACCCTGCGCTGGTCGACGTGGCTCTCGGTGTCGACGGCGACCGTTACCGGGACCTGTTCCTGGGCGCGTTGCGCGGGGCTCGGTGAGGCATGGCGCGACGCGCGGGCGGTCGGGTGTGTGTGGTCGGGTCGTTGAACATCGACCTGGTCACGCGTGTGGTCAGCCATCCGAAGCCAGGTGAAACGGTCTTCGGTCGGGGCCTGATCAGCAGACCCGGTGGCAAGGGCGCCAACCAGGCGTTGGCGGCGGCGCGGCTGGGCGCGTCGTCGCGACTGGTCGGCCGGATCGGCGCGGACGGCGTCGGCTACCGCCAGGGCCTGGTCGGACGGGGCGTGGACTGCTCGAACGTGCGGGTCGTGCCGGACGAGCCGACCGGGCACGCGCTGATCGCGGTGGACGACCGCGGCGAGAACACGATCATCGTGGTGCCCGGTGCGAACGCCCTGCTCACGCCGGACCAACTGCCGGTCGACGTGCTGCGCTCCGCCGATGTGCTGCTGTTGCAGCTGGAGGTGCCGGTGGCCACCGTGGCGTTCGCCGGCCGGGTGGCGGCCGACGCCGGCGTCCGGGTGATGATCAACCTGTCGCCGTGGGCGGAACTGCCCCACGACCTGCTCGCACTGGCCGATCCGGTGATCGTCAACGAACATGAGGCGGGCCGGCTCCCGGCCGGGGTGGCGCGTTCGGTGTGCGTGACGCTCGGCGGTCTGGGCGCCCGCTGGGATGACATCACGGTAACCGCCCCGGACGTCGAGGTCGTGGACACCACCGGCGCCGGCGACGCGTTCGCCGGCGCCCTCGCGGCCGCCCTGGCCGCTCATACCGAGCCGGAGGTGGCACTGAGCCTGGCGGTCGACGCCGGTTCCCGGGCCTGCGGCTATCCCGGCGCACAGAACTGGACCCTGTGAATATCGAGGCTGTGACGTCCTCAGGGCAGTTGGATGCCGGGGATACTGATGTTCTGCTGCTTGAGGTAGTCCATCAGCAACATCACCGCGACCACGATCGTCACGACGCCGATCACTCCGACCCCACCGCCACCACGCGCCATCAGGCAACCCTCTTCCCCATCTCGCGGATTCACGCCGTGCCCACGCACCATCGACTGTGCATGTCAACGGTGCACGATCACGGTGCAAACTACACCGTTCAACAGGAAGGGCATCTCGCGGCCGCCCGCTCGACCCGGGCTATGTGGGTGTCCTCTTCGACACGCGCCCGGCGTCAAAGATCCGGTTGACGCTGGTCCCCCGGCTGCTGATGTCCGCGCCGTAGACGTGGATGGAGATGGTGCGCAGGTCGCTGGTGCACACCACACTGTGGATGTCCGGGCCCGACGTCAGCACCGACACGTCGCCGGGCACGTTGTGCAGGGTCGCCGTCTCGCACAGGTCCTGCTCACCGGTCAGTCGGTAGCGGAGTTCCCGCTCGTCGCCGGTCAGGACACCGGCGACGCACCAGGCCAGGTGGTCGTGGATGGGTGTGCCCTGGCCCGGCAGCCACACCAGCGCGACGATGGAGAACCGGCCGGCCGGGTCGATGTGCAGGATGTGCTGCCGGTACCGGTTCGGGTCGGGTTCCCGCTCGGCGGGCTCCAGGACATGGTCGAGGGCCAGCACCGAGCGCAGCATGTCTCCGGTGCCCAGCGCCAGGCCGGCCGCGTCGGTGGTCTTCCCGTACAGGGTGTCGAGCCGGTCGGCGAACCGCCGGATGGCCAGGCTGGTCATGTCTTGCTCCGCTTCAATTGGTTCCCGGGCCGCTTCTGGACAGGCTGGTGGTGCGCAGGCTGATCGACGTGACGGACGCGTTGTGGATGGGCTTGCGGGGAATCGAGATGCCGGGCTTCAGCGGCCCGGCGGTGGTGGCGATCCGGACCGGACCGCCGTGCGTCACGAGCACCGTGGACCGCCCGGCCCGCTCGTCCGCGAGTCGGCACAGCGTCCGGTGCACGCGGTCGTAGAGGTGCGCGACGCTCTCCCCGCCGCCCGGCGGGCGGCGGAACGGCTCTCGCCACAACCGTTCGAAGGCCGCCATGTCGCATTCGCCCTCCAACTCGCCGAGCCCCTGCTCGCGCAGTCCGGCGTCGAGCGCGACCGGCACGCCCAGCCGGGCGGCGATGATCTTGGCCGTCTGCCGGGTGCGCAGCAGATCGCTGGTTACGATCAGATCGGTATCGGGCGCGTGCTCGGCGAGCCATTCGGCCGCCCGCCATGCCTGGTCTCGGCCGGCCGCGGTCAGGCCGGGCGCCTCGGTGGACTGGCCCTGCAGGCGTCCCTGCACGTTCCATCCGCTCTGACCGTGCCGTACCAGGTGGAGCACGGCCACATCAGTACTGCAGTCGTGGGTCGTCATAGTTCTTGAATTCGATCACGTTGTTGGACGGGTCGACAAGGAAGATCGTGCGATGTTGTTCCGCGGTGCCCTCGAACCGCACCGCTGGGCCGCTCAGCACCCGCAGTTTACGGCGCTCCACCAGCCGCAGCAGCCGATCGAAATTCTCGGCGTTCGCGAAGGTGATCCCGAAGTGCCGCGGATACGCCACCGCCTCGGTCGGTGCCTTGTCCGGCGAGAGATGACACACCAACTGGTCGCCGAAGAAATCGAGTGTGATGCGGTCCGCATAGCGGCGGGCGAGTTTCGCTCCCAAACCGAACACGTAGTATTCCAGCGCCTCATCGAGATCCCTGGCCGGGACGGCCACATGACACACGTCGTACGGATCGCGCATGATTCTCTCCTTTTCGGGCGGTCTTTTCAGGCGGCGGACGGAACAGTCGGATATTCGGCCGAAGCCGGTGTGGTGAGTTGGATGAGGGTGTCGCCGCGCAGGCCGAGCCGCAGCGTCCGCACGCCGATCACGTCCGAGGTGGCCACGTTGCCGAGGTTGACGCACGGCCCGACCGCCCGGATCAACGCGACCTGCAGCTCCTTGGTCGGTGCCTCGAACAGGATCCGGGCCGGGTCCAGTGCGGCCAGCACGGCGTCGAGCACGTCCTCGCGCGGGCTGCCGTCCGGCCTGGCGATGCCGCTGCGGCCGCTCTCCCGCGACTCGGTGATCACCATGGTCGCGCCGGCCGCGAGGTCCTCGGTCAGCGCGTCCACCCAGTCCCGTGGTGTCAACCGCGCCGACCGCTCGGCGTCCTTGTAGCCGACCTCGGACAGCACCGGCCGAACGCTCGACATCCGCCGCACCTGCTCGGCCTTGCTCGCCTGGTCCAGCGGAATGGTGCCATTGGAAACCTCGATGTGGGTGGCGCCGGTACGCTCGACCAGCGCCAGGTATTCGGGCAGCCGGCCGGTCCACAGGTGATGCTCGAACAGCGTGCCACCGAAGTAGAAACCGATGCCGGCCTCGCGCAGGATCGCCGCCTTACGGTCCAGGTCCCTGGTGACCAGAGCGGTGCCCCAACCGAACTTGATCAGGTCGATATGCTCGCCGTGACTGTCGATCAGGTCCCTGAACAGCCCGGTCGGCAGCCCCGGATCGATTACCATCGTGACGCCGCCGGTCGTGGCCGCGCCCACATCGAATGTCATCATGTGACTCCTGTCTTCAGTCGGGCCGGGGATTTCTGGCGGGATCTGCCGGTGGCCGGCAGGCTGAGCGGGGTCCGTCGCGCGGCGACGGCGATCAGCGCACAGGCCGCGTAGAGCAGTGGGACGAGCGCCAGCAGTTGCACGGTGACGCCCAGTCCGGCCGGCAGTCGATCGATCATCGCGATCAGGCCGGTCGTGGTGGCCACCCTGAGCACGCCCTGCAGCAGCAGCGGGTGCATCAGATACACGCCGAACGAGACGTCGCCGCCGGCCCGGATGACGCGCTCGGCGGGCGCGCCGCGGTCCTCCCAGCGCAGCCCGATCGCCAGGAACGCCCAGCCGACCGCGACGCTCTCCACCACGATGACCGGCTGGAACACGTTGCTGGCCTGCTCCGGCGGCATCCCGCCGACCCACACCTGGGTCAGGAACACGCCCACGCCCAGCGCGATCGCCGCCGCGACACCGCCGAATACCGCCGGGGTGTGTCGTCGCGTCCACTCGACCAGCGCCTCCCGGTGCCACCCGGCGACGCAACCGGCGATCACGAAACCCAGATAACTGGGCAGCAGTTCGTTGCCCAGACGCGTCCACCAGCCGGCCTGCGCGAGCGCGTAGACGGCGAGTTGGTAGACCGCACAGCCGGTCAGCAGCGTCCGGTGATGCCGGTACGTGACCCGGACCAGCCCACGTAGCAGCGGAAACACCAGGTAGATCTGCATCGAGATCAAGAGGAAGTACAGGTGGTAGCGGGCCGCGCCGGTGGCCAGGTCGTAGCCGATCACCCGCAGCGCCGAGCCGACCGTGCTCGGCAGCGCGGGATCGACCAGGAAGTACACGACCGTCCACACCACATACGGCACCACGACGAACAGGTAGCGGCGGCGCCAGAACACCGGCCAGCGAACGGACTCCCGCCGTCCATAGCCGACGAACAGCACGAACGCGGTGAGCAGGAAGAACACCTCGCGGCTGACATGCAGCACGGTCAGCACCGCACCGCCGGACAGGGTCACCGCCAACGGCGTCAGCGCGATCACGTGCACGCCGACCACCAGCGCGACGGTCAGCACCCGCACGACATCCACGTATCGCAGGTGCGTGCGTCGCCGCGGGACCACGACGGCGACCCGGGTGGGTGCCGCGCGTTCGGCCGGCTCGCCGGTCAGGGTCGCGGTCACCGGGCACCGCTCGTCGCCAGCTTCTCAGCCAACTTGGCAGCCGACTTGGCAGCCGACTCCGCGGCCAGCTCGGCGCGCAGCGCCCGGCGCAGCACCTTCCCGGTCGGGCCGGTCGGTAGTTCGGTGGTGACCTCGATCGTGGTCGGCCGCTTGTAGCGGGCGAGCCGGTGATCACAGAGTTCACGCAGGCTGGCGACCAGCCCGGTGGTGTCGCCGGCCTCGGCATGGGCGAGCACGAACGCCACCGGGGTCTCCCCCAGCCGGTCGTGTGGCACCCCCACCACGGCCGCCGCGCGCACCCGGTGATCGGTGAGCAGGAGGTCCTCGACCTCCTCCGGGTGGATCTTCTCGCCACCCCGGTTGATCACGTCGTCCGCCCGCCCGGTCAGGTAGACGAAGCCGTCCTGGTCGCGCCGGCCAAGGTCGCCGGTGAGCAGCCATCCGGCGGCGTTCCGGGCCGGACGGGCGTCTTCGGGCCGCTCGGCGGACAACGTCAGGTACCGGTGCACGACCTGGCTGCCGAGCAGGGCGACCATGCCCTCCCGCCCCGGCTCGACGGGGTGGCCGTCGGCGTCGAGCACCGCCATGCCGATGCCGACCGGTAGTCCCACCGATCCGGCACGGCGCTCGGCCGGGTCGAGCGGGTTGGCGGTGATCTGGCCCGCGGCCTCGGTCATCCCGTAGGTCTCCAGGATGGAGACGCCGGTGTGCGCGGTGAACAGTCGCGCGGTTTCCTTCGGTAGCGGTGCGGACGCCGAGCGGGCGAACCGGATCCGGCGGGCGACCCGCTCGGGCGGGGCCGGCAGGCCGGCCAGTGAGGCGAGCATGGCCGGGACCGTGTTGATCCAGGTCGGTGACCATTCCGCTGCCCGTGACCAGTACTCGCGCGCGTCGAAGCGGGCGTCCAGGATCAGTGAACCGCCACTGACCAGGGTGGTCAGCAAGCCCATCACCTGCGCGTTCACATGGAACAGCGGCAGCGGCGAATAGCCGCGGTCATGCCGGCCGAGCCGGTGGTGCCGGACCACCCGGGTGGCCGCGTGCAGCAACTGCCACTCCGACAGCGGAATGCCCTTCGGCGTACCGGTGGTGCCCGAGCTGGCCAGCAGCACGGCCGGCCGCATCGCGACCTCTGTGCTGGGCCGCCGACCGTGCACCGTGACCGACACCGGCGTCGTCATGTCCTCGCACAGCAGCACGTCAACCCGCATCCGCGCCACCGCCTCGGCGAGCTCGGTCTCGGTCATCCGGCCGTCCAGCGGCACCACGGTCATCCCGGCGGCCAACGCGCCAAGATAGTTCGCCGCGAACGCCAGCGGGTCGCCCGTCACCAGTCCGATGCGGGAGCGTGGCGGCAGGGTCGGCCATGAGGCCAGTTCACGCCAGTGTTCGGCGTTGCACGCCAGGTCCCGCCAGGACAGCGTTCGGCCGTCCTTTCCGACCCGAAACGCGGTCGCCTCCGGCCGTTCGCTCGCATGTGCCGCAAGTAGTCGGTTGATCGCTGCCATGCGGTCGAGTCTTGGTCGACACTGTGTGAATCAACTGTGTCCGAGATAAGACATCTCTAAATCCGGTCGACTCCACAGCGGTCTTCCATCCAACTGCCAGCCAACACGCAGAATCGGCGAGACAGCTCAGAAATGGGCCGGAAGTTCGAGCAGTGCCACGCAGCCGATACCCGTCACGAGCTGGAGCATCACCCACAGGAGCGCTTGCCCGCCCGACCGGGCCACTCGCAGGCGCAGGTTCGAGTACCAACAGCCGGCAAGCGCGGCCCACGGAAACACCCAAGTCCATGACAGCAACCCGGCCCAGATCGTCATCGACAGCGTCCACATGATCATAATGAACGTCAACATCGCTGGCACCTGCACCGACCGAACCTGCGGCGGCAGTGTGTAGACGCGAGGTGGTCGTGGCTCACCAGTGCTTCCCTCGCTGGCCAACGTGGCCCGATTCGAGCGATTTCGCACCTGGCGCCCCCTTCGACCGACCATGTACAGCGGGTACACCGCGGTGGCGTTGATCGTTGACACCACTGATCAACGATCGTACCCTCTTCCACCAGGTAGGTCATCTGCGCGACCAGGGAAAGGGAAGGGCCAAATGGGGGGCTTCACCGTCCAACCGTCAGCCCTGACGGGCTTCGCCAATGTCCTATGCTCGTCGGCAGCCAGTTCACCCGGCCTTGACTTCGAGTTCCTCACCACCGCCCAGGACTATTGCACGGAATGGGTGAAGTTGCCGGGAGCTTCCGGTGGACTGCTCTTCTGGGCGATCGTCGACACTATGGGTTCACTCGCTGGCCAGCTCAACGGCGACTATGCGGTTGTCAGCAACATCATGGTCGCGTCCGCCAACGGATTGAATCAGTCCGCGGCGCAGTACCGCGCGACCGATCGCGCCACGGCGCGACATCTCGATTCGATCTACAACCGCGGTAGCACGACTCCATCCGACGCTGGCATCGATGTCTCTTCACCCAGCGCCGATCCGGCCAGCAAGTTGACCACGCCGAAAGACGACGGAGCCGTTCCGGATCCCGTCCAGCAGGTCTTGGATGGGATCGGCTATTTCAGCGAGACGGAACTGGTTCTCAAGATTCTCTCGCTTTTCGGCCTCAACGTCGAGGACTGGGTCAAGCAGCGCTTGGCCGGCGACTACAAGAGGCTCGCACAGTGCCGGAACTCTATCAAGAATCTGGAAGATTTCGAGAACACCACGGCCACCGCGCTAGCCGAAGGCCTCGCGAAGATGCTCGGATCATGGCAGGGGAATGCTGCTGATGCGGCCAAGAGCTACTTTGATCAGTTCGCTCAAGACCTCACTGCACACGCGGGAACACTGTCATCCATAGCGCAGAAACTCGACGCATTAGTGGTTGCTATGCAGCAGAGTGGATCAGCTCTCATCGGCGCTCTGACAATTGCCATCGATCGCGGGATTGAGGTCGGCATATCACTGGCAGCGGCCGGATTTCTCCAGGAAGTCCCCGGCGTCAATGTCATTGCCGATATTGTCGGCGCATGGAAGGTCACTGAGCTGATCAACAAGATCCACGAATTGGCCACCATTTGGGCCAAGGTCTGGACCGTTCTTCAGGCCGCACTGTCCGGGATTGTGACTCTGGTAGGTTCTCTACAGAATTACAGTTCACATATGACTCTGCCCTCCGCCGCGTACGCCAACGCTTCTCAGGGGCTCCAACCCGGGTCGAACAGCATGGGTACGGGAAGCAGGCGGGGGCCGCAATGAACGAAGCAGATGAAGAGTCGGGCATCGCCAAGATCGTCCACGGTGATGAGGCGAGTGCTCGCGAGTTGCGGGCGAATCTGGCCGTGTTCGCCCGACGCAGCGGCAGCCCCGAGATCCGCCAGATGGTCGCCTCGGTGCTGGCTGGTCACCGGAACATCCGTGACGTCCTCCAGACGAGCGAGTTCAACCAGACTGGTATGCGACACCTCGAGAATATCGAGCGTGGCCTGAGTCGACTGACTGACGAGCAACGCGCCGAGCTGTTTGATCCAAGCCGACCACGCACCCCCAATGAGAAACTCGCCGCGATGCGGGATGCCTACGACGTCGACGTGCCTCTCGTGGAGTCTCCGCCGGAGGCACGCGAGCGCCCGAAGAGAAGGCCGGCGAGGCGACCGCGCGACGATGAGGACGAAGAGGATTTCTCCCAGGGGTCCATCTACGAGCCTTGGTAGGACGGAGTTCTAGCGCATAGCCGGTCCCGGCTCGCCTGCAGTCAGGTGTCAGGTGAACCCGATCGGGTGGTGGGATCTACATCGATCACTGCACTGGCTCACTGGTGTTGGAGAAACCCGAGGATGTCAGCGTAGGTAAGGTGACCTTCGACGGGCTGTTGCGGGATGCGCTGGACGAAGCCAAGTCGCTGGCGCTCATCCGCCGGGTGATCGACGAGGTGTGGAGCGTGGAGTGAGCGGTCGGACTTATACCGTGGATCTCTCGAACGCGGTGTGGCGGAAGTCAAGCCGCAGTGCGGGTGGTAGCAACGCCGACTGCGTGGAGGTCGCCTACGCCGGCCGGGTCGCGGCGGTGCGGGACTCGAAGAACACCACCGGTCCGAAGCTCGTGTTCTCGTCGTCGACCTGGGCCGGGTTTCTGGCCAACTTGGTTTGACCGCGCTGTTCGTCGGGCTGTGCACGCTCGACGTCATCCAGCTTGTTCCACATGTCCCAGGCTCCAACGAGAAGCTGACCGCCCACCGGCAGACCATCGCCGCTGGTGGCCCGGCCACCAACGCGGCCGTCACCTGTAGCCACCTCGGTCATCCGGCCACCCTGGTGACCGCGATCGGCTCGCACCCGCTGGCCGCGGGGATTCACGCGGATCTTGACGCGCAGGGCGTCACGATCGTCGATATGGACGCCGCGAGCGTCGACCCACCCACCGTCTCGTCGATCCTGGTCACCGAGTCGACCGGTGATCGTGCCGTGGCGTCGACCAATGCCGCCGGCCGGGGATTTCTGCCACCGGCCAACCTCGACGCGCTGGTCGCGGACGCGAGCGTGGTCGAGGTGGATGGCCACCACATCGCCGTCGCCCGCGAGGCGGTCCGGCTCGCTCACGCGGATGGCCGCGTGACGTTACTTGACGGCGGGAGCTGGAAGCCCGGCACCCGCGAGCTGTTGCGCCATCTGGACGTCGTGGTCTGTTCCGCCGACTTCCGGCCGCCCGGCATGGCGCGGCATCACTCCATCATGGATTTCCTGCTCGATCACGGCGTTCGCTATGCCGCGATCACTCACGGCGGTGGCCCGATCCTGTGGCGCGGCAAGGACGGCCGCGGTGAGGTCGCCGTTCCCGCGACCGCGGTCGCCGACACGCTCGGCGCGGGTGATGTGTTTCATGGCGCGCTGGCCTTCGCGCTCGCCCAACATCCGGAACTGAGCACGGATGTCTTCGTCTCCGCCCTGAACTTCGCCGCCGGCATCGCCGCCCATTCCTGCACATCCTTCGGCACCCGGACCTGGCTGCGCTCATGAGCGACGGATCTCCGCTCTACTGACAGCGGAAGCACATCCGCCGATCGGGGACTTACCAGCTTCCCCGCCGACGCGGCAGAGTATGTCGGTGCCGGCGCGATCACCCGCCGGCACCGACATTCGCACAATCTCGGAGACCGTCGTGGGTAAGCGCGAAGACAAGACCGATCAGGATGGCCACAAGGAGGGATTCGACATCACGAAGACCAAGGACATCGATGAGGCCGGCGGTGGCAAACACGACAAGAACGACCGGGATGAGCGGCGCTGACGCGGCTTCGACGTGGGCGGCACTGAACGCGGTGGCGCGGCGGGAGGCGTTCATTCCCGACGTCATCTGGATTCGCGACGGTGACATATTCAGGTCGCTGTCCAAACAGGATGATCCAGATGGCTGGCGGGCGGCGGTGGCCGCCGACGAGCCGGTGGTCACCCAGGTTGATCTCGGCGCCACCCCATCCGGCCGGACCGGCACGTTCCCGTCCAGCTCGTGCAGCCAGCCGTCGATCGTGGCCGAGATGCTGGATGCCCTCGATGTTGGTTCCGGCCAGAAGGTTCTGGAGATCGGCACCGGCACCGGATGGAACGCGGCATTGCTGGTGGCCCGCGTCCGGCCCGGCGGCCACGTGATCAGCGTCGAGATCGATGCGCGGATCGCCCAGCAGGCCCGCGATGCCCTCGCCGCGACCGGCTGTCACGTGCTGGTGGTGACCGCCGATGGCGAAGAGGGCTGGCCCGAGCAGGCGCCGTACGACCGGATCATCGCCACCGCGGCCGTCCGTGACAGGATTCCCGCCGCGTGGCTCGACCAGCTCAGGCCCGGCGGGCGGCTGGTCACGCCCTGGGGCACGGACTGGTCCAACGGCGTGATGCTGAGGCTCGACAAGGACGTCGACGGATCGAGCCTGGGCCGGTTCTCCGGGGATCTGGCATTCATGCGGCTACGTCGGCACCGCCGCGATCTCTCCGGATTCCAGCCCACAGCCAAGCAAATCGGCACGGCGGACAGATCCACCACCGAATGCCGCGGCGCCGACCTGAACCGCATCCTCAACCCGGCCAAAGGCCAGTTCGCCATCGGAGCACGCCTCCGGCATTGCACGCTGCTGGTGGAATGGGACAAATTCGGCGAACGTCATCACGTGATCGAACTGGACGACGGCGAGACCGGGTCGTGGGCACGGCTGGACGCGGACCTCACCAACCCCGCGCCATTCACGGTTGATCAACTTGGACCACGCCAGCTGTGGAATGAGCTGGAGACCGCCTACGACTGGTGGCATGACCATGGTGAACCAGCCATGGACCGGTTCGGTCTGCGAGCCACCGACGACGGCCAGCAGTGGCTGTTCCTGGACACGCCCGACGACATCGTCCGAACGCTCTGAGCCGCTCGCTCGACACCTTGAACGGGTTTGTCCAAGTCAGTACGCTGTGGCGGCAGGTAATGGCTACCCGCGAGTAGCCGCCGTGCGGAAGGGGTGGCCAATGAGCTCACCTCGTCCGTTCGGGTCACGGCTACTCGGTTCGGCCGACCAGTCTCCGCGCATGCTGCGCGTCCGTGTGCAATTGTTGCTGACGGTCAGTCTGGTGCTGGCCAACGTGATCGGCGCGGCGGTCGTCGTGGGGGTGGCCGCCCTCGGTGTTCCCGGGCCGGCATTGACCGGCCGGCTCATTCATATCGACGCGATCGCCATCCCGATCTATGTCGCCGTCGGCCTGGTCGTCGGTGGCTGGTGGGGCACCCGCCGCGCGCTGGGCATCCTGCGTCGTGTCACCAGCGCCCGCCAGCTCACCGCCGACGAACGCCACGCCGCGCTGCGGTTGCCGTTACGCCTGACCCTCATCCAGCTGCTGTTGTGGGGTTTCGGCGTGGTGGTGTTCACGGTGATCTCCGCGATCGTCCAACCCGGACTGATCCTCACCGTGCCGATCACGATCAGTTTCGGCGGCATCGTGGTGTGCGCGATCGCCTATCTGCTCAGCGCGTTCGCGCTGCGGCCCATCGCGGCCCGCGCGCTGGCCAGCGAGGTGCCGCGCGCGCCGCTGAGTGCGGGGATGTACTTCCGGTTGTTGCTGTTCTGGTGCCTGGGCACCGGCATCCCGGTCGCCGGGTTGATCATGCTTGCCCTCTACACCGTGGTGTTCCAGGGCGGCATCTCGGAGACCCGGCTGGCGATCACGGTGAGCGTGATCGGCGGGATCGTGCTGGTTTTCGGACTGCTGGTCACGGTGCTCACCAGCCGCGCGTTCGTGGCGCCGATCCACCTGGTCCGCGAGGGAATGGCCAATGTCGAGCGCGGCGTACTGGACGTCGAGGTCGCGGTGTTCGACGGCACCGAACTCGGCCTGTTGCAGGCCGGTTTCAACGGCATGGTCAGAGAGTTGCGCGACCGGGAGCATCTGCGTGACCTGTTCGGCCGGCATGTCGGACAGGAGGTGGCCGCCGCTGCACTCGCCAACACGATCGAGCTGGGCGGTGAGGTCCGCGAGGTGTCGGTGATCTTCGTTGACCTGGCGGGCTCGACCAGGCTGGCCACCGAACACCCGGCCACCGACGTGGTCGATCTGCTCAACCGGTTCTTCGCGGTGGTCGTGGACGAGATCGACGCGCACCACGGCCTGGTCAACAAGTTCATCGGCGACGCCGTGCTCGCCGTGTTCGGCGCACCCACCGAACTCGCCGATCACGCCGGCAATGCGCTCGCCGCCGCCCGTGTGCTCGCCGACCGGCTGCCCGTCGAGGTGCCCGAATGCGTGGCCGGCATCGGGGTGGCGGCCGGCCAGGCTGTCGCCGGGAACGTGGGCGACCGGCGGCGCTTCGAGTACACGGTGATCGGTGATCCGGTGAACGAGGCATCCCGGCTGACCGAGCTGGCCAAGAACATGCCGGGCAGGCTGGTGGCGTCCGGACGCGCGGTGGCGCTGGCCGGGCCGGCCGAGGCGGCGCAGTGGACGACCACCGACAGCATCATTCTGCGTGGCCGAACCGAGCCGACCGTGCTGGCCGTTCCGAAGGCAACCGAACCGGTCAGGCCGTGACGGCGGTCATCAGCACCCGCACACACAGGTCGCGGACGTCCGGCTGTGGCAGCTCGGGCCTGTCCAGCCAGTCGTGTGTCGCCCTGACCATGAATGCCAGCCAGCCGCGCACCGCCATCCGCACCAGCTCCGGCGGCTTGCGGTCGATGCCGAGCGCGGCGGCGTTCTCCCTCAGGGCGTCGAGCACGCGCTGCTCGAACCGGCCGAGGTTGCTCTCGTAGGCCGCGCGGACCCGTGGATCACCGTTGTCGGCGGCACGGTGGAAGGCCCGGAAACTGTGTGCGTGCTCCCTGGCGTAGCTGAGATAGGCGTCCAGCCCGGCGGCCACCTGGTCCGGCACGGGAGCCTTGGGGTCCGTCACGGTGATCTTGAAGATCTGCGCACCCTCATGCTGGACGATCGCCGCGAAGAAGTCCCGTTTAGTGGGGAAATAGTGGTACAGCAGGCCTCGCGACACGTTGGCGAGGGTGGCGACCTCCTCGATCCACACCTCGTCATACGGGCGGCTGGCGAACAGCTCCAGGCCTACCTGGAGTAGCTGCTCTCGGCGTTCCTGGCTGCTCAACCGGCGACGGGCGGGTGCTGACACCCTGTTGAATGTACCGTCCACGATCGACTGACGCCGGTAATGCCCAGGTTATGACCAGAAGGTCACTTCGTTGATGGTGCTCTGGTAGCCGCCACTGGCCGGCGCCAGGGCGGTGATCCAGATCAGCAACTGACTGGTGGGCGGGGCCGACGTGAGCGGGATGGTGGTGTCCCCGTTGCCGAGGGTGGCGGTGCCCAGCACCTGCGTGTCGCCCAGGGCCGGGCTGGCGGAGTTGGCCGAGCGGACCTCCACCACCGTGCCGGCGCTGGGCGAGTTGATGTGCACCGCGGTCAGCTTCACTGGCTGGGAGAACGACGCCATGATCCCCAGACCCGGCTGGAACTTCGGGAACTGCTGGAAATAGGTGTCGGTGTGCCAGAAGGTGCCTGTGTCACCGTCGATCACCCGGCCGAGCCGGCCCGGGCTGTCCGGCGCTCCACTGACCACGTATTCGGTGACACCGGCCGGTGCGACCGGCGTCGACGGCGCGGCCGACGGGGTCGTGCTGGCGGGCGCCTGACTGGCCGGGGCCGACTGCGCCGTGGCCGTGGAGGTCGGCTGGCCGGCCGACTGCGAACTCTCCGAGTTGAAGAACCCGGCTATCTGGCTGATCACCCAGGCCGCGATCGCGATCGTCACGACCGTCAACGCGGCGGCGAGCATCCAGCGCTTCCGACGCCGTTCCCGCTGGTCGGTGGCATAGGACAGGCGCTGCGGCCGAACCGGCTCCGGCGCCGCGGCGGGCGTCCGCGCTGCTGGTCCCGGCACCCGGCGGGTCGGAGGCGGGACGGGCGCGATGCG
>DASVLX010000167.1:0-13761 GCA_036384655.1 Pseudonocardiaceae bacterium
AGTGTATGTTTGGGTGCCCAACAAAGTCAACAGTGGTGAGCGCCCTGCGCTGACGCCGTCACGCCCGTCGCGGCCGGTTCGGTGCTGTGTGATCGACCACATCACGGTCCGGGTTGGCCAGTTTAATCCCCGGACTGTAACCAATCCGACACCACCAATCGGGAACGCCCCCGCGAAACGGGTTCGACCAGCAGAAATGGCTCCGCGACTCGGGTCACTCCCCGCCCACATAATTGGTGACCCGCCACTGACCAGTGAATCGTGCAAGCCATCCGGAACGAAATCCCGGTCAGTCGACGGCGACCCCGGCGACATGCAGGGCCGCACCGAACTCCCTGATCCTGGGCGCGTCCGCGGCGCGGCCCAGCAGATGCTCGGAGTGGGCGCGGTTCAGCAACTCCCGCAGGTCCCGCGGGCTGCCGCCGCTGGCGTCATAGCAGGCGGCCACGAACTCCTTGTCGCAGCCGCCGAACCGGTCACACACCAGTCGCCGCACACCTTCCGGCGACAGCGGCACCGCCCGCACCCGGTAGTCGGCCACCGCGGCGATCTCCGCGAGCAGCGGAGATTGGTCATGGGGCGGCACGACCGCGATGAGGATCCGCATGCCCGACCGCCGCTGCGCGAGGTAGGCCAGCGCGCGCAGCGAGGGCTCGTCCGCCCGGTGCAGATCGTCCACCAGCAGCAGCACCGGTTGTCGCTCGCCGAGAGCGGTGAACAGCAGATGCAGGCCTTGGAGGACGTTTCCCAGCACGGTCGGGTTCGGCTCGGCGGGCGCGTCCGATGGGCTGCTGTTGACCAAGGGTGCGAGCAGCGTGCGCACCATGGGTGAGACCGGCGATTCCGCCGCGACACCATTCGTGAGGGCGTGCGGCCCGACGACCAGCGGCATGACCAACTGGCGGATCACGCCGAGCGGGAAGCCCTGTTCCGCGTGTACCCCACCGGCCCGCAGCACCCGGACGCCCGCGCGGTGACCGATCGTGCCGAGATGGCGCAGCAGGGCCGTCCGGCCGGCGCCGGCCGCGCCCTCGACGAGCAGCACGGCACCGGGGCCGGCCGAGGTTTCCCGGACGGCCTTCACCAGCACCGCCACTTCGTCGTCCCGCTCCAGGAGCACAGGTGCCTCACGTGTTCCGGTGGGCCGGTGCCCACAGATCGGCCCGTCGTCACACCATCCGGTGACAGCTGGACGTCCAATCCGCACCGTAGGTTACCGCCAGATGCACGGATATCACCGCAATGTGGGTAATGAACCGGTGAACTTCTTACCGGTGGTAGACGCGGGGAGCGAAGCGGTCAAATCTCGGGCGGCCGCCACCCGGTCCGCTCGGCCCAGGCCTCGGCGCGTGGCGCTGCCTCGACGAACCAGCCGTGGCCGATCCCCTCGGGCGTGCGTTCGAGGTTCTCATACTCCCGGCGGGCGGTGTCGTCGTCGCGCAGCCAGGCCGGGAACAGCAGGGCGTACCGCCAGTGCGTCGAGCCGGCCTCCCGCAAGTACACGTTCGCCCGGACCGCCGGGTCCGCGCAGACGTGGGTGCGCCGGTCGCCGTCGAACTCGGGCGCCGGCGGGAATCCGGCGTCCGCCAACGGTTCCGCCAGCGCGTCGGCATCGTCCAGCGAGGCCACCGTGACCTGCAGCTCGATCAGGTCGGGGGCGGCCAGGCCGGGCACCGAGGTCGAGCCGATGTGGTCGACACGCAGCGCCCGCGCGCCGCCCGCCAGCCGCAGCCGGGCGGCCAGCCGCTCCGCGCGCACCGGCCAGCCCGGGTCATATTCCACAATGGACGGCTGATCGCGTGCGGTGTGCTTGCGCAGCCGCACGTTCGCCTCATAGGGCGCCAGCCGCTCGGCCCACAGTCGGTCGACCGCCGTCCGAACCCGTTCGACCGGGCCGGAGTTGTCCAGCCAGACATCCGCGACCGCACGCCGCTGCTCGTCGGTGGCCTGCACGGCGATCCGCGCCCGCGCGTCGGCATCGGCCAGGCCGCGGAGACGCACCAGCCGGTCGACCCGGGTCTCCACCGGCGCGTCCACGATGATCACCAGGTGAAAGGCGGGCGCGATGCCGAGTTCCACGAGCAGCGGCACATCGTCGACGAGAATCGCGTCCTCCGGCGCCCGCTCGATCAGCTCGACGCGGCGGACGCCCACCCGCGGATGCACGATCGCGTTCAGCCTGGCGCGTGCCTCGTCATCGCCGAACACCCGCTGGGCCAGCGCGGGCCGGTTGAGCACGCCATCGGCGTTCAGGATGCCCTCGCCGAAGGCCGCGATCACCTCACGCAGGCCGTCCGTACCGGGCTCGACCACCTCGCGGGCGATCTGGTCGGCGTCGATCACCACCGCGCCATGCCTGGCCAGCCGCCGCGCGACCGTCGACTTTCCGGAACCGATGCCCCCGGTGAGCCCAACCCGCAACATGCTCCGATCCTCCCAGCCCGATCGCGGAGCCAGCATTGCGCCCAAATGGGTGAAAGCTCACGCTAGTTGGCCGTAACGTTACCGATTCTCGGCTTTCCAGCGCCGTGTCGTGACCTGTTTCCGCATGTCACACCGATACGGTGGAGCCGTCACGGCAGTTCGGGGAGGCAACATGGGTCGACACGCGCGGCGGAGTCCACTGCACCGGCTGGGCACGCCCGGTCTGGTGCACTGTCTGGAACTGGTCGGGATGGTTGAGGCGCTGTCCGCCTGCCACCGACGCCGCATCGCCACGCTGGTCGTCCCCGCCCGACACAGCCGCGCCGCGCACCGCCGCCAGTCCCCGGTCAAGCTCGTCCCCGCGCTGGCACCGACCGCGCCCCCCGAGCTGACCCCGGCCCTGCCCGCCGAGATCCCCACCACCGCCGCTGCCTGATCACGGCACCGGTCACTCGATAACGATCTCGGTCGACACCGCGTCGACCGAGACGTGCACGACCTCATCCGGCGTGTCGACCCACAGCTGCCGCCGACCGCGCCCGATAGCCGGTGACACAACAGGGCCGCGTTGTATCCGGTTCCGGTGCCGATCTTCGGCACGTCCTTGCCTGGCTGGATGTCCAGCGCCTCCAACATGCTCGTCATCAGGCCGATCGACTCCGGGAAGCTGATGTTGTGGGGGCTGACCGGATTTCCACCGATCAAGCGAGGTGGGCCGGGATCGACACCTACCCACCGCAGAACCGAGGTGACAATGCACGTGGGCCCCACGTCATGACGACGCGGGGCCCACGGTCTTGGTATCAGCCGATCAGGTCGCCCTGATCAGGCTGAGGATCACACGCCGCCGGACAGCTTCTCGCGCAGCGCGGCGAGCTGCTCGTCGCTGGCGAGGGTGCCGCCGGACTGGCTACCGCCATGGTCCGAGCTGCCGGACGAGTAGTTGCCGCCACCGGAAGCCTCCTGGCCGGCCGCCTCGGCAGCGGCCTCGGCCGCCTTGGTGACCTGCCGCATGTGCTGCTCGTAGCGGGAGTGCGCCTCGGCGTACTGGCGCTCCCACTCCTCGCGCTGCTTGTCGAAGCCTTCCTGCCACTCCTGGGTCTCGGGATCGAAGCCCTCGGGGTAGATGTAGTTGCCCTGCTCGTCGTACTCGGCGGCCATGCCGTACTGGGTCGGGTCGAACTCGGTGTCCGGAGTGACGCCCTCGTTCGCCTGCTTGAGCGACAGCGAGATCCGGCGACGGTCCAGGTCGATGTCGATGACCTTGACCATGACGTCGTCGTTGACCTGGACGACCTGCTCCGGGATCTCGACGTGGCGCTCGGCCAGCTCGGAGATGTGCACCAGGCCCTCGATGCCGTCGTCCACCCGGACGAACGCACCGAACGGAACCAGCTTGGTGACCTTGCCCGGCACGATCTGGCCGATCGCGTGGGTGCGGGCGAACTGACGCCACGGGTCTTCCTGGGTCGCCTTCAGCGACAGGGACACGCGCTCGCGGTCCATGTCGACGTCCAGGACCTCGACGGTGACCTCCTGGCCGACCTCGACGACCTCGTTCGGGTGGTCGATGTGCTTCCAGGACAGCTCGGAGACGTGCACCAGGCCGTCCACGCCGCCCAGGTCGACGAACGCACCGAAGTTGACGATCGAGGAGACCACGCCCTTGCGGACCTGGCCCTTCTGCAACTGGTTGAGGAACTCGCTGCGCACCTCGGACTGGGTCTGCTCCAGCCAGGCACGGCGGGACAGAACCACGTTGTTGCGGTTCTTGTCCAGCTCGATGATCTTGGCTTCGAGTTCCCGGCCCACGTAGGGCTGCAGGTCGCGCACCCGGCGCATCTCCACCAGGGAGGCGGGCAGGAAGCCACGCAGTCCGATGTCGAGGATCAGGCCACCCTTGACCACCTCGATCACGGTGCCCTTGACCGGCTCGTCCTTCTCCTTGAGGCCCTCGATGGTGCCCCAGGCGCGCTCGTACTGGGCGCGCTTCTTGGAGAGGATCAGTCGGCCTTCCTTGTCCTCCTTCTGCAGGACCAAGGCCTCGACCTGGTCGCCGACGGTGACCACCTCGGCCGGGTCGACGTCATGCTTGATCGACAACTCTCGCGAGGGGATCACGCCCTGGGTCTTGTAGCCGATGTCGAGAAGAACCTCGTCACGATCAACCTTGACGATGGTCCCCTCGACGATGTCGCCATCGTTGAAGTACTTGATGGTCTGGTCGATGGCGGCGAGGAAGTCCTCCTCCGACCCGACATCATTGATCGCGACCTGAGGGTTCGGCGCGCTGTTTGCCGGGACGGTGGTGGTGTCGGTGGACATTAGGTGGGTTGCTCCGGTACGGATTGTCGTTGGTGGGTGATGAGCAGGTGTTCGCGCGGCGGCCCACCTCACCGGCGGACCATCGAACGAAAACGGCTGTCTCCACCTTGAACGCCGGCAAGGACGGCTCGATTCCCAGGAGCGGAACCGCAGGCAGCGTGCACCCACTGCGCGGGCGATATCGTACGCATCCGCGAGGGTCAAGGGCAAATGGGGTGCAGCCGAAGGAGCGAAGGTGACCACTGAGCGGGCCGACGATCAGCCGCTGGACCCGCGGCACGCGAACGCGGAGCGGGCGCTCGGCACCGCGGCCGTGATGAGCCGTCCGGTGCCGGCCGATGAGGCCCGCGGGGCGAGTCGTGCCTGGTGGGACGCTGATGCCGACGACTATCTGGCCGAACATGGCGACTTCCTCGGCAGCGCCGACTTCATGTGGTGCCCGGAGGGACTGCGGGAGGAGGACGCCCATCTGCTGGGCGAGGTGGCCGGCCGGGACGCTTTGGAGGTGGGCTGTGGTTCGGCACCCTGCGCGCGGTGGCTGCGCAACGCCGGCGCGCGGGCCGTCGGCGTGGACCTGTCCGCCGGCATGCTCGGCCACGCCCTGCGGCTGAACGCCCGCACCGGGATCGCCGTGCCACTGGTGCAGGCCAGCGCGGACCAACTGCCGTTCGCCGCGGCCAGCTTCGACATGGCCTGTTCCGCGTTCGGCGCCGTGCCGTTCGTCGCCGATCTGGACACCGTGTTCCGTGAGGTGGCACGGGTTTTGCGGCCCGGCGGGCGGTGGGTGTTCGCGGTTACTCACCCGATGCGGTGGATTTTTCCGGACGACCCCGGACCGGGTGGCCTGACCGCCGTGCAGTCGTACTTCGACCGCACGCCGTATGTCGAGGTCGACGCGGACGGCCGAGCGACCTATGTGGAGTATCACCGGACGCTCGGCGACTACGTGCGCGCGCTGGTGGCGGCCGGTCTTGAGCTGCGTGACCTGATCGAACCGGAGTGGCCGGCCGGCCACGACAGACAGTGGGGCCAGTGGAGTCCGTTGCGGGGCGCGCTGTTCCCGGGCACCGCGATCTTCTCCTGCATCCGGTCCTGATGAGCGAACCCGGTGCGGGGGCGTTGGCCGGCCCGGTCAAGGTGATGATCATCCGGGTGCTCGCCGGCGTCACTCCTGGCATGATCACCGCGATGATCCTTCCGATGATTCCAGCGATGAAACACCACTCGATCGGCTCGGCACCATGACCGCGGCCGAGCATCTGCTCCGGATCCAGTCCGCCCGGCTGACCGCCCTGGATCCCCTGCTGCCGGAGGAGGGACCGACCCCGGACGGCCATGTGCTGACCACCGCGCTGCCGAATGGCCGGCGGGTCGCCGGCGTGGTGACCTTCACCGAGAACCCGCCCGGCTCGCAGTCCAGCCTGTGGTCGGCGCGCTGGGTGTGGGAACTGCACCCGGTGGTCGGTTCCGACGTGGTGGCCGGTCTGGACGCCCTGGCGCGCGCCTGGCGGGCGGCGCTGGACCGGGGCGACCCGAACCTGGTCGGAGACGCCGACTCGTCCTGCCTGCTGTCCTGGCCCAGCCGGGACGTCGAGGCCACCCGAACCCTGCTGGACCACGGCTTCGTGCCGTTGTCGGTGCTGGCCGTGCGGGTCAACGACGGGCCGGAACGCGATGTCGTGTCCTCGGCCGTATCGGCCCCGGTGCCTGCGGCGGCGACGGCGGGGCCGGCGGGCGGATCGCCGGCGGACGTCCGGATCCGCCGGGCCCGGCTCGCCGACCTGGACGCGGCGCTGGACCTGTCACTGGCCGAGCTGGCCTACTCGGCGCTGGTCGGTGGCACGATCGTGCGCCCGGACGCGGCGGAGCTGAAGCGCGAGTCGATCGGCTACCGGCTGCGCCGGGATGATCCGGTGTGGCTGGCCGAGCAGGACGGGCTGCCGGTCGCGCTGGCCGAATGCGGGTTCGCCGAGGTGCCGGAGGGTGCCGGCCGCCGGTTCATGGTCACCGCCGGACGCTGGGGCTACGTCAACACGCTGTCGGTGTCGGCGGCCGTGCGGGACCGGGGCGTGGGACAGCGGATCATGGCGGTGGCGCACCGGGAACTGCGCCGGGCCGGCGCGGTCGGTACGTACCTGTACTACAACCCGGCGAACCCACTGTCCTCGGTGTTCTGGCCCCGGCAGGGCTACCGTCCGTTGTGGACGATCTGGGAGGTGCGGCCGGCCGGCGCGCTGCGATAGCGCCGGCCGGACCCGCCGGGCCACCCGGCCCGCCCGGGAACGCCGTCAGTGTGCGGCGTCGTCCCAGGTCCGGCCGTAGCCGACGGAGACCTCCAGCGGCACGTCCAGCTTGTAGGCGGCGCCCATCCGCTCCCGCACCAGCGCCTCCACCGCCGTGCGCTCCCCCTCGGCGACCTCCAGCACGAGTTCGTCGTGCACCTGCAACAGGATCCGGCTGCGCAGCCCCGCCTCGGCCAGCGCCCGGTGCACCCCGAGCATGGCGACCTTGATGATGTCCGCGGCGCTGCCCTGGATCGGCGCGTTGAGCGCCATCCGCTCGGCCATCTCACGGCGCTGGCGGTTGTCGCTGGTCAGGTCGGGAAGGTAGCGGCGGCGACCCATGATCGTCTCGGTGTAGCCCTCCTTGCGGGCGATCTCCACGATGCTGTGCAGGTAGTCGCGGACCCCGCCGAACCGGGCGAAGTAGTCGTCCATCAGTCCGCGTGCCTCGTCGTTGGACACCCGCAACTGCTGGGACAGGCCATAGCTGGACAGCCCATACGCCAGGCCGTAGTTCATCGCCTTGACCTTGGCCCGCTGCTCGCTGCTGACGTCGTCCGGCGACACGCCGAACACGCTGGACGCGGTCGCGGCGTGGAAGTCGAAACCGGACTGGAACGCCTCGATCAGCGCCTCATCACGGGACAGGTGTGCCATGATCCGCATCTCGATCTGGCTGTAGTCGGCGGTGAGCAGTTCGGCGTAGTCGCCGCCGACCACGAACGCCTGCCGGATGCGCCGGCCCTCCTCGGTGCGGACCGGGATGTTCTGCAGGTTCGGCTCGGTGGACGACAGCCGGCCGGTGGCCGCGATGGTCTGGTTGAACGTGGTGTGGATGCGACCGTCGTCGGAGATCGACTTGAGCAGGCCCTCGACAGTGATCTTGAGCCGGGTGGCGTCCCGGTGTTCCAGCAGATGCGCCAGGAACGGGTGCTCGGTCTTGGCGAACAGGTCGGTCAGCGCGTCCGCGTCGGTGGTGTAACCGGTCTTGGTGCGCTTGGTCTTGGGCATGTTCAGCTCTTCGAACAGCACCACCTGGAGCTGCTTGGGCGAGCCGAGGTTGATCTCCTTGCCGATCACACCGAAAGCGTCCTGGGCGGCCTGCTTGACCCGGGCTGAGAAGTGCGCGTCGAGCGCGGCGAGGTGTTCCTGGTCCACCGCGATGCCCACCGCCTCCACCTCGGCCAGCACGAACAGCAGCGGCAGCTCCAGATCGGACAGCAGCGCGCTACCACCGATCCGGCCGAGCGCGGTGTCCAGCGCGTCGGCGAGTTCGGCGACCGCGCGGGCCCGCAGGATCTCGGTCTGGGCGACCTTCGCCGCGTCGTCCTCCTCGGTGCTCAGCAGCGACAACTGGTTGTCGGCGGCGTCCTCCTCGGCGCGCAGCTCGCGGTTGAGGTAGCGCAGCACGAGGTCGTCCAGCGCGAACGAGCGCTGGCCGGGCCGGACCAGGTAGGCGGCCAGCGCGGTGTCGCTGGTGACGCCGGCGAGCGTCCAGCCCCGGGCGCGCAGCGCGTGCCAGGGGCCCTTGACGTCGTGACCGGCCTTGGCGATCTCGGGATCGGCCAACCAGGCCGCGAGCGCGCGCTCGTCGTCCTCGCCGAGCCCGGTGACCGGGATGTAGATGTTCTCGCCGTCGGCGGCGGCCAGCGCGAGGCCGTCGACGTCACCGCCGGCGGCCGCCCAGTGCCCACGGACGGACAGCCCGGTGCGGCCGGTGGCGGTGTGCGCGGCCAGCCAGGCTGCCAGCTCGCCGGGCACCAGCTCGCCGCCGGTGATCTCGAATCCCTCGTCGGCCTCTGGCTCGGCGGGCGCGAGGGTGGCGAACAGCCGGTCCCGCAGCACCCGGAACTCCAGGTCGTCGAACAGCCGGTGCACGGCGTCCCGGTCCCACGGCCGCAGCGCCAGGTCCTCCGGGTCCACGCCCACCGGCACGTCCCGCACCAGCTCGGTGAGCTGCCGGTTGAGCAGCACGGAACTGAGGTGCTCGCGCAGCGCGTCGCCCGCCTTGCCGCGCACCTGGTCGACCCGGTCGACCAGGTCACCCAGCGAGCCGAACTCGCGGATCCACTTGGTCGCGGTCTTCTCCCCCACGCCCGGGATGCCGGGCAGGTTGTCGGACGGGTCGCCGCGCAGCGCGGCGAAGTCCGGGTACTGCTGGGGGCTCAGGCCGTACTTGTCCTGCACGGCCTCCGGGGTGAACCGGGTGAGGTCGGAGACGCCTCGGCGCGGGTAGAGCACGGTGACGTGGTCGTTGACGAGCTGCAGCGCGTCCCGGTCGCCGGTGCAGATCAGCACCTCGAAGCCCTCGGCGCCGGCCTTGGTGGTGAGGGTGGCGATGATGTCGTCGGCCTCGTAGTTGTCCAGGAACAGCGCCGGGATGCCGAGTGCCGCGAGCACGTCCTGGATCAGGCTGACCTGCCCCTTGAAGTCGTCGGGGGTGGCGGACCGGGTTGCCTTGTAGTCGGCGTACGCCTCGGTCCGGAACGTCCTACGTGACACGTCGAAGGCCACCGCGAGGTGGCTGGGCTTCTCGTCGCGCAGCAGGTTGATCAGCATCGAGGTGAACCCGTATACCGCGTTGGTCGGCTGCCCGGTGGTGGTCCGGAAGTTCTCCGCGGGCAGCGCGTAGAACGCCCGGTAGGCCAGTGAGTGGCCATCGAGCAACAACAACCGGTGTGGTTCGGCGCCAGGCAGTGTGGCGCGGGTCTCGGAGGTTACGGGCACAGTCCCGAGTTTATGGTGCACCTCGGACACCGCTATCGGGTGACCAGCCACCGGCGTTCCAGGTGGCGCGGTGCGGCGTTCTCGGCCGCTCGCGTAGCCCTACTACGCCACGCGGCCTGCGGCCTTGCACCGCATCCACCTGGAACACCGGTCACGCGAATCGACGCGGTGCGGCGTTCTCGGCCTTGCACCGCATCCACCTGGAACACCGGTCACGCGAACCGGCCAGTTGATCAGGCCACGCCGAGGTAGGCGTCCTTGATCGACGGGTCGGCCAGCATCTCCTTGCCGGTGCCGGACTTGACGATCGTGCCGGTCTCCATCACATACGCCCGGTGCGCCCGGGACAGTGCCTGCTGGGCGTTCTGCTCGACCAGCAGGATCGTGGTGCCCTGCTGGTTGATGTCGGTGATGATGCGGAAGATCTGCTGGATGAACTGCGGGGCGAGCCCCATCGATGGTTCGTCCAGCAGCAGCACCCTCGGCTTCGCCATCAGCGCCCGGCCGATGGCCAGCATCTGCTGCTCGCCGCCGGACAGCGTGCCGCCGGCCTGGTTCCGCCGCTCGGCAAGCCGGGGGAACAGGTCGAACACCCGGTCCAGGTCGGACGCGAGCTTGCCGCGGTCCCGGCGGCTGTAGGCGCCCATGTCCAGGTTCTCCTGGACGGTCATGCCGGGGAACACGCCCCGGCCCTCGGGTGCCTGCGAGATGCCGCGCACCACCCGCAGGTCGGCGCGCAACCTGCTGATGTCCTCGCCGGCGAACGTGATCTTCCCGTGTGACAGCGGCCGGAGACCGGAGATGGCTCGCATGGTCGTCGTCTTGCCGGCACCGTTCGCGCCGATCATCGACACGATCTCGCCCTCGTTGACGCTCAGGGTGATCTCGTGCAGGGCCTGGATGCGTCCGTAGTGGACGGACACCTCGTTGAGCTCAAGCAGTGCCATCGTCGGGCGCCCCCAGGTAGGCGGCGATCACGGCCGGGTTCTCCCGAACCTCGGCCGGTGATCCGTCCGCGATCTTCTTACCGAACTCCAGCACCACGATCCGGTCGGTCACACCCATCACCAGTCGCATGTCGTGCTCGATCAGCAGCACGGTGTATCCGTCGTCTCGAATCTTGCGGATCAACCCCATCAGGTTCTCCTTCTCGATGGGGTTGAATCCGGCCGCCGGCTCGTCCAGGCACAGCAGCTTCGGCTCGGTGGCCAGTGCCCGGGCGATCTCCAGCCGCCGTTGGTAGCCGTAGGGCAGGTTGCGTGCCTTGTCGGCGGCCCGGTCGGCGATCCCGACGAACTCCAGCAGCGCGCTGGCCCGCTCCACCGCCTCGCGTTCCTCGCGGTGATGCCGGGGCAGTCGCAGGATCGCGCCGGGCACGCTGGTCTTGTGCCGCGCGTCGGCGCCGACCACCACGTTCTCCAGTGCGGTCATCTCGCCGAACAACCGGATGTTCTGGAATGTCCTGGCGATGCCCAGCCGGGCGATCTGGTGCCGCCGCAGCCGTTGCAACGGCCGGTCCTCCAGCAGCACCTGCCCGCTGGTCGGCCGGTAGACGCCGGTCATGACGTTGAAGCAGGTCGTCTTGCCGGCGCCGTTCGGGCCGATCAGGCCGAGGATCTCGCCGCGCCGGATGCCGAACGACACCGAGTCCAGCGCGACCAGGCCGCCGAACCGGAGGGTGACGTCCCGCAACTCCAGCAGGGTAGCGCCGACCGAGACCGTGATCTCCCGCTTTTCGGCGACCTCGGCCGCCACCTCGGCGGCGTGTTCCGCGCGTTCCGCGGCGGTCATGTTGGCGAGTTCGCCGACGATGCCGCCCTCGACCTCGGTTTCGGGTGTCTCAGGTTTCTCGGTCACGCGAGTTTCCGGTGTCTCGGTCATGACAGGCCGTCCTCGGACCTGGTCAGCGCGCTGTCGCTGGACAGTTGTTCGTTTCGGCCTATCAGTTTCCGGTAGGCGGTTCGACCGTAGGCGAGCAGCCTCTGCCGAGCGCCGAGCAGGCCCTGCGGCCGGAAGATCATCAGCACCACGAGCGCGATGCCGAAGATCAGGAACCGGTAGCCCGCCAGGTTCTGGAACCGGTGCTGCACGTAGACCACCACGAACGCGCCGACCATGACGCCGACCTTGTTGCCCGAACCGCCGAGGATGACCGCCGCGACGAACAGCATCGACGTCGCCACGTCGAATCCCTGGTTGTTCACGAACCCGACCTGGCCGGCGAAGATCGCCCCGGACAGGCCACCGATCGAGGCACCCATCGCGAACGCCCACAGCTTGAACTTGAACGTCGGCACGCCCATCAGCTGGGCGGCGTCCTCGTCCTCGCGGATGGCCACCCAGGCCCGGCCGACCCGGCTGCGTTCCAGATTGCCGACGATGAACAGGATCACGATGATCACCGTGACGGTCAGCCAGTACCAGGATGTTCCCGAGCCGGCGGAGAAGATCGCCCCACCGGAGGAGTTGGTGCCCGGCGGATGCCCGACCTCCTGCAGGCCCACCTGGCCCTTCAACGGTGGCAGCAGGCTGGCCAGCAGTCGCACCATCTCGCCGAAACCGAGCGTCACGATGGCCAGATAGTCACCGCGTAGCCGCAGCGTCGGGAAGCCGAGCATCACGCCGAAGATCGACGTGATCACCATGGCCAGCGGCAGCGTCCACAGGTACGGGATGTGCGCGAGCATCGAGTCCTTGCTGGTGTACAGGGCCGCCACATACGAGCCGATCGCGAAGAACCCGATGTAGCCGAGGTCGAGCAGGCCCGCCTGGCCGACCACCACGTTGAGGCCGACGGCGGCCAGCGCGAAACGGGCGCAGTCGAACATCGTGTTCGGGAACGGGTAGCCCGGCTCGGTGTTGATCAGCGGGATCTTGAGCACCGGCACCACGTACATGAACGCGACGATCGGGATCAGCCACAGCCACTGCTCCGGCCGGGACAGTCCGTTCCACCAGTCGCGGAACCGGTGCAGCCGGGAGGGCTTCGCGGCCGGCTGGCCGGCGGGAACCGCGGGAGTCGTCGTCGTCATACCCGCGCCTTCCCGAGCGACTCGCCGAGGATGCCGGTGGGCCGGAACATCAGCACCACGATCAGCACCACGAACGCCACCACGTCGGACCATTCGTCGGCGCCCAGCAGGGTCTGCCCGTACTCGCCGACCAGGCCGATCAGGAATCCGCCGAGCAGCGCGCCGCGCAGGTTGCCGATGCCGCCGAGCACGGCCGCGGCGAACGCCTTGATACCGAGCACGAATCCACCGTTGTACTGGACGCCGTTGGGCACCCGCATCACGTAGAACAGCGCGGCGGCGCCGGCCATGATCCCGCCGATCAGGAAGGTCAGCATGATCACGCGTTCCTTGTTGACGCCCATCAGCGCGGCGGTGTCGGGGTCCTGCGCGACCGCCCGCACGCCCCGGCCGAGCCGGGTGCGGCCGATGAACAGGTCCGCGATCACCATCAGCGCGATGGCCGCGACCACGATCGTGATCTGCTGGTCGTCGATGTTCGCGCCGAACACGGTGAACACCGGCTTCGGGCGGAACATGATGACCGCGTTCTCGGCGGTCGGGCCTCGCCACAGGTAGATCAGGTACTGGATGCTGAACGACGCGCCGATCGCGGTGATCAGGAACACCAGCGGTGGCGCGTTCCTCCGGCGTAGTGGCCGGTAGGCGATGCGTTCGACCAGCACCGCGACCACTCCGGAGGCCAGCATCGCGGCGATCAGCGCGATCAGGAGGTCACCGACGAGGGCGGCGATGGACAGACCCGGCGGTGAGGTGCCGAACCCGAGCATCGTGAGGGTGAAGAAAACCGCGTACGCGCCCGAGATGAACACCTCGGAATGCGCGAAGTTGATCAGTCGAAGCACGCCGTAGACGAGTGTGTAGCCCATCGCGACCAGGGCGTAGATCCCGCCATAGGCGAGCCCGTCGAACGTGTTGTTCCAGAACTGCGCCTTCAGCGTGCCGATGTCGAAGCTGATCCAGGCTATTCC
>DASVLX010000168.1:0-13731 GCA_036384655.1 Pseudonocardiaceae bacterium
ATGGACCTGCCAGAGCCGGACATCGACCCGCCGGTCGCACCACTGACCGTCGACACGCTGGCCCAGACGACCGCGGCCGGTTCGTCTCGGATGTTCGCGCTGCTCGTGGCGGGAACGATCACGGACACCGGCTCGGTGACGCTGCGCCGGCACGCGGCCGACGCGCTCCGCGGGCGGCGAACCGATGACGAACCACGACTGCTCGACCCGCATCTGCTGGCGCATGTCGAGCATCCGACACGATCGCTGCGAACCACCGCCGGAATCGTGTTCTGCTACCAGGAGGATCTGCCCGGCCCCGCACCGCGCTGGCTGGATGACACGCTGGCCAGCCACCCTGCCGCCTTTTTGGCCGCGATCGTCACGGATGCCGGCGAATGCCTGGTGCGGTCGCGGGACGGCGATGAGTTCCTGCTGTCCCCACGACAGGGTTCGCCACTCGACCCGCTGTGTGGCGCGTCCGCGGTCTATCTGTGGCTGACGTCCCCACACCGCCACCGCGACCCGCCCACCAGCCTGCGGATCGACGCCGGCAACGGCCAGCACACGGTCGACGTGCGCCGGGCCTAGCGGGCCAGCCGGACCCGCACCGCGTCCGCCCGGGAGTCACCGAGCCCGACCAGCAACGGGAGAACCGCGCCAAGGTGCCGCTGCTCGGCATCGGCGTCCGACTGTTCCCGCGCGAGGTCCGCGAGCAGCAGCAGGACGTCCACCTGGCCGCCGGTCGAGCCGTCCTCGTGGAACAGCCGCAACGCCTCGGACAGCTCGGCGACGGCATCCGGAATCCGGCCCTGACCACGCAGCACCTTGCCGACGGCGAGCCGCACCTTGGCCTGGTTGTCGGTCTCGTGCGTGCCGCCGAAGTACTCGCCGGCACGGTGCAGCGGCTCGGTGGCCGCGGCGAACCGACCGACGGATTCGAAGAGCCGGCCCCGGTGCAGTTCGATCAGCGCGAACATCCGAGAGCGTTGCGGTTCCGGCACGCTGTCCGCGACAGCCCAGGATTGGGCCCAGTAGTCGAGCGCGGGCTCGACATGACGCTGGCGGGCCTCGACCTTGCCCAGCCATTCCAGCGCGCTCTGTTCACCCTCGCGATGATCTATCCGGCGCGCGGCGGCCAGGCTCTGCGTGAAGCATTCGGTCGCGCTCGGGAACTCCCCGGTGTCGAGATAGGCCGAGCCCAGTTGCGAGCTGATCCGCATCACGGCCAGGTCGTTCCTGGCCGTGGTCGCGGCGACGATCGCGATGCGATGTGTCTCGATCCACGCCTCATAGTGCCGGTGGGTGTGGAACACGCCCCACAGGGCCTCACACAGCTGCCAGCACAGATCGTGGAAGTCCTCCTGGTCGGCCAGCGCGACGGCCCGGACCAACGCCGATTGTTCGGTTTCCAACCAGGCCAGGGCGGCCGCCCGGGCTTCCTTGGGATCACGTCCCTCGCCGTATTCGGGCACGACCTTGTACAACGACCCGACCCGCCAGCGGTTCGACAGCGCCTTGTCATAGCCGACCGCGGTGCGCAGATACCAGGTCAGCATCCGCAGGATCGCGGACTTCCGGTCGGTGGCACTCTCCTCGGCGAGAAGTCGCTGTTCCGCATGCCAGCGCAGCGTTTCGTGCAGACCGAAACGGTCATTCGGCAGTTCGGTCAGCAGTCCCGCCGCGAGCAGCCCGTCGAGTTCGTCCTCGACCTCGTCGCGATCCAGATCGAGCAACGCGGCGACCACGGGTGCGCCGAACTCGTCGCCGGGCAACAGAGCCAGGTGCCGATACACGCGCTGCCGCAGCGGGTTCATCTCGTCATAGGCCAGATCAAAGATCGCCGCGATCTCCTCACGCGTCTCGCCCCGCAGGCCGAGGACCCCGAGCTCACAGATCTTGCGCAGCCTGCGTTCGATCCGGCGACTCGGCGTTCCGGTCAGCTCGGCGGCGACATGCCTGATGACCAACGGCAGACCGCCGCAGGGCTTCAGCAACGCGGCCTCGGTCGCGTCGTCCAGCGGCCCGGCGTTCCAGCGCAGCACACCGCGCAACAGCTCACGGCTGAATGAGCCGTCCAGCGGAGCAATCCCCCACAGCCGGAAGTCCATGGCGCGCAAGCTGTCGATGGGCTGCCTGCTGGTGACCACGACGGCGGACGCCGGCGAGTTCAGCACGAGCGGCCGGACCTGATCGGCCCGGATAGCGTTCTGGATGACCAGCAGAACCGCCCGGTCGGCGGTCAGGGTTCGCATCCGGTCGGCCGCCCTGTCGGGTGAGGACGGCAGTTCCGACGGCGGGACGCCGAGGACCACCAGCGCGTCGTTGATGGCGTCCAGCGGTGTCGCACTCGGATCGCCGTGCATGTCGCCGAGCGGAATCCGGATCACGCCGTCCCGAAACGTCTTCCTGTTGTCCCAGTACCACTTCTGGACCGCCGTGCCGACGCCGACGCCGGCCGGGCCGTACAGGGAGAACAGTGCCGGGCGGCCGGCCGCGTGCCGCCGGGCGAGTTCGGCGGTCATCTCGTCCTGAATCTCCAGCCGGTTCACGAACACGTCCGGTGGTGGCCGAAGCTGCTGCGGAATGGGGACGACCGGCCCGGATTCCAGGGCGACGATCTGGATGTCGCGGGCCTGGATGACCGGACCGCCGGTCACCGAACCGCTGAGCGAATTACTGAGCGACTTACCGGCCGTCTCGTCCACGGATCACCCCAAGAATGAAGCTGGATCATCACCATACCGAGATCGGCTCGCGCCTGTCAGCGAATCGCATCAGTCAGCACGTCGGTCGGCCTGGCAGGTCGGGCACCAGTAGAGGTTGCGGCTGGCCAGCTTCGAGGTCGCGACCGGCGTGCCGCACACCAGGCAGGGCATGCCGGCCCGCCGGTAGACGTACACCTCGCCGCCGTGTCGATCGTGCCGCGGCGGCCGGCCCATCGCCTCCGGTTCATGCTCGGGCCGGACCGTGTCGATGCGACCGGTCCGCTCCCCGACCCGCATCAACGCGACCAGGTCGGTCCACAGCCGCGACCACAGCTCGCGGTCGATCAGCCGCGACTCGCGCAGCGGCGGAACCCCGTGCCGGAACAGCAGCTCGGCCCGGTACGCATTGCCGACTCCGGACAGCACGCTCTGGTCGAGCAGCGCCAGCGCGATCGGCGCGCGTGACCGGGACAGTCTCGCCCAGGCCCGCTCGGGGTCGGCGTCGTCGCGCAGTGGATCGGGGCCGAGCCGGGCGTGCAGCGCGGCGACCTCGTCCTCGGTCAGCACCTCGCATCGGGTTGGCCCACGCAGGTCGGTGAAGTGGCTCTGCCCGACCAGCCGCATCCGCACCTGGCCGACCGGCTCGGTCTCCGGCAGTTCCCACTCCTCGAACCTGCCATACAGTCCGAGGTGGACGTGCACGATGGCGTCCGGCCCGAACACGTGCAGCAGATGCTTGCCATGCGCCTCGACCCGCAACAGCGTCCGGTTGTCGACCAGCGCGGCCTCGCGCGCGAAACGGCCCTGCGGGCTGCTTACCCGCACGGTGCCGCCGGCGTAGCGGCGCTGGTGAAGCGTGGCCAGGCGGTGAAGAGCGTGCCCCTCGGGCATCAGTTGTGCGGCAGTGCGGGCGGGACGCCGGTGCGCTCGTACTCGGTCAGCTCGGCGATCCGGCGCTTGTGCCGTTCACCTTCGGAGAAGGGGGTGCTGAGGAAGGCCTGCGCGATCTCGGTGGCCTCGGCCGGGCTGTGCATGCGCGCGCCGATGCCGATCACCTGGGCGTTGTTGTGTTCCCGGCTCAGCTTCGCGATTTCCGTGCTCCACGCCAGCGCCGCCCGGCAGCCGGGCACCTTGTTCGCGGCGATCTGCTCACCGTTACCCGAGCCGCCGATCACGATACCGAGGCTGCCCTCGTCGGCGACGGTCCGCCGCGCGGTCTCGACACAGAACGGCGGGTAGTCGTCGTTGGCGTCGTAGCTGGCCGGGCCGATGTCGGTGACCTGGTAGCCGAGCTCGGTCAGATGCTTGACCAGATGGGTCTTCAGCTCAAAGCCGGCGTGGTCGGATCCGATGTAGACGTGCACGGCCACACAGTGTGCCATCCGGCCGAGCGCCATGCTCAACCAGCGTCGGTGTCCTGATCGCCGTCCGAACCGCCCGGTTCGCCGGTTCCGGAATCGGCGTCAGAATCGGCGCCGGGATCTCTGACGGCCACCGCGGCGGCCGCCTCCGGGCCGGAATCGAGCAGCACGTGGAAGCCGTTCTCGTCCAGCACCGGCACCTTGAGCTGGATCGCCTTGTCGTACTTCGACCCCGGCGCGTCGCCGACCACCACGAACGCGGTCTTCTTGGACACCGAGCCGGCCGCCTTGCCGCCACGCGCCGCGATCGCCTCCTTGGCCTCGTCGCGCGAGAACCCGTTCAGCGTCCCGGTGACCACGATCGACAGGCCATCGAGCGTGCGGGGCGTCGACTCGTCGCGTTCCTCGGCCATCCGCACCCCGGCGGCCCGCCACTTGCGCACCACCTCGCGGTGCCAGTCGACCTCGAACCACTCCCGCACGGCATCGGCGATGGTGGGTCCGACGCCGTCGACGCGGGCTAGGTCCTCCTCGCCGGCCGTCTCAATGGCGTCCAGCGAGCCGAACTCGCGGGCCAGCGCCTGCGCGGCGGTCGGCCCGACATGCCTGATCGACAACGCCACCAGCACTCGCCACAGTGGACGGTCCTGGGCGGCGGACAGGTTGGCCAGCAGCTTGCCGGCGTTGACCGACAGCTCACCGGAGTCGGTGCGGAACAGCTCGACCTGGGTGAGCTTCTCCTCGTCCAGGTCGAAGATGTCGCCCTCGTCGCGGATCACGCCGGACGTCAGCAGCGCGCTGGCCGCCTCATAGCCCAACACCTCGATGTCGAACGCGCCCCGGCCGGCGAGATAGAACAGCCGCTCGCGCAGTTGCGCGGGACAGCTCCGGGCGTTCGGGCAACGGATGTCGACGTCGCTCTCCTTCTCCCGGTGCAGCACCGAGCCGCACTCCGGGCAGGTCACCGGCATCACGAAGGCCCGCTCACTGCCATCGCGCACGTCCACCACCGGGCCGAGCACCTCGGGAATGACGTCGCCGGCCTTGCGGATCACCACCCGGTCGCCGATCAGCACGCCCTTGCGCCGCACCTCGTCGGCGTTGTGCAGGGTCGCGCGGGCCACCGTGGAACCGGCCACCTTCACCGGCTCCATCACCGCGAACGGCGTGACCCGGCCGGTTCGTCCCACGCCGACCTGGATGTCCAGCAGCGTGGTGGTGGCCTCCTCGGGGGCGTACTTGTACGCGGACGCCCAGCGCGGCGCGCGGGAGGTGTTGCCCAGCCGGCGTTGCAGCGCCAGCTCGTCCACCTTGATCACGATGCCGTCGATCTCGTGCTCGGCGTCGTGCCGGTGTTCGCCCCAGTACGCGATGCGCTCCTCGACCTGCTTGATGTTGTCGACCACGACGGTGTGGGTGGACAGCGGCAGGCCCCAGCCGCGCATCGCCTCGTAGGCCTGCGACTGGCGCTCCGGCTCGAAACCGATCCGCCGGCCGACGCCATGGCAGATCATCCGCAGCGGCCGGCTGGCGGTGACCCGGGGATCCTTCTGGCGCAGCGAGCCCGCGGCCGAGTTGCGCGGGTTCGCGAACGGCGACTTGCCCTGCTCCACCAGACTCGCGTTGAGCTCGGTGAAGTCGGCGACAATGAAGAACACCTCGCCGCGCACCTCGATCAACTCGGGCACCGGGTACTCCGGCGTGCCGGACAGCTGCTCGGGCACGTCCCGCATGGTGCGCACGTTGAGCGTGACGTCCTCGCCGGTGCGGCCGTCGCCGCGGGTCAGGGCGCGGGTGAGCCGGCCGTTCTGGTAGAGCAGGTTGATCGCCAGGCCGTCGATCTTCAGCTCGCACAGGTAGTGCGCATCGGAGCCGACCTCCCTCTCCACCCGGTCGGCCCACGCCTCCAGCTCCTCCGTGCTGAACACGTCGTCCAGGCTGAGCATCCGCTCCAGGTGATCGTGCGCGGTGAAGTCGGTGGAGAAGGTGCCGCCCACCCGCTGGGTCGGCGACTCGGGTGTGACCAGTGACGGGTGCGCCTGCTCGATGGCCTCCAGCTCGTGGAACAGCTGGTCGAACTCGCCGTCCGAGATGGTGGGCGCGTCGAGCACGTAGTACCGGAACTGGTGACCGCGGACCTCGTCTGCGAGCGCGTTGTACCGCTCCCGGACCTCCGCCGGCACGTCCTCCGCACCCTCCACGTCGGCGGCGACCTCGCCACCGGTGGCGGTCAGCTCCTCCACCTCGTCATCGACCTGGTCATCGGCGCTGTTCACGCCGCCGAGAGTAGCCACTGACCCCGACATCGCGCTCGCTCGGGCTGATCAAGGACTATTCGGTGCCGGGTTCCGTCTCGGCGTCGGCGTCCGGGGTCGGGTCCGTGTGGGGCTCCGTGTCTGTCCCTGTGTCTGTCCCTGTGTCATTCTCCGCGTCGGCCGTGCCGAGCCGGCCGACCAACTCGCGGAACTCCAGCAGGGTGATGGTGTTCTCCGGCTCGGCCACCGCGGTTTCCACCCGGCGCAGCCGCTCCCCCGCCACCCGCTCGCCGAGCGTCGCGTCCAGCGGCAGGAAGGTCATGGTCTGCCGCTCCATCTCGGCCAGCTCACCCAGCAGCGGGTGGTAAACGGCGACATCGACGACCCCCGCGGCCTCGTCGACCTGGGCCACCACCCGCATGTCCGCGAGGCGGATCGAATGCCCGGCCAGGTTGACGGTGACCTCGGAGGGATCGGGTACCGGCGGCACCGAGTCGTGGTACTCCCACACCACGTCATCCGGCGGGGCGGCGGCCCGCCAGGCGTCCGTGTAGGGGCGCAGGTCCGGGTCCTCCTGGCCGGTCACCACCAGCGCGTAGATGGCGCGCTGACCACGTTCCAGGGCGAACTGCAGATCCGGGTGCACGGCCGCGACCATCTCGCACAGCTCGTGCTCGAACCGCTGCGGTTCCCGATCCCCGAGCGCCGCGCTGAGCAGGGGCATCAGCTCCCGCCAGCGCTGCCAGAACCGCTCCGCCGCCACCGCCGGATCGTCCAGGTCCGGGCGCGGGACCGGGGCCACCACCCCTCCCGCGTCCGCCCGCTCCTGAGAACCCGAGAACATCCGCCGAAGCCATCCCATGGCGGCCATTGTTACCAGGACTCGGGTGGCTCCACGAAGGATTCGCCAAGATCGCTGACCAGTTTGAGAGCTCGTCGCGCCCAGGCGGTCGTGGCACCGGCCAGACCGCAGCAGGGCGTAGGCACCGCCGCCTCGGCCAGTTTGGTGCGCGCGAACCCCAACCTGTCCACCAGTTTCAGCGCCGGATCCGCGGCGGCGCGCAGCGTCAGCGGATTGGCCGGATCAACGCCCGGTACCAGGCCAAGGAAGAACGTCAGCCCGTCCTGCCATGCCTCGCCGAGCTCGTCCCACACCGCCACAGGCGTGTCGTCCCGCAGCAGCGTCGCGTCGAAGGACACCGCGTCCGCGCCGGCCTGCCGTAGCAGCCCGATCGGCGGACGGTTCGCGCAGCAGTGCACGATCACCGGCTGTCCGGTCGCCTTCCGTGCCGCGCTGATCACGGTGTCGAGGGTGGCGCGGGCATCCGGTTCGGGCACCGCCGAGACCCTGCCGAAACCGGACGGCGTGGGCAGCGAGCCGGCCAGCACCGCGGGCAGGGTCGGCTCGTCCAACTGCACCACCACCGGCGCGCCGACCCGCGCGGCGACCTCGGCGACATGCGCCGCCAGGCCCTCGCTCAGTGACTCGGTGAACTCGCGCAGCGCGCCGGAGTCGGTGAGCGCTCGGTGGCCGTTGGCCAACTCGATCTCGGCGGTCAACGTCCACGGCCCGACCACCTGCACCTTGACCGCGGCCGGTTTCGCGCCGGTGCCGTCGGCGGTCTCCTGCAGCGCGTCCAGGTCGCGGCGCATCAGGTCCACGGCCCGCCGGTGGTCGTGGCCGGGTCGCGCGGTGACCCGGTAGGCCGACGGCACGACCTCCACGGCCAGGTCGACCAGCAGGCCGCCGGTCCGGCCGATCATGTCCGCGCCCACTCCCCGGGCCGGCAGCTCGGGCAGATGCGGCAGGCTCGACAGCTCGCCGAACACGATCCGGCAGGCCTCCGTCGGGTCGACGCCGGGCATCGACCCGACGGCCGTCGCCACCCCGGTCGGCCAGGCGGGCCGGGTGGTCTCGTCGGTGGTCATGTCAGCGCTCATCTCACTGGCCACGTTCTGGTGTTCTCCCACGGTTCGTCAGTGTGGTCGGTCTGTCGATGCGGCGCTCAGAGGTCGGCGCGCACGCTGGACAGCAGCTGGCGGCTGCGGTCCGCGCTCTCGGCGTCCACCGCGAGCCGGTCCAGTGCCCTGGTGTAGGCCTCGATCTCGTCCGGTTTGTCCAGGTAGAGCGCGCCGGACAGGTGCTCGATGTAGGCGATGTTCGGTAGCTGCGGTTCCGCGAAACGCAGCAGGGTGAACGCGCCCTCGGCGGCGTAGCCACTCATCTCGTAGGGCACCACCTGCAGCGTGACATTCGGCAGATCGGCCACTTCGAGCAGGTGATCGATCTGCGCGCGCAACGCCGGGCGGCCACCGATCGGCCGGTGCAACACCGACTCGTCGATCACCGCCCAGAGCCTGGGTGGCTGGGCGCCGGTCAGCACCTCCTGCCGGTGCAGGCGCAGCGCGACCCGGCGCTGCACCTCGTCGTTGATGTTCTCCGTCCGGCCGTGGCAGGCGACGGCGCGCGCGTAGTCCTCGGTCTGCAGCAGGCCGGGCACGAACTGCGGCTCGTAGGTCTGGATTCGGCTGGCCGCCTCCTCCAGGCCGACGTAGTCCTCGAACCACTTCGGCATCAGGTCGGTGTAGCGGTGCCACCAGCCGGGCTGGTTGGACTGCTTGACCATGGCCAGGAACTGCTCGCGTTCCTGCCCGTCCAGCACGCCGTAGAGGGTGAGCAGGTCCGCGATGTCGCGTTCCTTGAACCCCACCCGTCCCAGTTCCAGCCGGCTGATCTTCGACTCGGAGCCCCGGATGTGGTAACCGGCGTCGGCGCGGCTGATGTCGGCGCGCTCACGTAGCTTGCGCAACTGGCCGCCGAGGATCATGCGTCGCACGGTGGGGCCGGTATCGTGATCATCGCTCCGGGAACCCGCCGTGGTCATCACCGAAACCCTCCCACCCTATCCGGTTACGATCGCCGGTCTGATGGTAGCCGAACGGGCAGATCACTACTGACCGCGCACGGCCCTGTACGCCATCAGGGTGGTCGACCGGGGCGGTCTCCCCTGGGTAGTCGGTTGCCGAACTTAGTGGGTGGTCGCGATGGTGGCGCTGCCCAGCACGAGGTCCCCGGCCGCCGCGTCCGGCCGGTACAGCACGGCGGTCTGACCTGGGGCGACGCCGTGCAGCTCGGCGCGCAGCCGGATGGCCACCGTGTCCCCGACAACCTCCGCGACAGCGTCGGCGGTGCCGCCGTGCGCGCGCACCTGCACCACGCATTCGGTCAGGCCGTCGAGTGCCACGCCGGACGGCCACACCGGCCGTACGGCGGTGATCTCGCGCACCGCCAGCCGCTGGGCACTGCCCACCCGAACGGTTCCACTCACCGGCTCGATCGCGAGCACATAGCGCGGCCGGCCGTCCGGCGCCGGGGCGCCGATCCCCAGTCCCTTCCGCTGTCCCACCGTGAAACCGTGCACGCCGTCATGCTCGCCGAGGACCTCACCGGTCTCGTCGTCCACCAGCACGCCGGGCCGGGCGCCCAGCCGCGCGGTGAGCCAGGCGTGGGTGTCACCGTCGGGGATGAAGCAGATGTCGTGGCTGTCCGGCTTGTCCGCGACCGTCAGGCCGCGCTCCGCCGCCTCCGCCCGCACCGCGGTCTTGTGGGAGTCGCCGAGCGGGAACATGGAGTGCCGCAACTGATCCGGGTAAAGCGAGGCGAGCACATAGGACTGATCCTTGCCGTCGTCGGCACTGCGCCGCAGTTCCACTCTGCCATCCACAATGGACAGCCTGGCGTAGTGGCCGGTGCACACCGCGTCGAAGCCGAGCGCCACGGCACGATCGAGAAGGGCGGCGAACTTGATCCGCTCATTGCACCGCACACAGGGGTTCGGGGTCCGGCCGGCGGCGTACTCGGCGACGAAGTCCTCGATCACGTCCTCGGTGAACCGCTCGGCGAAATCCCAGACATAGAACGGGATACCGAGCACGTCGGCGGCCCGCCGGGCGTCCCGGGAGTCCTCCAGCGTGCAGCAACCCCGCGCGCCGGTGCGCAGTGTGCCCGGCTTCGCGGACAGCGCCATGTGCACGCCGACCACGTCATGCCCGGCCGCGACCGCGCGCGCGGCCGCCACGGCGGAGTCCACTCCGCCGCTCATCGCCGCCAGAACACGCATTCCCGCCAACTCGCCATCTGTATTGGACCTGGATCCGGGTGAATCCCACTTTTTGTCGATCTCGGCCTAACCGTTGACCGCCGATTCGGCCTCGCGCGCCGACCGGCGCATCCCGGCCAGGCCGGCGCTCCGCGCCCGCGTCACGACCGGGCCGATCGCCGCCGCGACCGCCTCGACATCGGCCCGGGCGGACGAATGTCCCAGACTGAACCGCAGTGAGCAGCGCGCCGCCTTCGGATCCGCGCCCATCGCCAGCAACACATGACTGGGCTGTGCCACCCCGGCCGTGCAGGCCGATCCGGTGGAGCACTCGATCCCGTTGGCGTCCAACAACATCAGCATGCTGTCGCCCTCACAGCCGGGGAAGGTCAGATGCGCGTTGCCGGGCAGCCGGGACGGTCCGCCGTCGATCGTCGACGTGCCGGGATCGCCGTTGTAGATCACGTCCGGCACGACCGCGCGCACCGACTCGACCAGCTCGTCGCGCAGCGCCGCGACCTCGCCGGCATGCCGTGGCTGGGCGTCCACCGACACCCGCACCGCGGCGGCCAACGACACGATCGCCGGCACATCCAGGGTGCCGGACCGCAGCTCCCGCTCCTGCCCGCCACCGTGCAGCACCGGCTTGCAGGGCACGTCACGGCCCAGCAGCAGCACGCCGACCCCGTACGGGCCACCGATCTTGTGGCCGGTCATGGTCAGCGCCCGCACGCCGCTGGCCGCGAAGTTCACCGGCACCGCGCCGACCGCCTGCACGGCGTCGGTGTGGAACGGAATGCCGTGCTCGGCGCAGGTCTGCGCGAGTTCGCGCACCGGGTTGACGGTGCCGACCTCGTTGTTCGCCCACATCACGGTCGCCAGTGCCACCGACTCCGGGTCCTCGGCGATCGCCGCCCGCAGGGTGTCCTGGTGCACCCGGCCGAAGTCGTCCACCTCAAGCCAGGTGACCTCGGCGCCCTGGGACTCCGCCAGCCACTCCACCGTGTCGAACACCGCGTGATGCTCGACGGCGGAGGCCAGGATGCGCCGGCGTTCCGGCCGCGCGGCCCGGCGCGCCCAGTAGATGCCCTTGACCGCCAGGTTGTCGCCCTCGGTGCCGCCGCCGGTGAAGATCACCTCGGATGGCCGGGCGCCCAGCGCGTCGGCGATGTCCTCGCGCGCCTCCTCGACAAGCTGACGAACGTGCCGCCCGGAGGCGTGCAGCGCCGAGGCGTTGCCCACCAGGGGCAGCGCCCGGGTCATCGCGGCGATCGCCTCCGGCAGCATCGGAGTCGTGGCGGCGTGATCGAGGTAAACCATCGCTCTACCAGATTAGTCGCTCGCGCGCCGTGACCGGGCCATCCGGACGGCGTACCGACGGCGGGCGCGGCCTCACCGCTGGATGGACTTGATCTCGGTGAACTCCTCCAGCCCGAAACGGCCCAGCTCACGGCCGTTGCCGGACTGCCGGTAGCCACCGAAGGGTGCCAGTGGGTTGTACGCGCCGCCGTTGATGTCGACCTGCCCGGTGCGCAGCCGCCGCGCGACCGCGAGCGCGTCCCGCTGGTCCGCGCCGAATACCGCGCCGGCCAGGCCGTAGACCGTCGAGTTGGCGATCGCCACGGCCTCGTCCTCGTCGGCGTAGGGCAGCACCGACAGCACCGGCCCGAAGATCTCCTCCCGGGCGATCGTCATCTCGGGCCGCACGTTGGCGAAGATCGTCGGCCGCACGTAGTACCCACGGTCCAGGCCCGCCACCGGCTCCGGCCCGCCGAGCGCCAGCGTCGCGCCCTCCCGGATGCCCAGTTCGATGTAGCCGCGCACCCGGTCCCGTTGGGCGGCCGACACCATCGGGCCGATCCTGGTCGCCGGGTCGGTGGGGTCGCCGACGGTGTACTTCGCGGCGGCTGCCACGGCGAGCGCCACGGCCTCGTCATGCCGGTCGGCCGGGACCAGCATCCTGGTCCACGCGCTGCAGGTCTGACCGCCGTTGATGAAGCAGTTGGCGAGGCCGATCTTGACCGCCTTGGTCAGGTCGGCGCCGGGCAGGATCACGTTCGCGGACTTGCCGCCGAGTTCCAGCGCGACCCGCTTCACGGCGTCGGCGGCGACCACGGACACCCGCCGGCCGGCCCGGGTCGAGCCGGTGAACGACACCATGTCCACCCGGGGATGGCTGGCGATCGCCTCGCCGACCACCGGCCCGGTGCCGTGCACGAGGTTGACCACCCCGTCCGGCACGCCGGCCTCCGCCAGCACGTCCAGCAGCAGGCCGGCGCTCAGCGGCGCGACCTCGCTGGGCTTGGCCACCAGGGTGTTGCCGGCGGCCAACGCGGGCACGATCTTGGCGACCAACTGGTGCAGCGGGTAGTTCCACGGCGTGATACAGCCAACGACGCCGACGGGTTCTCGCAGCACCAGCGAGTTGCCGATCTCCTCGCTGAACGAGTAGCCGCCGTCGAGCAGGTCGGCGATGCCGGCCGACACCCGCACCGGCAGGCCCGCCTGCACGGTCCTGGCGAAGGTGATCGGCGAGCCCATCTCGGCGGTGATCGTCTCGGCTACCAGGTCGGACCGGGCGGCGAGGCCCTCCGAGATCCGGCGAACCAGTTTGGCCCGTTCGGCGACCGGTGTGGCGGCCCATTCGGGGAACGCGGTCACCGCCGCCGAGACCGCGGCGTCGACCTCCGCCGCCGTGCCGGCCGGCACCGATCCGATGACCTCCTCGGTCGCCGGGTTGATGACCTCGATCCGTTCCGCAACGTCATCGATGCGTTGTCCGGCGATGACGTGACCGCAACGTTCGGCGACCGTCATTGGGCACCTCCGCGTCTGTTCACCGACCGGCTCCACCGATCGAGGCCCGCATGCCGCCCCACGTTCTCACATGGGGCGGCCCGACGCCACCAACGGATTCAGGAGAATTCGGGCTCTTCGGTACGGGTTCGCTTGAGCTCGAAGAAATGCGGATAACCGGCGAGCAGCCGGGCACCGTCGAAGATGCGTCCGGCGTCCTCACCGCGCGGAATCCGGGACAGCACGGGGCCGAAGAACGCGATGCCGTCGACGTGGATGATCGGGGTGCCGACGTCCATCCCGACCGGGTCGATGCCGGCGTGATGGCTGGCCTTCAGTTCCTCGTCGTATTCGGTGGAATCGGCCGCCGCGGCCAGTTCGGCCGGTAGCCCGAGTTCGTCCAGCGCGGCCGCGATGACCGCCGTGAAGTCCTTGTTCTTCTCGTTGTGGATGCGGGTACCCATGGCCGTGTACAGCGGGGCGAGCACCTTCTCGCCGTGCTGTTTGGCGGCCGCGATGCACACCCGCACCG
>DASVLX010000169.1:0-7709 GCA_036384655.1 Pseudonocardiaceae bacterium
GACGCGGTGCTGAAACTGGCGGCCACCGCGCCGCCGCTGGCCACCGCGCCCTGGCGGCCGGAGGACGAGATCGGCGAGACCGGCACCGGTTCCCCCGTGGTCGCGGTGGCCGGCGGTGCCGCCTTCACCTTCGGCTATGCGGAGCAGGACGAACTGCTCGCGGCCGCCGGCGCGCGGATCAGCGTCGTGGACCCGCTGCGCGACGAGAAACTGCCCGACGACACCGCACTCCTGCTGCTGCCCGGCGGCTTCCCGGAACAGCACGCGGCCGAGCTGTCCGCGAACGCGCCGCTGCGCCGGGCCATCGCCGGCTTCGCCGCGTCCGGCGGCGTCGTGCACGCGGAATGCGGCGGCCTGCTCTATCTGGTGCGGGAACTCGACGGCCTGCCGATGTGCGGGGTGCTGGACGCGACAGCCGCGATGAGCCCGACCCTGACCCTGGGCTACCGGGACGCTGTCGCCACCGAGGACTCCGTACCGCACCGCGCCGGCCAGCGGGTGATCGGTCACGAGTTCCACCGCACCCAGGTCACGCCACGCGCCGGCGGCCGGCCGGCCTGGCACTGGCGCGGACCGGCCGGCGAGCCGGTCAGCGAGGGATTCAGCACCGGCCGGATCCACGCCTCCTATCTGCACACCCATCCGGCCGCGAGCCCGGAGACGATCGGCCGTCTGGTGGCGGCGGCCCGGGAGGCCCGATGAACGGCGAACCCAGACTTGTCGGCGTTGGCGTCGGCCCGGGTGATCCTGAGCTGCTGACCCTGGCGGGCCGGCGGGAGCTGTGCGAGGCCGGCCGGGTGTTCGTGCCGGTGCTGGCGCCCGACGAGCTCGGCCGGGCGGAGGCCGTGGTCCGGGCCCATCTGCCGGCGGACTCGCCCATCCAACGGCTGGTGTTCGCACTGTCCGATCCGGTCGACGGCCCACAGCATCGCCGCCACCACGCCTGGGACAGGGCGGCCGAGGCGGTCGTGCGGTATCTGCGTGAGCACGGCGGCACGGCGGCGTTCGCCACCCTTGGCGATCCGGCCGTCTACTCGACGTTCGGCTATCTCGCCAAGACCGTGCGCGGGCTGCTGCCCGGCGTGCGGATCGAGACCGTGCCCGGGATCACCGCCATGCAGGCCGCCGTCAGTGCCGCGGGCGTCGCGCTCGTCGAGGGCGCCGAGCCGTTGACGCTGCTCCCGGTCACGCGCGAGGTGACCACGGTTTCCGACGCGCTCGGCCGAGGCGGTACGGTCGTCGTCTACAAGGGTGGACGCCGGCTTCGCGATCTCCGGGATGCGATCGCGCGGGCCGGCGCCCTCGATCGTGCGGTGTATGCCGAACATCTCGGCACCGCCGACGCTCGGGTGCTGCCGCTGTCCGAAGTGGAAACTTCGGACAGCTCGGCGAGCGCGCCCTACCTGTCCACTGTGGTCGTGCTCCCGCCGCGCGGGGAGAGAGGAGAACAGCTTTGACCGGGCGCGTCTCCTTCGTCGGGGCGGGGCCGGGCGCCGCCGATCTCATCACCCTGCGTGGCGCGCGGCGGATCGCCGAGGCCGACATCGTGGTGTGGGCGGCGAGCCTGATCGACCCGCAGTGCATCCGCGACCACGCCGGGCCCGAGGCCGAGGTGGTCGACTCCTCGCGGATCACACACGAGGACGTGTTGGAGATCTACCGGCGCGCCGCGCGCGACGGCCTCAAGGTGGCCCGCGTGCACTCCGGCGATCCCTCGCTGTGGGGGGCGGTGCAGGAGCAGTACGACGCGGCCAAGGGCCTCGGTCTGGACGTGGAGATCGTGCCGGGCGTGTCGGCGTTCTCGGCGGCGGCGGCGGTCGCCGGCCGTGAGCTGACCGTGCCCGAGGTCGCCCAGTCGGTGATCCTCACCCGGCTGGAGGGCGGCAAGACGCCGATGCCGGAGGGCGAGCAGATCCGCGAGTTCGCCCGGCACGGCACGACCATGGCGGTGTTCCTGTCCGCCGCGCGTAGCGGCCAGCTGGTCGAGGAACTGCGCGCTGGCGGCTATCCCGACGACACGCCCGTGCTGGTCGCCTACAAGGTGACCTGGCCGGAAGAGCTGGTGCTGTCGACGACGATCGGCGAGCTGACCGACACGGTCAAGCAGCACAAGCTGTGGCGGCACACGCTGTTCCTCATTGGACGGTCGCTGAGCGCCTCCGGTACCCGGTCGCATCTGTACGACCCGGGGCATTTCACGACGTACCGCAAGTCCGATCCGGCGTCGCGCCGGGCATTGCGGTCCCGCCGGAGCGGCGGCACCGCGAGCGGTTCGACGTCGGCAGGGTCAGCGTCGGCAGGATCAACGTCGGCAGGATCAGCGCCGGAAAGCGGTGCGGAGTCGGCCGGCGAGAGCGACGGGTCGGCCCGCCCGGCGGGCTGGTCATCACTGCACACCAGCCGCAGCGGTTGGGTCGCAGCCCGGGTGAACTCCTGGTCCGGCAGCCGGACCCGGCGGACTCCCCAACCAGCAGCTCCCGAACCGGCTCCCGAACCACTACCCGCTCCGGCACCGCCCGTCCCGGCACAGCCGGCGACGGACGAGACACCCGAGATCGCGCGCGAGAAGGCCGTGACCACCCCGGTGGACAAGCCGGCCGAGCAGCCCGTCCAGGGCACCGCCGCGGCGGCCTGGACTGCCGTGCAGGAGCTACAGGAGACCGCGCGCGCCGGGCGGCGCCAGACGAGGTCAGCCAAGCCGGCCAAGGCCGTTGCACCCGACCAGCCGACGCTGGACCTGGACGAACAGCAGCAGACCACGCCGGAAACCCAGCCCGAGCCCGAAGCTGTCGTGGAAGCCGCCCCGAAACCGGAACCAGAGCCGGCACCCGAAGCCACGGTCGAACCCGCCGTCGAACAGCCCGCCGAGCCCGAGCCGGCACCAGCACCCGAGCCCGCACCCAAACCGGTGCGGGCCAAGACCGCGCAGCCGAAGACCGGCCGCGCGTCCACGGCGAAAAACACCCGGACCGCCCGGGGCAAGTCGGGCACGGCCAAGGGTTCACGCAAGACCGCCGCCGGCCGCAAGTCCACCGGCGGTCCGCGACCGAACGACGACCCACACGAGCGGTGACCGGGCGCCGGAGATTCCGGCCAGTGACGCTGGATAACAACGCGGCGACCATCCGAAGGATGATCGCCGCTACCAGGTCAGTCTGTTGTTACGTCTGTTGCCCATGATGTGTCACTCCCATGTCTGTCATTGGCAGTCTGTCAGAGGCTGTCCGTCAGAGGCTTGCTGTCGTTGGCGCAAATCCAGTCAGGCGAACGCTACCGGTGAGTGGATCTAGATGAAGATCCGAGTCGCTATGGTGGACAACGCCGCTGACCATGTGGTGGCCGCCACCGAGTCCAACTGGATCGACTAGCGGAGGATTGCCTGATGGCGATCACGGTGATCGGGGTGGATGGCGCGAGCCTGCCCCCGGGTGCGGCGAGCCTGCTGGAGGAGGCCGACCTGGTGGTCGGTGGGCGCCGGCACCTCGACCGGCACGCGCCCGGCACGGCGCGCGTTATCGAACTCGGTCCGCTGGCACCGGCCCTGGCGGCGCTGGCCACCGAGCCGGCGCATTCCGCCGTCGTTGTGCTGGCCTCCGGCGACCCCGGCTTCTTCGGGATTGTGCGGGCACTGCGGGAAGGCGGCCTGGATCTCACCGTGCTGCCGGCGCCGTCCAGCGTGCAGCGGCTGGCCGGCATGATCGGCCGGTCATGGGACGACATGACCGTGGTCAGCGCGCATGGCCGGGCCCTGCGCCTGGCGCTGAACGTGTGCCGGGCGCGGCCGGCCGTCGCGGTGCTGTGCGGGCCGGGCGCCGGCCCGGCCGAGATCGCCGCCAGCCTGCACGGCTGGCACCGCACACTTGTGGTCGCTGAGGACCTGGGTGGTCCGGACGAGAGACTCACGATGATCGGCGCGCCGGATCTCGCCTCGGCCAGGGTGACCGGCCGCGACTGGCGGGAGCCGAATCTGCTGTTCAGCCTCGCGGACGAGAAGGCGGTGCCCGAGCGGGGCTGGTTCGCCGGTGGCGAGCCGCTGCCGCCGGCCGACGGCTGGGCACTGCCCGAGGCTCTGTTCGCGCACCGCGACGGCATGATCAGCAAGGCCGAGGTCCGGGCGCTGGCGCTGGCCCGGCTGGCGCCCCGGCTCGGCACGCTGGTGTGGGACGTCGGCGCCGGCTCCGGTTCGGTGGCGGTGGAGTGTGCCCGGCTGGGTGCGGCGGTGATCGCGATCGAACGCGACGCCGACCAGGTCGAGCGGATCAGGGCGAACGCGACCCGGCACGGCGTGGACGTGCGACTGGTGCCGGGTACGGCGCCGGAAGCCCTGGCCGGACTGCCCACGCCCGATGCGGTGTTCGTCGGCGGCGGTGGACCGTCGGTGGTCGAGGCCTGTGCCGAGGTTGGCGCGCGGCGGGTGGTGGTGGCGCTGGCCGCGCTGGACCGCTTCGCCGGGACCCGGGATGTGTTGCGGGAGCACGGTTATCGGGTGGACGGCTGCCAGCTGTCCGCGTCCCGGCTGGCCGATCTGCCCAATGGAACGACTCGGTTGGCGGCCACCAACCCGGTCCTGATGGTGTGGAGTGAGCATGAGCAGGGCTGAGCGGATCGGGTTGTTCGCGGTGACCGCGGCCGGCCGGCGGGCCGCGGCCGACCTGGCCGACCGGCTCGGTCCCGGCGCCGAGGTGGTGGACGGGCCGATCCAGCCCGCCCTGCAGCGACTGTGGTCCGAACTGGACGCCGCCGTGTTCTTCCTGGCCACCGGCGCGACCGTGCGGCTGATCGCGCCGCTGCTGGCCGACAAGCACACCGACCCCGGCGTTGTCTGCGTGGACGAGGCCCAGCGGTTCGCGGTCGCGCTGACCGGCGGCCACGATGGCGGCGCGAACGCGCTGGCCGAACGGGTCGGCGGCCTGCTCGGCGCCACTCCGGTGATCACCACGGCCTCGGACGTGACCGGCGGTACCTCGCTGGACGAGCTGGTCGACCTGCTGGACGCGACGGTCGACGGGGACATCGCCGGCTGCGGGGTGGCGGTACTGGATGGCGAGCCGGTGCTGTTGCGCAATCCGCTGGGCTTCCCGCTGCCGCCGTTGCCGCCCAACGTCAACAAGTCCGTCGAGAATCCACAGTGGACCATCATCATCGATGACCGGATTCCCGGTGCCGAGGAACTGGCCGACGCCGGCCGGGTACTCCGGCTGATTCCGCGGACCCTGGTCGTCGGGCTCGGCTCGGCGCGCGGGGTGACGGCCGAGTCCGTCACCCGGGTGCTGGCCGAACTGGGCACCAAGCTGCACGCGCGGGCGGTCCGGGCGTTCGCCACCATCGACCTCAAGGCCGACGAGCAGGGGTTGCTGGACGCCATCACCGCCGGGGTCATGGACCAGCGCTGGCGGCTCGACGATCCCGCGCCGCGCTGCTACCCGGCCGCCGAGCTGGCGACGGTGCCGGTGCCCAACCCCAGCGAGGCGGTGCTGGCCGAGGTCGGCACGCCCAGCGTCGCGGAGGCGGCGGCGCTGCGCGCGGCATCCGACCTGGCCGGGGGCGCGCCCGTCGAACTGGCCGCGCCCAAGATCAAGGGCTCCGACGTGACGGTGGCGGCCGCACGCATCCTGCCGCGCGGCCGGCTCGCCGTCGTGGGACTCGGACCGGGCGCCGACGATCTGCTCACCCCGCGTGCCAGGGTCGAACTGCGCCGGGCCTCCGTGATCGTCGGTCTCGGCTCCTATGTGGACCAGATCCGGCACCTGCTGCGGCCCGGCACCGAGATCCGGGAGAGTCCACTGGGTGCCGAGGAGGCGCGCGCCCGGGGCGCGGTCGAACTCGCCGCCGGCGGCCGCGCGGTCGCGTTGATCGGCTCGGGCGACGCCGGGGTGTACGCGATGGCCAGCCCCGCACTGGAACGTTGCGACGGCCCGCTGAGCACGGCGGTGGAGGTGGTCAGCGTGCCGGGCGTCACCGCGGCGCTGGCGGCGGCGGCGCTACTGGGCGCGCCGCTCGGCCACGACCACGCCATCATCAGCCTGTCCGATCTGCACACGCCGTGGGGGGCCATCGAACGCCGGGTCAGGGCGGCGGCCGAGGGCGACTTCGTGGTCTGCTTCTACAACCCCCGATCCCAGGGACGGGACTGGCAGCTCGCCGCCGCGCTGAACCTGTTGCGCGAGCATCGGCCGGTCGACACGCCGGTGGGCGCCGTCCACCAGGCCAGCCGCGACGGCCAACGGGTGTGGATCAGGCCGCTCGCCGAGTTCGACGTGACCGAGGTCGACATGTTCACCACTGTGGTGGTCGGTTGCTCACAGACCCGGCTGGTGTCCGGCCGGATGGTCACCCCGCGCGGCTACCGCTGGATGCAGGCCACCGGTTGACCGGCCCCCGGCCCGGGGCGACGATCGGGGGTGCAACCGGACGGGAGGTCGACGATGACCAAGGTGCTGATCCTCACCGGCGATGCCGCCGAGGACCTGGAGTTCATGTATCCCTACCAGCGGCTTCTCGAAGAGGGCTACGAAGTCGATGTGGCCGCGCCCAGCAGGAAGAAACTGCAGTTCGTGGTGCACGATTTCGTTGACGGATTCGACACCTACACGGAGAAACTCGGCCACACCTGGCCGGCGGATCTGGCTTTCTCGGAGGTCGATCCCAGCCAGTACGTCGCCGTGGTCATTCCGGGCGGCCGGGCCCCGGAATACATTCGCAATGATCCGGAGTTCCAACGCGTTCTGCGGCATTTCATGACCGAGCAGAAGCCGGTCGCGCATCTGTGTCATGCCGCGCTGGCGCTGGCGACCGCCGATGTGCTGCGCGGGCGGCGCACCGCCGCGTACCCGGCCCTGGAACCCGATGTCCGCGCGGCGGGCGGCGAGTACGTGGACGGGGCCGCCGTGGTGGACGGCGTGATGGTGTCCGCGCGGGCGTGGCCGGACCACCCGGCGTGGATGCGCGAGTTCATGTCGGTGCTGCGGGCCAAGGCACCGGCCGCGATCTAGGGCGAGCGTGGTGGCAATTGCCAGTCATCCGCACCAGCGCGTCTCTGGCAATTGTCCATAGTGGACGAATTTCGGGTATCGTGAGGCCGTGACGATCGGGCACGGCCACACGCATCCGCATCCACATGACCACCATCACGACCACGGTCATGGCCACGGGTTGCGGCACCTGCTCCTGCCACACAGCCATGACGCGGCGGACCAGCTCGACGACACGCTGACGGCCAGCCGGGACGGCATGCGCGCGCTGTGGGGCTCGTTCGCCGTGTTGATCGTCGCGGCGGTCGCGCAGGCCGCCGTGGTCACGATGACCGGCTCGGTCGCGTTGCTGTCCGACACCCTGCACAACGTCGCCGACGCCTGTACCGCGATTCCGCTGGCCCTGGCGTTCCGGCTCGGCCGGCGCGCCGCCACCCGCCGGTTCACCTACGGCTACGGCCGCGCCGAGGACCTCGCCGGGTTGGCTGTTGTGCTCGTGATCGCGGCCTCGGCAGTACTCGCCGCGCTGGAATCGGTGCGGCGCCTGACGAACCCACAGGACGTTCACGATCTGCCGGCGCTGGCCGCCGCCGCGGTCATCGGCTTCGCCGGCAACGAGGTGGCCGCGCGTTGGCGCACCCGGGTCGGTCGGCGGATCGGTTCGGCCGCGCTCGTCGCCGATGGCGCGCATGCCCGCACCGACGGGTTCACCTCGCTGTCCGTGCTGGTCGCGGCCGG
>DASVLX010000170.1:0-3334 GCA_036384655.1 Pseudonocardiaceae bacterium
GCCGAGCTCCTGCAACTGTGCCGCGGTCAGCGCCGAGCACGGGGCTGCCTGGAACTTTGACGAGTCCAAGGGATGCGCGACCGTCGGCACGGCTGGTGCTGTGCTCGTTGTGGTCTCGGCGTTGGTGCTGGTCGACGTCGTCGGGGTGGCGCTACCAGCTGAGGAACATGCGGCCAACGCGCCGGCCATCCCAGCGAGGCAGAGCACGACGACTGGCAATCTACGCATGGTCAAGCTTCCAATCCCAACGTCAGCCGATGCCACTGGTCCTCGCTCAAGTGTTCCTGGTCCATGTACGCCTTCTTTGCTTGGTTGAGCTGGTCCATCCACTGCTGCAACTCGGTGGTGCGGTGCCGCAGGTTGGTCGCCAGGTCCGTGGCCCACTGGGTGTGGGCCTTGGCCGCCTTCTGACTCACCGGATCAGCGGCCGAAGCGACCGAGAAGTACTGTGCGGCCGTGTTCGCGTCCCGCATGTGCTGCCGCAACTCATCCATCTGTTGGCCGCACTGGGTGATCTGGTTCTCGATCTCCTCGGGGGAGAACTGGTAGCCCTTGCCCATGCCGGCGAGTTGGCCAACGGTGTTGGCGATCGCGAACATGCCGCCGCCGGGCATCGCCGCCAGTTCGGCGTTCGCCGCGGTCTGGGCCTGGTTCTGCTGGATCTGCGCCTTGAGCTGATCCGGCGTCACGTCGCTGCTGCCATCGGTGGTGCTGCTGTCATCGGCCATGGCGGACGACCCCCATCGTGCGCGTCCCAGTCGATCAATCACGCTGAGAGTAGCGCGAGGACCACCCGTGAGGGCTCAGATCGACGAAATCGCGCCGTTCGGCTCAACGCAGCGCAGAGTGACGTGTGCCACAGAAAGCCCCCACCCGGCGCTGGGCCAGGTGGGGGCTCGCTCGGACGACGAGGGTCAGTCGAGGGAGACGGCCTTCACCGCCCGGACCAGTGCCGCGACATCGGCCCGCAGCACCGGACCGTCGGGGTTCTTGCTGTCCCGCACCAGGAACGCCGCCTGGCCGCATGCGCCGAGCTCCACGCATTCGCCGCTGTTGCTGCCGCTGTAGCTGGACTTCCGCCAGGTGATCACGCCTCGGACCGTTTCTTCCATTGCTCTACCGCTTCCTCGATCAGGGCCAGGGAGGCGTCACCGGTCAGCGCCTCCAACCGCAGGGCGTCGAACAGCACCGTCGCGGACTCGGCCATGTCCGGGTGTTCCAAGGTCTGTCCCTCCAATGCCGTCTCGGTGTAGACGATATCTGGGTTGCCATCCGGATTGCGATGCATCTCGGCGATCACGAAGGCCCCCAGCAAACCTGGATACGCCCGCCGGTCAGGGATCACCTGTATGTTGATCCTCGGCCGCTCGTTCAGCGTGACCAGACGCTCCAACTGGGCCGCCATCAGCTCGGGCGCACCGATGTTGCGGTGCAGCACGTGCTCGTCCAACACGATCCACATCCATGGTGGGTCATTCCGGTCCAGGATCGACTGGCGGGCCATGCGCCCGGCGACCCGCTCCTCCACCTCCGGTGCGCTGACACCGGGATGCGATTCCAGGATCGCCCGAGCGTAATCCTCGGTCTGAAACATGCCTGGTACCAACATGTTCTGGAAGTACTTCAGCGTCCGCGCCCGAATTTCATACGGGTGGAACGGCCTGAAGCCGGACGAGAACACCACCCCACGCAACCGTTCCTCCAGCCGGGAGAACGTGCCCGGCGTGTCGAACGCCTTGTCCAACAGCAATGCCTGCTCGCGAGTCGGCGCACGGAACGCCGCCTCGATGTTGCCGATGGTCGACGGGCTGAAACTGATCAACTTCGCCAGTTCCTCGCGCGACCAGCCGCGCTGCTTGCGCATCGCCTTGAGCTCTTCCGCGAACAGTTTGCGATCGGGATCATCCTGCCCAGCAGCCATGTCGTCCCACCTCGTGCGTCAGTAATTTGACTCGCACGGTACCGCGCCCCAGCGGGCACGGATGAGACCTCAATGGACGACACACCGAACGGATTTTCCCGTGATACCAACAGAAGTACTGACAGTAGAGCCGGCACGTGCAGGAGTCACACCGCAGGACGAACCTGGTCGCAGCGGGCGATCTCCTGGACGACCTCGCGCAGCGACCGGAACGTGTCGGCCGGCAGCAGCCTGTCGCAGTAGGGCAGCGCGGCGGCCATCGCCGACACCGTCGGCTGGAAGCCCGGCGCCGACGCCCTCGGGTTCAGCCACAGCAGGCGGTGGGCGCGGCGGCGCAGCCGGGCCATCTCGGCGGCCAGTCGTTCGGCTGGGTCGCTGTCCCAGCCGTCCGAGGCGATGATCACGATCGCGCCGCGCGGCAGGTCACCATGCCGGGACGCCAGCAGATCGTGCAGGTTGGTGGCGATCCGGGTGCCCCCGAACCGGTCGGTGACCTTGGCGGTGGCCTGCTCGATCGCCACCGCCGCGGAGCGGTGGGTGAGCGCCGGGGTCAGCCGGGTGAGCCGGGTCGCGAAGGTGAACACCTCCGCGTCGGTCACCACCGCCAGCGCGCGCATCAGATGCAGGTAGGCGGTGGCCTGGGCCTGCATGGACTGGCTGACATCGCAGAGCATCAGCACCCGGCGCGGCCTGCGCACCGGCCGTACCCGGATCAGCGTGACCGGCTCGAACCCGGTGCGCCGCGATCTGGCGATGGTCGGCCGGACGGCGACGCGCGACCCCGAGCGGCTGATCGCCAACCGCCGGCTGCGCCGGGTTGGCCAGTGCACCCGGGTGGCCGCCAGCCAGTCGCCCAGCAGGCTCAACTGGTCCGGGCGCAGTTCCTCGAACGGCAGGTCCGCCAGCGCGTCGAGATCACTGGGCAGCCGCTCCGGAAACAACAGCGGCGCGTCGGAGTCCTCCGCCGTGCCGATCGCCGGCGGCAGCGTCGCCCACGGCAGCCCGCCGCCGTCGATCTGGTCGACAGCGGCGGCGGCCGCCGGCGCGAACACGTCCTCCGCGCCGGACTTCCCGCCCAGCGTGTGCCGCCGGGCATGCGGATCCAGCGACAGCGTGGCCGCCTCGAAGACCATCCTGAACACCGCGTCGAACACGGCGATCTCGGACTGCCGACGCACCAGCGTGACCCGTGCCGCCCAGTACAGCGCCGACAGCGAGTCGGGCGGCCTGGCCGAGATGGCGCGAACGAAATCCTCGATGCAGGAGAAGCCGACCGGCACGCCATGCCGGCGCAACCGGTCGGCCAACGCGGCCGCGAACGCCGCCCGGTCCACGCCCCGCAGCAGCAGCGCGGTCGCGGACTTCCCGTTACCGGCGGACAACGAAGTAAATGATCAGCGCGACGATGACGAG
>DASVLX010000171.1:0-3567 GCA_036384655.1 Pseudonocardiaceae bacterium
CGGTGCGGCTGACCGCTGTGCTGGTCGTCATCGTGCTGTCCGCCGTGGTGTTCCTGGACTTCCGGCCGAGCAGCGTGCTGGGGATCGTGGCGGCGGTCGCGCTGTCGGTGGTGGTCGGCTGGGGACTGGGCTGGCTGTTCGTGGCGATCGCTACCTGGCAGAGCAACGTCGAGACCATGCAGGCCGTGTCGTTCATCGTGATGTTCCCGCTGATGTTCGTGTCCAGCGGATACATGCCAATCGACGCACTGCCGACCTGGCTGCGGATGGTCGCCCGGGCCAACCCGTTGACGTACGCGATCGACGCCGAGCGAGAGCTGGCGCTCGGCCAACCGCTGGACTGGGCCCTGCCGCTGGCCCTCGGTTTGGTGGCGGCGGCGGCGTTGGTTGGCTCGCTCTTCGCCGCCCACAACTTCCGACGCGCGAAATAGGCGCCCGGAGCACCAGGTGAGCGGGTGGTTTGTCTGGTTCAGCGGGACTTCGCAACTTCCGCGAGCATTTCAGTTGGTTTGAGTGACACTTGCCCATTGCCAAGTGGTTGACCGGCTTATACTGTACTGATCGGTAGGTTAGTTACCTGCCACTAACCGACCGCAGTCCGAAAAAGTCCCACCACGGACCGTTGACGGGTTGGTCTCACGCCTCGCGCGGGGCCAGGGCGCTCGCACGACCACGGACGCGGCGGCGGAACAGGCCGGTTAGCCCCGGTGAGCGGTTGGTGGACCTCGCGCTCATCGGATGTGCATTGGCCGTTTGGGCGTAGGGGCGGTCCCGAAGCCGCCCCTACGCCCGTTCTGTGTCTCGCGTTCTGTGTCTCGGTCGTGGTGATGTTCGGGCACACGGGTTGCACCGGCCGCGCGCCGGGAGTCCCATGGGGTCATGCCCGATCTCGCCGAATACCGGCGGCGACGCGATCCCGGGCGCACGCCCGAGCCAGTGCCGGCGGACGGCCCGCTGCCGCACGGCGACGACGACGTGTTCGTGATCCAGGAGCATCACGCCCGCCGGCTGCACTATGACGTGCGGTTCGAGCACGACGGTGTGCTGGTGTCCTGGGCCGTGCCCAAGGGCCTGCCCACCGAGATGGGCGTGGTGCACCTGGCCGTGCACACCGAGGACCATCCGCTGGAGTACGCGGACTTCGCGGGTGACATCCCGAAGGGGGAGTACGGCGGCGGGAAGGTCCTGATCTGGGACCGCGGCCGGTACGAGACCGAGAAGTGGACCGACCGGGAGATCCAGGTCAACCTGCACGGCAGCCGCGTCCAGGGCCGGTACGTGTTCTTCCAGAAGGACCCGGACCAGCAGGACTGGATGGTGCGCCGGCGCCGTGACCTGCCGAAACGGCCCGCGTCACCCGACCGGGCGGGCTGAGTCGTGGCCGTCGACACCACGGTCGACCTCGCCGGCCGCCGGCTGAAGCTGACCAACCTCGACAAGGTGCTCTACCCCTCCGACGGGTTCACCAAGTCCGAGGTGGTGCGCTACTACGCGGAGACGGCGTCCGTGCTGCTGCCGCATCTGCGCGACCGGCCGGTCACCCTGCGCCGGTACCCGAACGGCGTGGACGGCGAGTCGTTCTTCGAGAAGAACGTGCCGCGCGGCGCGCCGGACTGGGTGCGTACCACCAGGCAGCCCACCCCGAGCAGCGGCACCGGCCGGGAGACCGCCGATTTCGTGTTGGCCGACGACATCGCCACGCTCGTCTGGCTGGCCAATCTCGCCGCGCTGGAACTGCATGTTCCACAGTGGACCGTTGGGCCACGGGGCGGCCGGTGCTGCCCGGATCTGTTGGTGTTCGACCTTGATCCCGGCGAGAAGGCCTCCATTGTGGAGTGTTGCCGGGTCGCCACGCTGATCCGGGATGAACTGGGCGAGGACGGCCTGACGTCGCTGCCCAAGACCAGCGGATCCAAGGGGCTGCAACTGTATGTGGCGGTCAAGGTCAGCCACCCCGACGACACCTCCGCGTACGCCCGCGCGCTCGCCGGGCGGCTGGCGCGGCGGTATCCGGACCGGGTGGTCGCCACCATGGCCAAGGACGAGCGCCGGGGCCGGGTGCTGATCGACTGGAGCCAGAACAACCTCGCCAAGACGACCATCGCGCCCTATTCGCTGCGTGCCCGGTCACGGCCCACCGTGTCCACACCGGTGACCTGGCATGAGGTGGAGACCTGCCGGACGCCCGACGATCTCGTGTTCACCGCCCGGGACATCCCCGGGCGGCTGAAGGAGCACGGTGATCTGTTCGAGCCGCTGCACGGCGACCACCACCGGCTGCCGGCCTTGGCAGACTGACCCCGTGCAGGTGGTGCGGATTCTGGCCGCGATCGTGGGCGGAGTGCTGGTGGTCACGACGGCGGTGAGCGCCGCCCGGACGCTCGTCGTCGCGCGGGCCCGCAGCGGCGGCCTGCTCGGGATGGTCGACAGGGTGGTCGACAGGGCGTTCCAGTTGGTCGTCCAGCGCCGGAAATACCTGGTCCGGGACCGTATCCTGGCGGGCCAACCCGTCGCGCTGATCGCCGCGCTGCTTTTCTGCTGGATTCTCGCGTTCTTCGTCGGCTACACCCTGCTGCTGTGGCCGGTGTCGCCCGAGGGCATCAGCGAGGCCGCGCTGGAGGCGGCGTCGTCGATGTTCACCCTCGGGTTCACCGCCCCCGAGACGACCGCCGACACCGTGCTGAACGTGTTCGCCGCGGCCAGCGGGCTGGCGATCCTCGCACTGCAGATCTCCTACCTGCCCACCCTGTATTCCGCGTTCAGTCGCCGGGAGAACCAGGTGGCGCTGCTCGCGGCGCGGGCGGGCGCGCCGGCCTGGGGCCCGGAGCTGCTGGCTCGCACCCGCTACGGGATCAGCCTTCCCGAGGACGACCTGATGACGCTGTACAAGGAGTGGGAGGGCTGGGCCGCCGACATCGCGGAGAGCCACACCAACTACCCGATGCTGATCCGGTTCCGGTCGCCGCGGCCGTTGCAGTCCTGGTTGATCGCGCTGCTCGCGGTGATGGACTCGGCTGCGCTGCTGCTCGCGTTGTGTCCGAGCCGGGACCGCATCGAGCCCCGGTTCTGCCTGCGCATGGGGTTCAGCGCGCTGCGCGAGATCGCCACCACGGTCGGTATTCCGGTCGACGACGACCCCGATCCGGATGGCCAGATCCAACTGTCCTATCAGGACTATCTGGCCGGTGTCACCAAGCTGGTCGACGTGGGGTTCCCGGTGGAGCGCGGCGCCGAGGAGGCCTGGCCGCATTTCCGCGGCTGGCGGGTCAACTACGAGTCCACCGTGTACGCGCTGGCCGCCGCGACCGACGCGGTGCCCGCGCTGTGGTCTGGGCCGCGCCGCTCGCCAGCCGAACAGATCCCGCCGGTCCGGCCGAAGGCGCGCCGCCCCACCGAGTACAAGCCGGGCCAGGAACGCGCCTGATCACCGTGGCTGATCACCGCGGCTGGGCCTGCGGCGGTGGCACGTCCATGTCCTCGCCGACGGCGATGTCCTCGCAGGGCACCTCGCGCACCGCATGGCGGGCGAGATAGGGCCGGGCGCCGACATCGCCGACCGCGACCTCG
>DASVLX010000172.1:0-1576 GCA_036384655.1 Pseudonocardiaceae bacterium
GATCGCCAGCCGGGCCGGTTCCACCCGCAGGCCGTGTGCCGCGGCCAGGTCGTCGCCGAGTTCGAGTTGCCGCAGCGGGCGGACGGTCGCGGCCACCGCGCCACCACACACCACCAGCCCGAGCAGTGCCGGCCACAGTTGCGTCCAGTCCACTGTGTCCAATGACCCGACCGCCCACACCGACGCGGTCATCGCCACGTCCACCTGTGCGCGCAGTTGCAGCCACACGTTCACCGCCTGCAACATCGCGGTGACCCCGATGCCGGTGACGATCAGCCGCAGGCCGTGCACGCCACGCCGGTAGGCCAGTAGGTACACCGCCAGCGCGGTGACCACGCCACCACCGAGTGCCCACGCCGCGACCGCGACCCCGCTGCCGGTCAGCACGGTGGTGGCCAGCAGCACGCCGGTGTAGGAGCCGGCGGAGAAGCCGATCACGTCGGGGGAGCCGAGCGGGTTGCGGGTCAGCGACTGGAACAGCGCGCCGGACAGGCCGAGCGCGGCTCCGAACGCCAGCGCGGCCGTGACCCGGGGCAGCCGCCACGACACCACCACGGTGCTGGCGAAGCCGTCGTCGTGGGTCAGTGCGTGCACCACCTCGGACACCGACAGCGGGTAGTCGCCGATGCCCAGCGCGACAACGCCCAACAACACGGCCACGCCGGCGGAGACCACGGTCACCAGCAGGGCGCGCCGCCATCCCGGACGGCGACCGGCCACAGTGGACACCCGTGGCCGGGCGGCCCTGGCCACGGTGGTCATGGCTGGACCACCCGGCGGTGCCGCACCAGGACGATGAGCGCGGGTGCGCCCAGGAACGCGGTGACGACACTGACCGGCGCCTCGCCCGGCCACAGCACGACCCGGGCCGCGATGTCGGCGGCCAGCAGCAGCACCGGCGCCAGCACCAGGGACAACGCGATGATCTAGCGCTGGTCCGGGCCGGTGATCCAGCGGGCGACGTGCGGGATCATCAGCCCGACGAACGCGATCGGGCCGGCGACCGCGGTCGCCCCACCGGCCAACAGAGTCACCGCGGTGATGGCCACGACCCTGGTGCGTCCCACCGCGGAACCGAGCGCGGCGGCGCGTTCCTCGCCCAGCGCCAGCGCGTTGAGTGGACCGCCCAGCAGCAGGGCGAGCAGCACCCCGGCGGCCAGCATCGGCAGCACCGGCACCAGGACGCTCCAGTCCCGGTCGCGCAGGCTACCGGCGGCCCAGATCTGCAGCGTGTCGAACCGCCGCGGATCGGACAACCGGATGGCCGCCACGATCCCCGCCAGCACCGAACTGACCGCGATGCCGGCCAGCAGCAGCTGTTCCGGACGGGGACGCCGGGCGCCGAGCGAGCCGATGGCGAACACCAGCACGGTCGACACGGCCGCGCCGGCCAGTGCGAACCAGACATAGCCGGCGGGCGTTGTCACGCCGAGGAAGGCCACGGCCAGTGCCACGGTGAAGCCGGCGCCGTAGGTGACACCAAGCGTGCCCGGGTCGGCCAGCGGGTTGCGGGTGAGCGCCTGCACCACCGCGCCGGACGCGCCGAGCCCGAGCCCGGCGACGAGCCCGATGACGG
>DASVLX010000173.1:0-4192 GCA_036384655.1 Pseudonocardiaceae bacterium
CCGGGCGACGCGGACCGCCTCGATCCGCTCGTCGCCCAGCGCGGCCACCACGGCCTGCCGGCGCGGATACGGCGTGCGGGCCAGCGCCAGCCGGGCGGCATACCCGGCGGCCTCGCCGAGCTTGCCGATCGATCCGGCCAGGGCGGCCGGGTGGCGGGCGAATCCGGTGGGGGAGTTGGCATCCAGGATCGCCGGCACCCGAGCCCCGCTACGGATCAGCGCGTCGGCGACCGGCAGCAGCAGCGGACCGGTGCCGGCGACCACCACCCGTGCGCCGGCCCGCACGCCGTGGGCCTTGAGCAGTGCCTGCACCCCGCCGGCGGCCAGCACGCCGGGCAGGTCCCAACCGGGGAACGGCATCTGCCGGTCGTAGGCACCGATGGCGATGATCAGGCGGTGTCCGCGCAGCGTGGTCAGTTCTTGTGCGGTCCGAGGCTCGGCCCCGACCGCGCAGGCCAGTGTGAATCCGTCAGCGTCGGCGCGGACCGTCTGCACGGTGTGCTCGGCCGCCAACCGAACCCCGGCCGTGGTCGCGCGCGCCCGCAGCCGCCGGTAGGCCCCATGCCGGTGGTGCAGCCGTGGTCCGGCGTCGGCGTTGCGCCAGAACTGGCCACCCGGCGAGCCGGCCGCGTCGACGACCACCACCCGCGACCCGGCCTCGGCGGCCGTGCAGGCTGCCGCCATGCCGGCCGGACCGGCGCCGATAACGAGCACGTCGTACCGATCAGCGTTCATCATGTCCCGTCCCGTGTTGGGTGACGATCACATCGCCGGCGTGCGCGGGCAGCAGGCAGGCGCGCAGCGAGGGCTGGTCGTTGACGGTGATCAGGCAGTCGTAGCAGACGCCGATGCCGCAGAAGATGCCACGCGGCCGGGCTTCCTTCCGGGTGGTGCGCCAGGACCGGATGCCCGCGGCGGTGAGTGCGGCGGCGACGGTCCAGCCGTCCTGGAACTGGATCGTCTGGCCATCGAAGGTGAAGGTGAAGGTCGGGTTCATGCGGCGTCCTCGAATCGCTCCGGCCGGAAGGGGTGCGGGTCCACTGTGGACGTGTGGCCGGTGATCGACTCGGCGATCAGCGCCCCGGTGACGGCGGACAGTCCGATGCCCGCGCCCTCATGGCCGCAGGCGTGCCACAGGCCGGGTGCTCGGGGGTCGAGGCCGATCACCGGGAGGTGGTCGGGGCAGAAGGGGCGGAAGCCGCGATAGGCGCGGATCGCCGACACGCCGGCCAGGAACGGGAACAGCGCGACGGCGCCCCGCGCGAGCTCGCGGATGGCGTGGTCGGACCAGGAACGGTCGAAGCCGACCCGCTCGCGGGTCGCGCCGATCAGAATGGTCCCGGACCGGGTGCCCTCGACGACCGTGGAGCTCTGCAGGGCGGCGGAGTTGCTGGCCACGTCGGCAACGTAGTCGGCGTAGTAGACCTTGTGCCGCACCAGCGGCGGCAGCGGCTCGGTGACCAGGATGAAGCCGCGCCGGGGTGCGACCGGCACGGTGACCCCGGCCAGCGCCGCGATCTCACCGGCCCAGGTGCCGGCCGCGTTGACCACGGCCGCGCAGCCGATCTTGTCCCGCTCGGTCCGCACGCCGATCACCCGGTCGCCGTCCCGTACGAAGCCGGTGACCGCGTTGCCGAGGCTGACGCGGGCGCCGTCGGCACGGGCGATCCGCAGCAGCCCGGCGGCCGCGCGCATCGGCTGCACCTGCATGTCCTGCGGATACAGGTAACCGCCGGCCAGGCCGGCCGCGATATGCGGTTCGTATTCGGTAAGCCGGTCCGCGGGCACGGGTTCCGCGTCGACGCCCGCGGCGCGCTGTTGCCCGGTGAGAGTGTCGAGAATGGACAGTGTGGTGGTATCGGAGGCGACGACCAGGCCACCCTTCTCCTCCAGCTCCGCGTACTCGCCGAGGGTGGTGTCCGCGCCGGGGATGGGCAGCGCCGCGAGCTCGCGCCAGCGGTGGTGGGACAGCAGGGCCAGGTCCAGTTCCGGGCCCAGTTCCTTGTCCGAGACCAGCAGGTTTCCCTCGCCGGCGCCGGTGGTGCCGCCGGCGATCGGGCCACGGTCGACCACCAGCACGCTCAGCCCGGCGCGCGCGAGGGCCTGGGCGCAGGCGGCGCCGACGATGCCCGCGCCGATCACGACGACGTCGGTGTTCATGGCTTCGCGCTCATGCTCATGGCTCGGCTCCGCTCGTCGGGACGTCTTGCCTGGGACTGTGCAGTGTGACATTCTACTGATGTTGAGGCTTCACCGGAACCTCCTGAGGAGCAGCATGACCGCCAGCACCCGCCAACCGTGGCACGGCGTTCTCGTCGCCGCCGCGCTGCCGCTGAACGCGGACCTCGCCGTGGACTTCGCCCGCTACGCCGACCACATCGCCTGGCTCGCCGCCGAAGGCTGCCAGGGCGTCACCCCTAACGGCTCACTGGGCGAGTACCAGAACCTCACGCCCGAGGAACGCTCGCGGGTGGTGCGGACCGCGGTCGCCGCCGCGCCCGAGGGCTTCTCGGTCATCCCCAACTCCTCCGCCTACGGTGCCCGCGAGGCCGCGTCCTGGGCCGAGGACGCCGCCGAGGCCGGCTGCCCGGCCGTGATGTTGTTGCCGCCCAACGCCTATCGCGCCGACGCGGACGCGGTGGTCGAGCACTACCGGGAGGTGTCCCGGGTCGGCCTGCCAATCGTCGCCTACAACAACCCGATCGACACCAAGGTCGACCTGACGCCCGAACTGCTGGCCCGCCTGCACGGCGAGGGCCTGATCGTCGCGGTCAAGGAGTTCTCCGGGGACGTCCGGCGCATCTACCGGATCGGCGAGCTGGCACCCGGCCTGGACGTGCTGGTCGGCGCCGACGACGTCACGCTCGAACTCGCCATCGCCGGCGCCCCCGGTTGGGTGGCCGGCTACCCGAACGCCCTGCCGAGGGCCTGCGTGGAGCTGTTCACCGCCGCACAACGCGGTGACCTGGCGACGGCGCTGCCGCTGTACCGGGCGTTGCATCCGTTGCTGCGCTGGGACTCCCGCACCGAGTTCGTGCAGGCCATCAAGCTGTCCATGGAGGTCGTCGGCCGCTACGGTGGGCCGTGCCGCGCGCCGCGCCGGCCGCTGCCCGACGACATCGCCGGCACGATCCGCGACGTGACCGAGAAGCTGCTGGCCGCCGGCCACCGGTGAGGGGAGGCTCGTCGTGCGCAGTTCCCGCTACTTCGCCGCCGTCGACTCACACACCGAGGGCATGCCCACCCGGGTGATCACCGGCGGGGTCGGCGTGATTCCCGGCGACAGCATGGCCGATCGGCGCCGCTACTTCCTGGAGCATCTCGACGACATCCGCACCCTGCTGATGTTCGAGCCGCGCGGGCACGGCGCGATGAGCGGCGCGATCCTGCAGCCGCCGACCCGCCCGGACGCCGACTGGGGTGTGCTGTTCATCGAGGTCAGCGGGTGCCTTCCGATGTGCGGGCACGGCACGATCGGGGTGGCCACCGTGCTGGTGGAGACCGGCATGGTCACCGTGACCGAGCCGGTCACCGAGATCCGGCTGGACACGCCCGCCGGCCTGGTCACCGCCACCGTCGCGGTGCGGGACGGGCACGCCGACTCGGTGACCCTGCGCAACGTGCCGGCGTTCGCCTACAAGCTCGACGCCGCCGTCGACGTGCCCGGGTTCGGTGAGGTGAACGTCGATGTGGCGTTCGGCGGCAACTTCTACGCCATCACCGAACTCTCGGCGCTGGGCGTGCCGTTCGCGCCGGACGAGCCGGCCGGCCGGCAGCGGATGCTGGACGCCGGCCTGGCGATCATGGACGCGGTCACCGAGCAACTCGCGCCACAGCACCCGGAACAACCGGAGATCACCGGCTGCCATCACGTTTATCTCGCCGCCCCCGGCTCGACGGCCGCGCGGTCCCGGCACGCCATGGCGATCTACCCGGGCTGGTTCGACCGTTCGCCCTGCGGCACCGGAACGTCCGCGCGGATGGCCCAGTTGCACGCCCGGGGTGAGCTGCCACTCGACACCGATTTCGTCAACGAGTCGATCATCGGCAGCCGCTTCACCGGGCGGTTGATCGACACCACCACGGTCGGCACACTGCCGGCCGTGATTCCGACCGTCACCGGACGGGCCTGGATCACCGGCATGGGCCAGTATCTTCTTGACCCCACCGATCCGTTTCCCACCGGATTCCT
>DASVLX010000174.1:0-9712 GCA_036384655.1 Pseudonocardiaceae bacterium
ATCGGCGCTGGTCAGCGCCGCTCTGTCAGCGCAGCACGTCGCCGTGCCGGGCGACGAACGCCGTGAGCGCGGCGCGCCAGTGCGGCAGCGGGGTCAGCCCCGCCTTGCGCCAGGCCGCGTCGGACAGCACCGAGTACGCCGGCCGGGGTGCCGGGCGCGGGAACTCCGCCGTCGTGCAGGGCTTCACGCGTTCCGGATCGGCGCCAAGCTCCTCGAAGATCGCGCGTGCCAGCCCGAACCAGGTGGTCTCGCCGCCGTTGGTGCAGTGCAATACCCGCTGTTCTGGGCCACCATTGACCACCGCCGTGGCCAGTTCCAGCAACCCGGCGGCCAGGTCCGCCGACCAGGTCGGCGAACCCTTCTGATCATCCACAACGGACAGCGTGTCCTTGGTACGTTCCAGGCGCGCCATGGTTTTCACGAAGTTGCCGCCGGTGGCGCCGTACAGCCAGGCGGTGCGCACCACCCAGGCGTGGGCGGGCGAATCCAGCACCGCCCGCTCGCCGGCCAGCTTGGTCCGCCCGTACACGGAGGTGGGGCCGGTGGGATCGTCCGGTTCGTACGGTCGGGTGCCGTCGCCGGGGAACACGTAGTCGGTCGACACGTGGATCAGCGGCACACCCTGCTCGGCGCAGGCCCGCGCCAGCACGCCGGGACCGTCGGCGTTCACCGCCCGCGCGCGGGCCTCGTCCGACTCGGCCGCGTCCACGGCCGTGTAGGCGGCGGCGTTGATCGCCACCGGCTGCCGGCCACCGGCGCGCGCCACCAGTTCCACGACCGCCCGCTGGACCGACACCTCATCGGTGATGTCCAGTTCGGCCGAGCCGGGCGCCCGCACCGTGCCGTACCGGACACCGAGCGTGGCGAGATCGCTGCCGAGTTGACCGCGCCCGCCCGCGACGAGCAAAGCCAGTTGAGCCATGTGCTGAATCCTCGCACGCCGCCGGCCACGCACCGTTAGCCTGTTGGGCATGGGGCCCTCCAGAAGACCGCTGACCATGGCCGCCCGAACCTTATTGACGCTGCTGTCCGTAGCGGTGCTGGTGGCCGTGGGGGTGGTGTGGTTCAACCTGCAACGGCTGCGCGACAACACGAACACGACCAACGCGCTGCAGGATCTCCAGCACGAGGTCGCCACCCAGTCACCGCCGGTCGACGACGGCGCCAACGACATCCTGTTGGTGGGCACCGACAGCCGCACCGATCTGCAGGGCAATCCCCTGCCGACCAGTGTGCTCACCCGGCTGCGCACCCAGTGGGACGCGGGCCTGAACACCGACACGCTGATCGTGCTGCGCATTCCCAACAACGGCGCGCCGGCCTACGCGATCTCCATTCCGCGTGATTCCTATGTTTCCGTGCCCGAGCTCGGGATGACCAAGGTCAACGGCGCCTACGGTCTCACCAAGACGAACATCGAGCACCAACTGGGTAAGTCCGGCAAGACTGCCTCAGAGATCGAGAAGGAGTCCGACGAGGCCGGCCAGGTCGCGCTGCTGGCGACCGTGCAGAATCTCACCGGCGTGCATATCGATCACTACGCCGAGGTGGGGCTCTACGGTTTCTACCTGATCAGCCAGGCCATCGGCGGTGTGCCGGTGTGCCTGCGGCAGGCCACCGTGGACAAGGATTCCGGCGCCGATTTCCCCGCCGGCTACCAGGTCATCTCCGGAACCGACGCGCTGTCCTTCGTGCGCCAGCGGAAGAATCTCCCGGACGGTGATCTGGACCGCATCGTGCGGCAGCAGGTATTCCTGGAATCCGCCGCGCACAAGCTGATCTCGTCGGGCGTGCTGGCGAATCCGGCCGCGCTGAACAAGCTGGTCGACGCGGCGAAGAAGTCCCTGGTCACCGATCCCGGCCTGGACCTTCTCGGCCTGGCACAACAGGCTCAGGCGTTGACGTCGGGTAACGTCATCTTCAAGACCATTCCGGTCGTCAACAGCAACGGGCGCAGCCCGGATGGGCAGAGCATCGTGGTGGTCGATCCGAACCAGGTGCACCAGTTCTTCACCGGCCTGGCGGGCGCCGGATCCCCGACACCGTCGGCGCCGACCGTCACTCCCTCCCCTGCCGCCGGTTCCTCGGCGGTGCATCCGGCCGCCGCGCGATTCCCGCTCGGCGTGCCGGCCAACGTCAATGGCGTGCCATGCGTGAACTGAACCGTGAACCGAGCCGTGAACCGAGCGAGGCAAACCGGTGAGCCTCACCGAGAAACTGCTCCGGCCGCTGCTGGCCGCCGCGGCACAGCCGCTGATCACGTACTACGACGACGCACTCGGCGCGCGGGTGGAACTGTCCCGCGCCACCACCGCGAACTGGGCCGCGAAGACCGCGAACTGGCTGCTCTACGAATGGGATGTGCAGGTGGGCACCCCGATCGCGGTGCGGCTGCCCGCGCACTGGCAGACCCTCGGCGTGCTGCTCGGCGCCTGGTGGTGTGGAGCGACGATCACCGATGATCCGGACGGCGCCGAGGTGGCGTTCGTGGCACCCGACCACGCGCCGGCCGACACCGCCGGGGCGGCCACGGTGGCGATCGTGTCGCTGGACCCGCTCGGCCGCGGCCTGACCGACGAGCCGGCCGACGGAGCCGTCGACTACCTCAACGAGATCCGCGTGCAGGGCGACGACTTCGACCCGCCGTCCGTGCCCGGCGATACCCTGGCGTTCCCGGATGCCACTGTGGACGATGTCGTGACGGAAGCCCGTGCACGGGCAAAGGAACTCGGCATCGGGCCGGGCGATCGCGTCCTGTCCACTCGGGACTGGTCGATCCCCGACGGCGTGCGCTCGGTGCTGCTCCCGGTACTCGCCGCCCAGGCCTCCCTGGTCCAGTGCGTGAACTCCGACCCCGCCGCCCTTGCCGCCCGCCGCTCCACCGAACGCATCACGATCGACCTGACCTGAGCAGAACAGCGCGAAGCCCGGCCCACCCACCGCCCGGAAGGCTGCCGGGCTCACTTCACAGAGCCACTGCCCTGTGCGCTGTCAGCATGGCCACCGGGAGGCTTCTGGAGCTGAGGCCTCTGGCGCCTGTGGGTAGCCGATCGAACACTCACTGTGTCGCCAGGCGGCAGATCCCGGGTCAGTCGTCCGAGTCCGCAGGCGGGGCGCTCTCGGGAATGTCACGAGGACCAGGGCCGAAGGCAATCACAGCGTCAAAGCGATCACAGCATCGACTCGTTCTTGGCCGCGTACCGCGCCAGGCCGTTGGCCATGCGCTGCATGAAGCGGGTCAAATACCAGCGCCAGAAGGCACCCGACAGCGGCAGCTTCGGCTCGAAGGTCGCCGTCCACGTGATGTCCGTGCCGCCCCGCGGCGCCTCCGCGAGTTCGATGATGGCGTCATAGGACTTGAACGGCCCGCCGAGGTTCTCGTAGGCGAACCGCCGATCGGCGATCAGGCCGGTGATGCGCTCCCGGGAGATCGCGCGGCCGGTGCGGAACACCCTGATGTCGCCGACCTGTTGCTCGCCCGCTGGGTCGGCTCCACCCTCAACCTCGGCCGCGTCGATCGGCGACCACGACGGCCAGGTGGCCGCCCGAACGAGCAACGCGAAAACGGCATCCGGACCGGCCTGCGAATGGGACCGGACGACATAGCTGTACGGCACGGTCCCACGTTATCCGCGGAACGGTGATCGGTCCGCTCAACGCACGAACGGACCGTCGATGGCGAACGGTCGTAGGCCGGCCGCGAATGCCTCGGCCTGCCCCGACGGCCAGGTCGCCCGCGCCCACTGACCAGGCCCCGGGCATCACCCCACCGCTACCGGCGGCTGTTACTTTCCGTAGTGGAACCTGCACACCGCGATCTCGATGCTGTCACTGACTACCCGGTAGACGAGGCGGTGCTCCTGGGTGATCCTGCGCGACCACCATCCAGCCCACTCTTGGCGCAGCGGCTCGGGCTTCCCGATCCCCTCGTTCCCGTTGCGGGAGATGTCCTCAACGAGCTGGTTGATCCGCTTGACGATCTTCCGGTCTTCCGCCTGCCAGTAGAGGTAGTCTTCCCACCCATCGTCGGAGAAGGTGACCTTCACTCGTCGCCTTCGCCGGCATCGATGAGCTTGCGCACCTGACCATGCCCGCCGTCCAGTTGCTCGACGGCACGGGAGATCCGCTGCCGGTTCACCGGGCTGGACATGAGATAGAAGGTCTCCCGCATGGACTCGTACTCCCGCTGGGGCAGCATGACGACGTTCTCGCCGCCAGGCCGGGTGATGACGACCGCTTCCTGGTCGTTGATCACCGAGTCCAACGTGGCCGCGTAGTTGGCCCGAGACTCCGACATCGACATGACCTTCATAGTTCACCTCCCTATGTACATAATAATGTACATAGGGAGGTGAAACAACGGTGTTAACCGAACAATCCAGACATCAGAACGGGCCGCCCGACTCGACGTGGGACGGCCCGTTTCTGATCTGGCGCTCGGACAACCGCTGGTCAGACGCTTACTTGAGGAGCTGGCGGGCCATCACGACGCGCTGGATCTGGTTGGTGCCCTCGTAGATCTGGGTGATCTTGGCGTCCCGCATCATCCGCTCGACCGGGAAGTCACGGGTGTAGCCGGCGCCACCGAACAGCTGCACGGCGTTGGTGGTGACCTCCATGGCCGTGTCGGACGCGAAGCACTTGGCCGCGCTGGACACGAAGCCCAGGTTCGGCTCGCCGCGCTCGGCGCGCGCCGCCGAGATGTACACGAGCTGCCGAGCGGCTTCCAGCTTCATGGCCATGTCGGCGATCATGAACTGCACGCCCTGGAAGTCGGCGATCGCCGTGCGGAACTGCTTGCGCTCCTTGATGTAGTCGATCGCCGCGTCGAGGGCGCCCTGTGCGATGCCGACGGCCTGCGCGCCGATGGTCGGCCGGGTGTGGTCGAGGGTCCGCAGCGCGGTCTTCAGGCCGGTGCCGGGCTCACCGATGATGCGGTCGGCCGGGATCGTGCAGTTCTCGAAGTGGATCTCGCGGGTGGGCGAGCCCTTGATGCCGAGCTTGTGCTCCTTGGAGCCCACCACGAAGCCCGGGTCGTCCGCCTTCACGACGAACGCGGAAATGCCGCGGGACGGCTTGGACGCGTTCGGGTCGGTGACCGCCATGACCGTGTACCAGGTCGACTTGCCGGCGTTGGTGATCCAGCACTTGGTGCCGTTGAGCACCCAGTGGTCGCCGTCGAGCTGCGCGCGGGTGCGCATCGACGCGGTGTCGGAGCCGGCCTCGCGCTCGGACAGCGCGTAGGAGGCCATCGCCTCGCCGCGCGCGATCGAGGGCAGCACCTGCTGCTTCAGTTCCTCGGAGGCGGACAGCAGGATCGGCACCGTGCCGAGCTTGTTGACGGCCGGAATCAGCGAGGACGACGCACAGACCCGCGCCACCTCCTCGATCACGATGCAGGTGGCGATGGAGTCGGCGCCCTCGCCGCCGTACTCCTCGGGGATGTGCGTGGCATGGAACCCGGACTTCACGAGGGCCTCAAGGGCCTCCTGCGGGAACCGCTCCTGCTCGTCGACCTCGGCGGCGTAGGGCCTGATCTCCTTCTCCGCCATCGCGCGTACGGCTTCGCGCAGCGCTTCATGCTCCTCGGCCAACTTGTAGATGCCGAAATTCGCGTCCACGGTGATTTACCCTTCAGTTTCACGCTTTGGCCGTGATGCTAATACCGATTCAGGAGCCAGCGGCGCTGAGCGAGTCGTGCAGCACACTTGCCTTCCGGAGCACTGTCTGCTCCAGTTCGCGCTGGAAGCCCGCCATGCGTTCGCGCAGGTCAGCGTCGGCGGCACCGAGGATGCGCACGGCGAGCAGTCCGGCGTTACGCGCGCCGCCCACGGAGACGGTGGCCACCGGGACGCCCGCCGGCATCTGCACGATGGACAGCAGCGAGTCGAGCCCGTCCAGGTATCGCAGCGGCACCGGAACGCCGATCACCGGCAGCACGGTCGCGGCGGCCACCATGCCGGGCAGATGCGCGGCACCACCCGCGCCCGCGATGATCACCCGCAGCCCGCGGTCGGCGGCGGAGGTCGCGTAGTCCAGCATCCGCCGCGGGGTGCGGTGCGCGGAGATCACGTCGACCTCGATCGGCACGTCGAACTCGGCGAGCGCGTCGGCGGCGGCCTTCATCACCGGCCAGTCCGAGTCGCTGCCCATGATCACCCCGACCAACGGGGTCCGTTCGGCCATTGTCAAGTCCTCCTGATCAGGCGTGTGGGTCGAAACCGTCGGCCCAGCACGCGTCCGACAGCCAGTGCGCGGCCAGCGTCGCGGTGCGCCGGGTCCCGGCGAGGTTGTCGCCGAGCACGGTGACATGCCCGATCTTGCGGCCGGGCCGCTCGGACTTCCCGTACAGGTGCACCCTGGCGTTCCGGAACCGGGCGAACAGATGGTGCAGCCGCTCGTCGAGACCCATTTTCGGCGCTCCGGACACGGCGCCGAGCACATTGGCCATCACCGAGACCGGGGCGATCGGGTCGGTGGCACCCAGCGGGTAGTCCAGCACCGCCCGCAGATGCTGCTCGAACTGCGAGGTGCGGGCGCCGTCGATGGTCCAGTGCCCGGAGTTGTGCGGGCGCATGGCCAACTCGTTGACCACGATCCCGTCGGGAGTCTCGAACAGCTCAACGGCCAGCACGCCAACCACGTCCAGCTCGGCGGCGATCTTCAGGGCGAGTTCGGCGGCCTGCTCGGCGCGGGACGGGTACAGGCCCGGCGCGGGCGCGAGCACCTCGACACAGATCCTGTCGCGCTGCACGGTCTCCACCACCGGCCACACCGCGGCCTGCCCGAACGGCGAGCGCGCGGTCAGCACGGCCAGCTCACGCAGCATCTCCACGCGCCGCTCGACCAGCAGCGGGGTGCCGGCGTCCAGCAGCTTGGCCGCCAGTGACTCGGCCTGTTCCGGCGTGTCGACCATCCACACGCCCCGGCCGTCGTAGCCGCCGCGGGCCGCCTTGAGCACACACGGCCAGCCCTGCGCCGCGCCGAACCGCAGCACCTCGGTCACGGTCGCGACGGGGGCGAAGGCCGGTACCGGCACGCCGTGGCCGGCGAGCGTGTTCCGCATGACGAGCTTGTCCTGCGCGTTGATCAGCGCCGACGGTCCGGGATAGACGGTTACGCCCTCGGCGATGAGGGCGCGCAGATGCTCCTGGGGAACATGCTCATGGTCGAAGGTGACGACGTCACAGCCGGCGGCGAAGGCGCGCAGCGCGGCAAGGTCGGTGTGCGAGCCGATCATCACATCGGGCGCGACCATCGCCGCCGGATCATCCGGCGACACCGCGAGTACGCGCAGCGACTGGCCGAGCGCGATCGCCGCCTGATGTGTCATGCGGGCGAGCTGGCCGCCGCCGACCATGCCGACAATCGGCAGACGGGTACGAGAGTCCACAGGCAGGCCAGCCTACTTCAGCCGGTCACCCTGGCAGGGTCCAGTGGTGTTGGCCATATCCGGCATCCAGGGAGACGGTGTGCGTGCCATCCGGCCCGACGGTCAGCGTGTAGCGGTCCGGAGCCGGCCCGCCGGCATCCCGCCACCACCGATACGCGGCGTCCACCTCGTCCCACAGCCGGCGCGGCCCGAACTGGCGCACGGTCCAGGGGTGTTCGCGGCGCACCAGGTCGAGCCTGGCCCAGGAGCGGGATGCCACGTCGTGCAGTTCGATGCGGCGATGATCGTCGTCGAGGTCCTCGACGGTGGGGTAGCACGCGGGCACCCGCAGCGCGATGGTGAAGGCCGCCTGGTCGTAGCTGACCATCTCGAAAAGCTCGCGGCCGCCGCGCGCGGTCCGGGTCGTCTCGGCGGCGTCCAGCTCGGCGTCGGTCGGCTCGATGAACTCGCGGAGCTGGTCGCGAACGCGCATGAACGCCACATTGGTTCCGAACCGCCCCACGGCGGTGCGGTCTTGCCGGACTTCCAGGCGGGTGAGGGCGTCATCGCCGTAGTCGGTGCCCCAGGGTGTGACGATCACCCCACCCGGCCGGGTCTGCTCGATCCAGGCCGGCGGAATGGCACGCACCGACGCCGTGCAGATCACTCGGTCGTAGGGCACTTCGGGTGGGTAGCCGACGGTGCCGTCACCGGTCACCACCAGCGGGTGGAAACCGGTGGCAGCGAGGGCGTGGCGGGCGTCCTCGGCGACGGTCGGGTCGACCTCGACGGATACGACATGGCCGTGTTCGCCCACGCGGGCGGACAGCAGGGCGGCGTTCCAGCCCGTTCCCGTGCCGATCTCCAACACGCGGTCGCCGTCACGCACATCCAGTGCGGTAAGCATCGCGGCGACCAGCGACGGCTGGCTGCACGAGCTGGTCGGCCGAAGACCACGTTGTCCCGGAGCGGTCGCGCCGTCGTCCACCTGCGTGATGATCGGCTCGTCGGCGGTCACCAGTTGTCGCCAGCGTGACTCGTCATCATCGCGCGACAGCGACACGAACTCGCCCGTGCCCGGGTCGTCCACCCACACCACGGGCGGTATGAAGGACGCACGCGGCACCGCGAGCTGATCTCGCCAGTCAGCCACGGCGCCGTGTCGCTCTACTTCTCGTCCTCGTCGTCGTCCTCGTGCTTGTTCGGGTCATCCTTGCTGCCCCAGTTCTCCCACTTCTCAGGCTGGGGTTGTCCCTGCCCGTCGCGGTTCGCGTCCCCCTTGCCCATTGTCCTGGCTCCCGTCATTCCTCAGCACCGCACGGCGAGCGCGGAGCAGATCACTTTCCGTAATTATCTTGACACCAAGAGCAGTCAGATCACTTCTCCAAGGCCCCGACTGGTGGCCGGATGGCGGTGGAGCGGGAAAAATCGAGCCGGCGCGGGCGTTGGGGAAATCGAGCGGTGAGATCAAGCTCTGAGAAGGAGACACATTGGCTATCGTCCCGGCCGAGGTGGAGGGGCCGAGCGACGCGAACCTGATCGCGTCCGTCCGGTCGGGGGAGGTCGACGCCTACGGCTCGTTGTACGCGCGGCATGTCGCCGCCGCGCACAACCTCGCCCGGCAGCTCGCGCGTTCCCCGGCCGAGGCCGATGACCTGGTATCGGAGGCATTCGCCAAGGTCCTGGACATCATGCGCAGCGGCGGCGGACCGGATTCCGCGTTCCGCGCCTACCTGCTCACCGCCATGCGGCATGTCGCCTACGACCGGACCCGGCGGGACCGCCGGCTGGAGCTGACCGAGGACATCGAAGCGGCCGGCGCCAACCCGGAACGGATCAGCGAGCCGTTCCGGGACACCGCCGTGGCCGGACTGGAACGCTCGCTGGCCGCGCAGGCGTTCGCCAGGCTGCCCGAACGCTGGCAGGCGGTGCTCTGGCACACCGAGATCGAGGGCCAGGCGCCCGCCCAGGTCGCACCGCTACTCGGGATGACCGCCAACGGCGTGTCGGCGTTGGCCTACCGCGCCCGCGAGGGGCTACGCCAGGCGTATCTGCAGGTGTATCTGAGCAGGCCGGAGACCCGGTCGGAGCGCTGCCGGGCGGCGGTCGACAAGCTGGGCGCGTGGACTCGGCGTGGCCTGTCGCGACGGGAAACAGCGCAGGTCGAGGCGCATCTGGACGAGTGCCAGCGGTGCCGGGCGCTGGCCGCCGAACTCGCCGATGTGAACGGCGCGCTGCGCAGCCTGGTCGCCCCGCTGGTGCTCGGTGGCGCGGCAGCGGCCTATCTGGCCGCCGCGAAGACGACCGCGGTCGGCGTGGCCACCGTCACCGCGGCGGGAA
>DASVLX010000175.1:0-33691 GCA_036384655.1 Pseudonocardiaceae bacterium
GCCGCTCGGTGTCCGAACCCGCCGACCGAACATAGTCGACGACCCATCTCGCCCGGCGATGCCTCGCCCACAGATACAGGACGATCAACAGCAACACGAACGCGCAACTGAGGGCCGCGATCAGCCCGCCCTCAGCCATTCCACCACGTCCCCTGCACGGGACGTCACATTAGGAGCGATCGCGGCGGAGGCCTTGACATTTTGTCAAGCTGACACATGATTCACTCTTTCGGGGCCACCCCCATGCGGTATGCCAGTCCGCGCAGCTCGCGGCCGCCGGCATCACGGCGCGCGGCCGCCAGCAGACCGGCGACGGCCTCGCGCAGGAACAGGTGGTTGCGAACCTGTTGGGGAGCAAGGCTTTCCGCGCGCAACAGGGCCGTGATGCCGCGATCACGCGTCCTGCGCTCCGCGAGCAGGCCACGGCCGTAGTCGATCCAGAACCCGGCCTGCCGCGACCGCGTGATGGTCTCGGGACGCACACCCGCCGCGATCTCCGCCACCCGGCCGCCGCCGCCGAGCTCGACGGCGATCGACACCCGCCAGATGCCCACATTGGTCCGGCCGAACTGCATGTTCACGTTGCCCCGCCACGGACCGACATCGGCGCCGATCCCGTCGGCGATGGCCGCCGCCTCGGACAGGTGCAGCCGCGCGATGTCGGCCCGTCCCTGAGCCGCCGCGGCGAGCGCGGCCGTCAGGTTCGCCATTCCCCGGATCTCTGGACACGCCCCGGCCGAGTCCGCCGCCCTGGTGGCGAGCTCGTACTGACGGGAACGGTTCGTGCCGCCCAGATAGTGCGCCCGCGACCAGGCCACGAACGCCGTCCACACCGGATCGTCGAGTTCGTGGGCCGCCTGGCGCATCCGCTCGACCGCCAGGGCAGGCACGCCGACATAGCCCAGCCGGCGGGCGATGTTGCCGGTGGCGTGGTAGGCGTCGATCAGGCCGATGAGCGCCGTCCGGCGATGCGTCGGCTCGGCCACCGCGGCCAACAGGTCACCGATCAGGCGCGGCAGGATCGCCGTCTGCGCGGCATAGTCCGAATCGGCCCGGAGCACGGTGTTGAACCGGCCCAATTCCGCCGTCACCTCGTGCCAAGGCCTGCCCGTCGAGTCCGGAAACTCGCCAATCGACCATGCGGCCAGTGCCTCCGCGACGGGCGCCATCGCGCCGCAGAGCTCCGAACCCGCGCGGGTGGCCGAAACATGCGGTCTGCCGGTCAAATCGACGGGTGAAACCCGAAAGGCATGTGCCAAAGCCTCCACAGTGGCCCGCCGCGTAACCGGTCGCAGGCCGCGTTCGAGCAGCGAGAGATAGGAGGCCGACATTCCGGCGAGCCCGGCCGCCGCTGACAGGCTCATGCCGCGCCATATGCGGATTTCCCGGATGCGCTGGCCGATCTGGACGTCGTCGAGGTGCATGGTGTGGCTCACTTGCCTTGATGTTCATCAATGGCTCGCGAGTATCATCCCGTACCTGTCCAGTCACGAGGAGTCACGTTGCCGATCGAAGCCGAGTTCAAGGCCCATGTTCACGATCCGGGCCGGGTGCGTGACTGGCTCCGCGAACGGGCGACGGAAGAGGTCAGCACCTACCACGACGTGTATTTCGACCAGCCGGATCGGTCATTGACCCGAAGTGGACGGGAACTGCGCGTCCGGGTGATCGAGTCTGAGACCGACACGCGGGCCGTGCTGACATACAAGGCGCCCGCCGTCGACGCCGCCAGTGCGTCGAAGCCCGAGTACGAGGCCGACGTGTCCGATGCGGACTCGACCCGAGCCATCCTGGACGGCCTCGGCTATTGCGTCCTGGTCGCGTTCGCGAAGCACTGCCGCAACTACCGGTTCGTCTCGGATGGCAGGGACATCCTCGCCACTCTGGTCACGGTTCCGGAACTGGACGGGACCTTCCTGGAGGTCGAGACCATCACCGATGATGACGTTCCGGAGGCCCTGGCCACCGTGCGCGCGGTGTTGACCGACATTGGCATCGAGGACCTCGACATCACGACCGAGCCATACGCGGACGCGGTGATCGCGCGGCGCTACGGCCCCAACGAGCGGCCCTGACCGAGAAGTCCCAGCTGGGCGGCCCCACCTTGGCAGCCCTAGTTCAGGGGCGCCGCACGCACGGTGGTCCAGCCGCCGGTCAGAGGATCATGATGTTGTTCCAGATGCCGGAGGAAGAGCCGAGTGCTCGCGGACGGCCGGTCGTTGGTCACCGCATGCCAGGGCCGGTCCAACGGAGTACCCGGGACCGCGAGCTCGACCACGGTGCCGGCCGCCAGCTTCCCCCCGACCGCGTCCCGGGACACCAGCGTGACTCCCAGGCCGGCGGCGGCCCCGGCGATCACGGCTCCGTTGGAGCCCAGAGTCAGGCATGCCGGGCTGACCTCCATCGAGGCCAGCAGTGAGACGCAGGTGTCCCGGATTCCGGAACCCTCCTCGCGCATCAACCACGTCGCACTGTCCACAGTGAATCGTTCGGCCAGTTCCGGGGCTGCGACGACCACCAGTGAGTTCGCCCGCCTCGCCCGCACCACCAACGGCAGGCCCTCCGGTGGGCGACCCGCCAACACGAGATCGACCTCGTGCGCGAGCAGCTTCGGCCACACCCGATGCCGGTTGAGGACCTCCAGCTGCAGTTCCACAGCGGGGTGTTGGGCGCGGAACGAGGCGAGTAGCTGGGGCACCAGGTGCTCGGCCGCCGTGGTGACCGCCGCCAGCCGGATGAGGCCACGCTCGGGGTCGACCTCGCCACGCGCGGCCGCCACCGCCTCGGCCTCCAGGCCGAGGATCTTGCGGGCGTATTCGGCGTAGCGCTGTCCCGACGGCGTCATCCGAATTCCCCGGCCAGCCCGCTCGATCAGCGGCACACCTATCTCGCGGGACAGTGCGGTCACCGCCGTCGAAACGGACGATTCGGTGATGAACAGCTTTGCCGCGGCGGCACGGATCGACCCGGTCTCAGCGACCGCGACGAACGCTCGCATCCTGGCGCTACCGCTCATATCCCGATTGTCACACCGCCAGGGCGGAACCGTTATACCGAGGCATCGGCATCCGTTTCGGCGGAAGCTGATTGGGAGGCACCTTCGAACACCCGGCTGGCCAGCAGGTCCTCGGCCTCCAACACCATCACATCGCGCCTGCCGACCGGTCCTGGATGGTGGTTGACCAGCCTGCTCGCCTGCCGCAGCCGGGCCCGCTCCACGGCGTTGCGAACACTGCGTGCGTTGGCGAACCGGGGTTGTCTGGACCGTAGCTCAAGATATTCGCGGAATACCTTCTTCGCGGTGTCGGAGAGCTCGTAGCCGAGTTCGTCCACCATGAGCGCTCCGATGGCCGCCAGCTCGTCGAGGGTGTAGTCGGGGAAGGTGATGTGGTGCGCGATCCGCGAGCTCATCCCCGGATTGGACGTGAAGAAATCGTTCATGCGGTCCTCGTATCCGGCGAGGATGACCACCAGATCGTCCCGGTTGTTCTCCATCACCTGAAGCAGGATCTCGATGGACTCCTGCCCGTAGTCCCGTTCGTTCTCCGCGCGGTAGAGGTAGTACGCCTCGTCGATGAACAGAACCCCGCCCATCGCGCGCTTGATGACCTCCTTGGTCTTGGGCGCGGTGTGTCCGATGTACTGGCCGACCAGGTCGTCACGAGTCACCGACACCAGGTGGCCACGCCGTAGATAACCCACGCGCCTGAGCAGTTCGGCCATCCGCAGCGCGACCGTTGTCTTGCCGGTGCCCGGGCTGCCGGTGAAACACATGTGCAGGTTCGGCCGGGACGTGCCCAGGCCGAAGCGCTGCCGGGTGCGGTCGATCAGCAGCAGCGCGGAGATCTCCCGGATGCGGGCCTTGACCGGTCCAAGGCCGACGAGCTCGCGGTCGAGTTCGGCGAGCACCTCGTCCACGGCCGTGTCACGGCGCAGCACATCCAGATCGACCGTGGCGTCCGGGGCCAGCGGTTCCTCCGCGGGCGGTGCGGGATCCGGGGTGGAACCCGCACCGCGCTGCCCGGAGGGCGGGGCCGGCTGGGCGGCTGGCCACTCACCGGGCCGCTGACCCGGCCTGGTCATCGAGAATCCGGCCCGAGCCGTCATCGCGGATCGCTCCCGCGGCCGCGCGGCACGCCGGCCGTGTACCGCTCACCCGCCGGCCGTTCCGTCGCGTACGGGTGTGTCGTGTAGCTGATCCGGCGGTCGCTGGCCTCCTGCCGGTCCAGCCGGTAGCCGGGTTCGTGGGCAGGTCGCTGGACGATGAACGACAGCGCCGTGGTCTGTCGCCCAAGGTGGGTGTCGAAGGCGTTGACCCGCACGTAGTGGTCCGGGAACGCCGACCGGCAGGAGTTGACCTCCATCATGATCGCCGCCGCGTCCTCCTGGTCGAACATCGGCAGTCCGAACATCTCCCAGTAGATGTTGCGCGGGTGTGGGTCGTCGGTGAACTCGACCGACACCGGCCAGCCCTGGTCGAGTGCGTACCGCAGCTGGGCGCGGATCTCGTCGTCGGTGAGATCCGGCAGATACGAGAAGGTTCCCTGGGTGATGCGCATGCGCGTACTCCTCCCTCAGACGGCCTTTTCGGCCGGCCCGTTCAGACGGTGGTGGGCGTCGGCAGGACGTCCGGGGTGTCGGTCGACTCGTAGTTGAACGTGATGTCGCCCCAGGTGGCGAGCGCGACGTCGAGTTCGCGGCTGCGCTTCGCCGCCGCCCTGAGGATGTCCTCGCCCTCGGCGAGGTAGTCGCGGCCCTCGTTGCGGGCCTTCACCATGGCCTCCAGCGCAACCCGGTTGGCGGTCGCGCCGGCGGCGATGCCCATCGGGTGGCCGATGGTGCCACCACCGAACTGCATGACCACGTCCTCACCGAGCAGGTGCAGCAACTGGTGCATCTGACCGGCGTGGATGCCGCCCGAGGCGACCGGCATGACCGGGGCCAGGGAGACCCAGTCCTGGTCGAAGTACAGGCCCTTCACGGGGTCGGCCGGGATTCGGTCCAGCCGCAGGGTGTCGTAGTAGCCGGCCGTTGTGTTCGGGTCGCCCTCCAGCTTGCCGACGACCGTGCCGGCGTGGATGTGATCGACCCCGGCCAGCCGCATCCACTTGGCGATCACCCGGAAGCTCACGCCGTGCGCCTTCTGGCGGGTGTAGGTGCTGTGCCCGGCACGGTGCAGGTGCAGCAGCACCCCGTTGCGGCGCGCCCACTTCGACATGGACTGGATCGCGGTGTAGCCGATCGTCAGGTCGATCATGACGACCACGCTGCCGATCTCCTTGGCGAACTCGGCCCGCTCGTACATGTCCTCCATGGTCGCGGCCGTGACGTTCAGGTAGTGCCCCTTGATCTCGCCGGTCTCGGCCTGAGCCCGGTTCACGCCCTCCATGCAGAACAGGAACCGGTCGCGCCACCGCATGAAGGGCTGCGAGTTGATGTTCTCGTCGTCCTTCGTGAAGTCCAGGCCGCCGCGCAGCGCCTCGAAGACGACGCGCCCGTAGTTGCGAGCGGACAGCCCGAGCTTCGGCTTCACGGTCGCTCCGAGCAGCGGCCGCCCGTACTTGCCCAGGTACTCGCGTTCCATCACGATGCCGTGCGGGGGCCCCTGGAAGGTCTTCACGTAGTGCGCCGGAATGCGCATGTCCTCCAGGCGCAGCGCCTTCAGCGCCTTGAACCCGAACACGTTGCCGATGATCGACGAGGTGAGGTTCGCGATGGAGCCCTCCTCGAAGAGGTCGAGTTCGTAGGCGATGTAGGCGATGTACTGCCCGGGCGTGCTCGGCACCGGATCGACGCGATAGCACTTGGCCTGGTAGTGCTCGTGGGCGGTCAGCCGGTCGGTCCAGACGACCGTCCACGTCGCCGTGGACGACTCACCGGCGACGGCGGCGCCGGCCTCCTCCGGCGGCACGCCCGGCTGCGGGGTGATCCGGAACGCGGCGAGAACGTCGGTGTCCTTCGGCTCGTAGTCGGGCTGCCAGTACCCCATCTCCGCATAGGGAATGACGCCGGCTCCCCATCGATCTGCCACCTGTGCCTCCTTCGCTGACAGTGCTTCCTGCCACCGATAATGAGGCCAAACACTTCGAACTTCCATCAGGTTTTCACGGCTGAAAGCTTGACTGGAATCAAAGTATCGGTCGTGACCTGGGCGCCGACCTCAGGAGTTGGGGGCTTCCAGCACGGTCAGTCCGGGCAGCGAGCGGCCCTCCAGGTACTCCAGGCTGGCGCTGCCGCCGGTCGAGACGTGTCCGAACATCTCATTGTCGAAACGGAGCCGGTGGACCGCCTCGACCGAGCCGCTGCCGCTGACGACGGTCAGTCCCGGCGCGGCGGCCAACGCTCGCACCACGGCCCGGGTGCCCTCAGCGAACGTCGCCAGTTCGAACACGCCCATCGATCCGTTCCAGAGGACCGTCTGGGCGCCTCCGATGATGCGCGCGAACTCCGATCGCGTGGCCGGGCCGATGTCCATTCCCCGCCAGCCGGCGGGTATCTCGCCGGCCGGCACGGCCTTGACGTTGGCGTCGGCCAAGAACGAGTCCGCCGCGATCACATCGAGTGGCACAACGACGCGCACCTCGCGCCGTCGCGCCTCGGCCAGGCAGGCTCGCACGCGTTCCATCTGGTCCGACTCGACGACGCTGTCGCCCACCTGGCCGCCCATCGCCGCGACGAAGGTGTGGGCCACCGCGCCACCGAGCAGGATCTGGTCCGCCCTGGTGATGAGTCGCTCGATGACCGCCAGCTTGTCGGAGACCTTCGCACCACCGACCACCACGACATACGGTCGCGTCGTCTCCTCGGTCAGCCGCCGTAGGACGCCCAGTTCCATGGAGATCGACGCGCCCGCGGCACGCGGCAACAGCATGGGCAGGTCGTAGACACTGGCATGCCGGCGGTGCACCGTGCCGAAGTCATCGCCCACGTAGGCGTCGACCAGCAGCGCCAGCCGCACGGCCAGGTTCCTGCGTACCTCGGCGGACCGGCTCGTTTCGGCGGCCTCGAAACGAAGGTTCTCCAGCAGGCAGACCTCGCCGTCGCGCAGTTCGGTGATGGTCCTGCGCGCGCTGTCCCCGAGCACGTCCGAGGCGACCCGCACCGGGGTCCCGAGCAGCTCGCTCAGCCGCTGGCCCACCGGGCGCAGCGACAGTCCTGGAACGACCGCGCCGTTCGGCTGCCCCGCGTGCGCGCCGATGACGATCCGCGCGCCCCGTTCGCGCAGGTGCTGGATGGTGGGAAGACTGGCACGTACCCGTCCGTCATCCTCGACACGGCCGCCCCACAACGGGACGTCGAGATCGGAGCGCACCAGGATGCGCCGGCCACGCAGATCGCCGAGACGTTCGATCGAACGAAGCATTTTGCCGAATATAGGGCCGCCGCCGGGCTTGATCGTCCCCCGCGCGGGGGAGATCCTCGGGGGATACCAAGATTGATTGTCCACAATCTAGTTGCGTACAATCACGGTGTCGTGCGACCGCGCGACTGGTTCGGACTCGTGATCAACAGGAGGAGATATGCCCACCCGTACCGCTCGTACCGCCTGGAATGGCACCCTGGAGCAGGGCACCGGCCAGGTCGAGCTGACCAGCTCGGGACTTGCCACCTACGAGGTGTCCTTCCCCAAGCGCGCGGCCGATGACGCCGGTGGCGCGACCAGCCCCGAGGAACTGATCGCGGCCGCGCATTCGGCCTGCTACGCGATGCAGCTGTCCGCCCTGATCGGCGAGTCCGGTGGCACGCCGGACGAGCTGGACGTGCGTGCCGACGTGGCGCTGGGACCGGACCCGGCGGGCGGCTTCCGGCTCACCGGCATCAAGCTGACCGTGCGCGGCGAGGTCAGCGGCCTGGACGCGGACGCGTTCGCCAAGGTCGCGGCGCAGGCCAAGGAGACCTGCCCGGTGAGCAAGGCCCTGACCGGCTTGAACATCACCTTGGACGCCGCACTGGAAAGCTGACCGCGAGCTGGTCAGTACGGCCGTACCCTGATCGACGTGCACGAGCCATCGGCGGGGCCACCCGCGGAGTCACGGGCGGAGTCACGGGCGGAGTCACGGGCGGAGGAAGACCTTCCGGCATGGCGCCGGGCCACGCTCGGCGCCCACCGGTGGCCGGCGGCGGTCACCATCGCGGTCGCGATCGCCCTTCAGACGGTGCTGCCGACCAAGCTCGTGCTGGGTCCGCACTTGCTGCTGCCCGCGCTGTCCACCCTGTTGCTGGTGGCCCTGGTCATGCTCGGTCCGGGCCGAGCGGCCACCCACCATCGCCATGCCCGCAAGGTGTCCCTGGTCCTGGTGGTGGTGGTCAGCGCGGGCAACGCGCTGTCCGGGGTTCTGCTGGTCGAGCACATCCTGGACGGCACCATCGGTAACCAGGCCGGGCCGCTGCTGGCCAGCGGTGCGTCCATCTATCTCACCAACATCGTGGTTTTCTCGCTCTGGTATTGGGAGATCGACAGTGGCGGCCCGGCCGCCCGAGCCGCGGGAGCGAGACATCCGGACATGATGTTTCCTCAGATGGCCAACCCCGAACTCGCGCCCCGGGACTGGGAACCCACCTACGTCGACTACCTGTATCTGTCGTTCACCAACGCCACGGCCTTCAGCCCCACCGATGTGATGCCGCTGAAGGTGTGGGCGAAGCTGACAATGCTGGTCCAGTCCGCGGTCTCGCTGGTGCTCGTCGCGTTGGTCGTCGCCCGGGCGGTCAACATCCTGCAGTGAGCGCGGCTGTCCGACCGGCCTGATCCATCAGGCTCGCGGCTGCCACCGGAACCGGGCCACCGCGATCACCAGCCCGCCGACGCCCCAGGCCGCCACGATCAACAGGTCGACCGGATGGAACGTGGTGCCCAGGAAGCCGGCCTGCATGCCGTCCGCGAAATGCTTGACCGGAAACACCTTGGCCACCCAGAGCAACCACGCCGGGGTGTTGTCGCCTATCGGGATGAACACACCGGACAGGAACAGCAGCGGCAGGATCGTCGCGTTGGCGATCGGCGCTGCCGCGTCGAGGTTGGGGATGAACGCGGCGATCGCGAATCCCAACGCGCAGAAGCTGATCGCACCGACGACCAGCATCGCCAGGAACCGCAGCAGTGTGTCGCCGGTCGGAATCTCGGCCTGGTAGAACGCCTTTCCGAAGGCCGCGGTGAGCGCGACCAGCAGCACCGATATCAGCACCGAGTGCAGGACCCGAGCGGCCAGATACACACCGGCCGGCATGGGGGTGCCCTCGACGTGCTTGAGGATGCCGCTGTCGCGTTGGAACGCCAGGCTGATCGCCATGTTCGTGTAGCAGGCGGTGATCACCGCGAAGGTCGCCATCGCCGACACGTAGTAGCTGGACACGTGAATCTGCCGGCCGCCGATCGGGACGGTGCCGTGCCCGAGCAGTGCGGTGAAGATCACCAGGAACATCAGCGGAAACGCGAAGGTGAAGAACGCGGATGCCGGATTGCGCCAGAACGCCTTGTTGACATACCGGATCTGGGATCCGGTGAGCGCGAGGCCAGAGGCCACAGTGGACACGGCGCCGGGCTTGGGGGTGGACATCAGGAACCTCCCGAGTCGTTGCCCGGCCCGGTGTCGCCGACCAGGCGGAGGTAGGTGTCCTCCAGGCTCGGCCGGAGGATTTCGAGATCATCGAGCGTGATCTGCCGCTGGATGGCCCATCCGGTCAGCTGGTGCAGCGCCGCCGTCAGGTCCGCCGGCACGATGTCCACGTAACCATCCACATCGGACCGCTCGATCGTCTCGATGGCGGGCAGTGTCTCGCCGGGCCTGCGGAACCGCAGATGCGGCCGGGCGATGTCCCGCCCACCCAGGGTGGCCGGCGTGCCCCTCGCGACGATCCGGCCGGCCACGATCACCGCCACCCGATCGGCCAGATGCTGCGCCTCGTCCATGTAGTGGGTGGTCAGCAGAACCGTCTTGTTCAGCGTCGCCAGATTCTTGATCACGTTCCACGCCTCGCGCCGCGCGGACGGATCGAATCCGGTCGTGGGTTCGTCAAGGAAGAGCAGTTCCGGATCGCCGATCAACGCGACCGCCACATCGAGGCGCCGTTGCTGCCCACCGGACAGCTTGATCACCCGCTGTTTGCGCTGCTCGCGCAGCCCGACCAGGTCGAGCACCTCGTCCACGTCGCGGCGGTGCGGATAACAGTCGCCGTACATGGCGAGGGTCTCCTGGACCGTGAGATACCGGTCGACGCCGGTGGACTGCAGCACAATGCCGATTCGTTGTTTCAGTTGGCGCCGGTGCCGGCTCGGGTCGAGGCCGAGCACGGTGACCTGACCGGCGTCGCGGCCGCGGTATCCCTCCAGGATCTCCACCATGGTGGTCTTTCCGGCGCCGTTCGGCCCGAGCAGCGCGAACACCTCACCGGACGCGATGGTGAGGTCCACACCGGCCACCGCGGTGACCGATCCATAGGTCTTGACAAGTCCGCTTACGACGACCGCGGCGTCTGTCACGGCGTCCTCCATGAGTCCCAATCGCCGGGACAATCGTATCCAGGGCGGTATCTCGTTCGCCGGTCACCGGTCATGTAGATCAGGTGTCGGGCAGGCGACGGTGGCCGTTGTTGCCTAGAGTTACCAATGATGTTGCCGATGGTGAGGGAGACACTGTGGTTCATCGATGGCTCTACCGGGGAGGGCGGCCGAACCGGCTGGCGCGGTGGTGGAACCATGCCGACTCAGCGTTGTACGCGATGGGTCTGATTCCACACGCGGTCAGCTTGGAGGTGATCGGTCGCCGCTCCGGCAAGCCGGTCGCGCTGCCGTTGGTCCTAGCGGACTACCAGGGTGAGCGGTATCTGGTATCCATGCTGGGCCGCAATGCCGGGTGGGTACGGAACGTCGAGGCTGCCGGTGGCCGGGCGGTGCTGCGGCACGGGCGCCGCGAGGCCATCAAACTCATCGAGGTCGAGCCCGCGGAACGGCCACCCATTGTGCGCCGCTACCTCGCCCTGGCCCCGGGCGCTCGGCCGCATATCCCAGTGGACCGGCGGGCTCCCGTCGAGGCCTTCGAATCGATCGCGGCGGATATTCCGGTCTTCCGCGTGGTCCCGGATACGGCGCCGGATGTGGCCCCGGAGCGGGACTCAACGACCAAAAGTTGACGTCGCTATGTAGTTTTCAAGGAACGGATCGGATCTTGCGATCCGTGGCCTTGCTGAGGGGCGGTCGCGCGCAACCGCCCCTCAGCAAAGGGTCGAGCTGGACGGTCTGGCTGGACGGCTCAGCTAGACCAGCGCGACCTCGCGGATCCAGTCGCGGTTGGCGGCGACGCTGGCGTACTGCTCGTTGCCGGCGACGGGATCACCGGTCGAACAGACTCCGACCTGGACGCCCGCGAACATCTCCGGTCCCCCGGAGTCACCGTTGAAGGCGGCTCCGGTGACTCCGGTGCTGCAGATGGCCGGGCCGCCCACGGCGTCCTGGCAGCGCAGGTCCGTGACCTTGACCCGAGCCACCCTGAGCTGGCTCGACGGGCCGGAGTTGGCGGATGTCCTGCCCCAGCCGTAGATCTCGTCGAGCTCGCCGACATCGGGATCGGACCCCGCCAGGGTCACGGCCGGTACGCCGGCGGACCGCGCCAGCCGCAACAGCGCGAGATCGGCGTTGGGGTCGACCTGCTTCTCGGTGACCTCGATCGTGCTGCCCTGGCCGAGTTCGACCGACCCGACCTGCACGGTCATAGCGCCGGCGCTGACACAGTGCCCGGCGGTCAGCACCCAGGTGGGCGCGACGACCGTGCCCGTGCACTCGAAGCCGATGCCATTCCAGGAGATCTGCGCCGCCCAGGGTGCGTTCTGGGCGTTGCCGCCGCCGAGGATCAGCGATGTCGGCCGAGGCTTCTGACTGCCCGCCGGGCCGGCCTTGCCGGACTCACCTCCCTTCTGGCCGGCCTTGCCATGACCCGATCCATGACCGGAGCCATTGCCGCCACCATGGCCGCTGCCGCCATGGCCGCCAGACGAATGACCCGTGCCGCTGGTCGTGTGCGTGGGCCGGGGCGCACGAGTCCGGTGGCCGCCCTTGGGCGCGGTCTTGCCCGGAGCGTGGCCGGACGCGGAGTGGCCCGGCGCGTGCTTGCCGCGAGTCGGCTTGTGCTTGCCCGGCGCGACCGGCTTGTGCTTACCGGGCGCCACCGGCTTGGTGGGGGCGGTCGGACTGGTGACCGGAGCCGTCTTCGTCGGAGCGGTCTTCGTCGGCCCGGTCACCGGAGACGTCGGCTTGACCGGGGCGGGCTTGGTGCCCACCGGAGAAGTGACGGGCGTGGTCACCGGAGACGTGACGGGCGAGGTGACCGGTGCCGTCGTCACGGGAGCGGCCGGCGGGTTGGGCGAGGTCGCCGCGTTCGCCAGCCCGGCGGCGGGGAGCACGCCCACCGCGACCGCCGCACCACCGATGACCGCCGCACGCATGAGCTTGTTCATGATCACTGTCCTTTCAGGATGGTCATATGCCCTGTCGGGCACATAGCCAGGACACCAGTTGTCGGCCTGATCGAACAGTCGCCAAGATCGACTTGTGGACAACCAAATCCCTTGTGGACAACTTGGGATCGGGAAGGCGCTTTTTGAGAACAGTGGTGTATAAGGCGTTCAGTTCGGCTGCGGCAGCCGGCGGGTGTCGAGTGCCTGCTCGATCGCCCCGCCGGAGGCCGGATCCCGTTCAACCCGGTAGGCCAGCCCGCGACCCCGCTCGCTCACCGCCTCCACCAGGGAGGTCCCGCGATACAGCAGACCCACGCCATCGTCCGTGCAGTGCGTCGTGGGCAGCTCTCCCGCCGCCACCGCCCGATGCACCAAAGGGCGTCGACCCGGTTCGGAGTCGTAGTGCACACCGTTGCCATACGGCAGGAAGCCGAGCCCGTTGGTGACCAACCGCAGCTCCGGACCAAACGAGTCGGTCGGGCCGCCGACATGCCAGCAGATCGAGCCGGCGGACACCCCACCGAGCACGACGCCCGCCTGCCACGCGCGGCGCAGTACCGAGCCCAGGTCATGCACGGCCCATACCGCCAGCAGGTTCGCCACCGAGCCGCCGTTGACCCAGACCACGTCATGGCTCCGCACGAAGTCGTCCAGATCGTTGGTGGGCGGCATCACGAACAGGTTCAGGTGGGAGACGTCGACACCGGCCACCCGACCGGCATCGGACACGCGGGCGTTCCAGTACAGCTGATCGCCGTTGGCCGTGCCGACATGACACAGCCTGGGCCGGCGGCCGGTCGTGCCGGCCAGCTCCAGAGCGAAATGAATCAGCGCGCCGAACTCGATCTCGACCCAGCTCCCGCGCCGCCACCCGCCTGAGGTGGCCAGGATGGTCGGTTCGTCGGCGGACATACAGTCGATCTTTCCAATTGATTCGCGGCGTCGCCACCCCGGGCGGGGCGCCGACCGAACGGCGACCACCAAACACTGACAATTGTCATAGCTAGGTCATGACGCGTGACGCGGTCGTGGCACCCGCCCAACCGCCAGGCTGAGGGCATGAACGAAGCAGTCACGTCGGTGGATGGGTGGCAGGCGGCCACGGAGCCGAACCCGGCGACGGTCACCGCCGGCGCGGCGGTCAGCCTGACCGGCCTGCGCAAGAGCTACGGCCAGGTGCGCGCGGTCGATGGCGTCAACCTCCTGATCGCGCCCGGCGAGGTGGTGGCACTGCTCGGCGCGAACGGGGCCGGCAAGTCCACCACGGTGGACATGCTGCTCGGCCTGAGCAAACCGGACAGCGGGGAGGCGCGGCTGTTCGGCGAGACTCCCGCGCGCGCGGTGGCAGACGGCATCGTCGGGGCGATGCTGCAGGAGGGCTCGCTGCTGGAGGACGCCACGGTGGCGGAGACGGTGGGCATGATCGCGTCCCTGCACCGCAGGCCGATGCCGGTCGCGGAGGCGATGCGGCGGGCCGGCGTCGCGGAGCTGGCGTCCCGCCGCTGCACCAAGCTCTCCGGCGGCCAGAAGCAGCGGGTGCGATTCGCCGTCGCGCTGGTCTGTGATCCCGACCTGCTGGTCCTCGACGAGCCGACCTCGGGCATGGACGTGGGCACCCGCCGTGAGTTCTGGCTGTCCATGCGCGAGTTCACCAACGCCGGCAAGACCGTGCTGTTCGCGACGCACTACCTGGAGGAGGCGGAGGAGTTCGCCGACCGGGTCGTGCTCATGCGGACCGGCCAGGTGATCGCGGACGGCCCGGTTGCCGAGGTTCGCGCGGCGGTGTCGGGTCGCACCCTGCACGCCGTGGTCACCGGGGCGACCGAGTCGGCCATGCTGGCGCTACCCGGAGTCAAGGAGGCCGAGGTTCGCGGCGACCGCGTCGAGCTGTCGTGCTCGGACTCCGACGCCGCCCTGCGGGCGCTGCTGGCCGGCTATCCACAGGCATCCGACATCGAGGTCAAGGCGGTCGGCCTGGAGGCCGCGTTCTTGGCTCTCACCAGCGACTCTCCGGAGGTTGACCGATGAGGTCCGGATATCTGGTCCTGGAGGCGAAACGAGCGCTGCGCAACCCCCGCTTCCTGGTCTTCACCATCGTCCTGCCGGTGGTGATCTTCTACATCGACGTGGCGGCCTTCGGTGGCGCGCACGCCAACGTGCCCGGCACCTCGATCAGCTACGCCGCGTACCTGTTGGCCAGCATGGCCGCGTTCGGCGCGTTCATGGCGACACTCAACACCGGCGCGCGGACCGCCGTCGAACGGTCCACCGGTTGGCAGCGGCAACTGCGGCTGACCCCGCTCTCCGCACCCGGCTACCTGCTGGCCAAGGGCACGGTGAGCATGATCGTGGCGCTGCCACCGATCGTGCTGGTGGCGTTGTTCGGGGCGCTGGCCGAGGACGTCCAGATGCCGGCCACAAGCTGGCTGCAGGTCGTTGCCGGCATCTGGCTGGCCTCGCTGCCGTTCGCCGCTCTGGGCCTGTTGGTCGGCCAACTCGCCACGGCGGACACGTTGCAGGTCTACACGAGTGGCCTCATGATCATTCTGGGCTTCCTGGGCGGCATCCTGATTCCCACCACGGTGTTCCCCGCCTGGATGAACAACGTCGCCCAGGTGCTACCGAGCTACTGGCTGGCCGACGTCGGCCATGGCGCGGTGTTGGGCAACCATGACATTGGCCGTGCGGTCCTGGTCCTGGGAATCTGGACGGTGGTACTCGGGGTCGCCGTGATGCGCCGTTACCGGCGGGACAGCGCCCGAGTCTGACATGGGCCCGAGTTTGATACGAACGCCGCTGGCGCTTTCCTCGCCGCGAACGGGGGAAGCGCCAGCGGGATGGCAGGCGGAGGTCACAACCGTGAGGCACGTCTACGAGCGGCATGGACGCGGCGGCTGGGATTGGCCCGAGATCGAGGAACCGCGGTCATCGACCGGCAGCCGCGCGCGTTCGGCCCTGATCCCCGGGCTCTTCCTGATCTACCTGGCCCAACCGGTGATCGAGGCCTTCGGTGGACACCGACCCGGGTGGCAGATCGTGGCCGTGGTGCTGACCGTCGTCCTGTTCGTCGCCAGTTACCTGGTCGTGGTCACGCGGGAATGGTGCGCCAAGTGGCTGCGGGTACTGGAACTGGCCTGGCTGTCGTTGTTCCCGATCGCGCTCGCGTTCCTACTCGGACCGGACTCACTGATCTACTTCGTGTACGTGATATCGCCCGCGTTCTTCATCCTGCCGCGGAACGCGGCGATCATCTTCGGAGCGACGACGTCGGCCGCTCTGCTGGCCGTGGCCTGGCAGATCAACGGCAGCGGGGGCTGGAGCGCTGTCCTCACCCTGCTGATCCTCACGATCGCCATGGTGGCGTTGAGCAAACTGCGGATGACTCAGCAGAGGATGGCCGTCCTGGCGGTGGCCGAGGAGCGCTCCCGACTGGCCCGTGACCTGCACGACGTGCTCGGACACAGCATCACCACGATCACCGTCAAGGCGGGCCTGGCCAGGCGGGTGCTGGAGAACGGTGTCGATCCGGAGCGCGCCCTGGCCGAGGTCCGGGACGTGGAGGCGTTGGCAAGGCAGGCCATGAGCGAGGTGCGGGCCACCGTGTCGGGCTACCGGAACGCATCGCTACCCGCCGAACTGGTGGGCGCGAGGGCGGCCCTGCACGCCGCCGGCATCACCCCGGCACTCCCCCAGGCCGTCGACAATGTGGCCGCCGGGTTCCAGGAGACGTTCGCGTACGTACTACGAGAGGGCGTGACCAACGTGATCCGGCACAGCGGCGCGACGCGCTGTGATGTGCGGCTCGGTCGCAACTGGTTGGAGGTCCGGGACAACGGCCGGGCGAGCAGTGCCCAGGTGACGGCCTCGCGCGAGTCCGGTGGCGGGCATGGACTGGCCGGACTGGCCGAACGTGTCGCGACGATCGGCGGTGAACTGACCGCCCATCCACTCCCCGAGGGTGGCTTCCTGCTGCGCGTCGACGTGCCATCCGGCGGCGAACGCCGGACACCGGACACTCCGTCGCCGCAGACCACCGCCGGGAAGAACCGGTTCGCCGTCGAGCCCTCGGCGGGTGTCGCATGATCCGGGTGTTGCTCGCCGACGACCAGGCACTGGTCCGCGGCGCGCTGGCCGCGATGCTGAACCTGGAGCACGACATCGAGGTGGTGGCCGAGGTCGGCAGCGGCGACGACGTGCTCGCCGCCGCGAGGGAAACCAAGCCCGACGTCGCCCTGCTCGACGTCCAGATGCCCGGCAAGGACGGGTTGGCCGCGGCGGCCGAGCTGCGGGACGCCCTGCCTTCCTGCCGGGTGGTGATGTGCACCACGTTCGGCCGGCCAGGCTATCTGGCCCGGGCGATGGCTGCCGGTGCCGCCGGATTCGTGGTCAAGGACGCGCCGCCGGAGCAACTCGCGGACGCCGTGCGCCGGGTGCACAACGGCCTGCGGGTGGTCGATCCGGTGCTGGCCGCGGAATCGCTGGCACGCGGTCTCAGCCCGCTCACCGACCGGGAGCGAGATGTGCTGCTGGCCGCCCGGGACGGCGGAACGGTGGCCGACATCGCCAAGATCCTCAGTCTCTCCGAGGGAACCGTGCGCAACCACCTGTCGTCGGCGATCAGCAAGACGGGCGCGCGGACCCGCGCCGAGGCCGGACGACTCGCCGAGGAGTGCGGATGGTTGTAGCGGTCGGGGCCTCTGCCACGATGGACGCATGACCGGCTTCAGGCCCCGACCACTGCGTCGGTGGTTGCTGCGCATCCTCGTGGGCGGCGCGCTGGTCCTGGCATTGGTGGCCGGTGGCACCGCGTTCCGGGTGTGGCAGTACGGCCGGATCGACGATCGCGGGCATGCCGACGTCATCCTGGTGCTGGGCGCGGCCGAGTACGACGGCACGCCGTCCTCGATCCTCCGGGCGCGGCTCGACCACGCGAAGCTGCTCTACCAGGAGGGCGTCGCCAGTCAGATCGTGACCGTCGGCGGCAGCAAGCCCGGTGATCTCTACACCGAGGCCGAGGCCGGTGAGAAGTACCTGAAGACGGTGGGGATTCCGGCGAACCGGCTCACCGAGGTGAACTCCGGCAACGACACACTCACCAGCCTGCAGGCCGCGGCGGAGGTGTTGCGCCAGCACAACTGGACGACCGCCGTGCTGGTCAGCGATCCGTGGCACATGTTCCGTTCCGAGATCATGGCCTCCGACTCGGGTATCGACTCGTGGACGTCTCCCACGCACAGCGGACCGGTGGTGCAGAGCCGGGTGACGCAACTGCTCTACATCGGCCGGGAGACCGCGGCGCTGCTGTTCTACCGGGCGACCAGGGCACCCGCCGACGGAATCGGGCTCAGCCTGGGCTGACCGGGCTGGGTCCGCGCCCAGTGGGCGCGCCGACTTGGCAACCAACGGCCAACCCGGCGCCGGCTCAAAGTCACTCTCAAAGTCACCGTGGAAACGTAGTCTTGACCAGGTGACACCCGGGTATTCCGATCATGACCGACAGCGTCTGCTGACCGAGCCCCGCAAGCTGGGGGCGCTGCCCGGTGCGTTGCCGGATCGGCGCAGCCCGTTCGCCCGGGATCGGGCTCGCGTGCTGCACTCCGCGGCGCTGCGCAGGCTCGCCGGCAAGACCCAGGTGGTCGGCCCGGGCGAGGGTGGCGCGATACGAACCAGGCTGACCCATTCGCTGGAGGTCGCCCAGATCGGCCGGGGAATCGCCGAGGACCTCGGCGCGGATCCCGATCTCGCCGACGCCGCCGGGCTGGCGCACGACATCGGTCATCCCCCCTTCGGCCACAACGGCGAGCAGGCCCTCGACGGACTCGCCGCCACCTGCGGCGGGTTCGAGGGCAACGCGCAGACCCTGCGCATCCTCACCCGGCTGGAGCCCAAGGTGCTGACGCCCGACGGCGCCACCATCGGGCTCAACCTGACCAGGGCCACCCTGGACGCGTCCTGCAAGTACCCGTGGCCACGCCGGGCCGGCACCGCGAAGTACGGCGTGTACGCCGATGACGTGGCGGTGTTCGAGTGGATCCGGGACGGGAGTCCCGCCGGACGCCGGTGTCTTGAGGCGCAGATCATGGACTGGGCCGACGACGTGGCCTATTCGGTGCATGACGTCGAGGACGGCGTGCAGTCCGGCCGTATCTCCCTGTCGGTGCTCAACGACCGGGCCGAGCGCGCCGCGGTCGCGGAGCTGGCGGCCAAGAACTTCACCACCGAACCGGTCTCGGCCGTGGAGGCCGCGGCGGCGGGGCTGCTGAGCCTGCCCGTGGTCGCCGCGCTCGCTGCCTGGCGGGAGTTCGACGGATCACTGGTGTCGCAGGTCGCGCTGAAGCGGCTGACCAGCGAACTGGTCGGCCGGTTCGCCTCGGCCGCGGTCACCGAGACCCGCCGGGCGTACGGCCCGGAGCCGCTGACCCGCTATGCGGCGGATCTGGTGGTGCCTGGCCAGGTGGCCGCCGAGGTCGCGCTGCTCAAGGCACTGGCCCTGCGGTATGTGATGAGCGATCGGGACCGGCGGGAACAACAGAGCCGGCAGCGGGAGTTGCTCCGCGAACTGACGATCGCGCTCAACGACCGGGCCCCGAAGGACCTGGAGCCGGTATTCCAGGAGTTGTGGCGGGAGGCACCCGATGACGCCGGACGGCTGCGGGTGGTGATCGACCAGGTCGCCGCGCTGACGGACGCGCAGGCCCGGCGCTGGCATCGCAGGCTGGTCGGCGGCGAACCGGATCCGCCGATGATGAGCTGACGGCTCACGCCCGCCACCGGTGGCAGACTCGGTCATGGGCGCACCGTGCGGGTGCGGTCACCGAGCGAGGGGAGCCCATGATGCGATCCGCGGTTGACCAACGTGTCGAGCAGGCGCATCTGGCGTTCGCGCTGGACCTTCATCGCGCCATAGCGCCGGACGCGAACCGGGCGGTCTGCCTGTCGCCGTATTCGGTGGCGAGCGCACTGGGTCTGGTGGCCAGCGGCGCGGCCGGTGACACCCGCTCGGAATTGGCGACCCTGCTGCTGGGCGATCCCGGCGGTTCGCTGGCAGAGCACGCCGCGGTGCTGGCCGAGGCGGCCGCGCTGACACCCGACCAGCGTGGCGAGCAGCCGATCCTGGCGGTGTCCAACAGTCTGTGGGCGGACCAGAACCTCGCGGTGCTGCCGGACTACGTCGACGAGGTGCTCGGCTGGCCGGGCGGCGCCATCCGGCAGGCTCCGTTCCACACCGACCCGGGCAAGGCCCGAAACCTGATCAACGCGGATGTCGCCGACACCACGCATGACCTGATCCGCGATCTCGTACCGGACGGTGCGATCACCCGGGACACCCTGGCGACGCTGGTGAACGCGCTCTATCTGAAGACCAGTTGGCGTAACCCATTCACCGCGCGTGGCACCGCCGACCGGCCGTTCCACGCGCCAGGCGGCCGCATCACCGTGCCGACCATGCGGCTGACCAAGCGGCTCGGCTATGCCGCGGCCGATGGCTGGCAGGTCGTGGTGCTCCCGGCGGCCGGCGGGGTGGAGGCGGCCGTGCTGCTGCCGGACGCCGCACTGCCGGCGGCCGAGGCGACCCTGACCGGGCCCGGGTTGGCGGCGCTGCTGGCGCAGCCTCAACCGACCGAGGTGGACCTGTACCTGCCGAAGTTCCGGGTGTCCGCGGAAGCGCCGCTGAAACCCGTACTGGAGTCGCTGGGCGTCAGCACCATGTTCGGTGGCGCGGCCGATCTCCGTGGCATCAGCGACACGCCCCTGCGGGTCGACTCGGCCTGGCATCAGGCGGTGCTGACCATCGATGAGCAGGGCTTGGAGGGCGCCGCGGCCACCGCCCTGACCATGGTGCGGATGGCCATGGCGCGCGGGCCCGAGCCGGTGGTGGTGCGGGTGGAGCGGCCGTTCCTGATGTTGGTGCGGCATCCGGCCAGCGGCGCCGTCTACTTCCTGAGCCGGGTCGTGGCACCGGCATAACCCGAGTTCGACCGGGCGGTCGCATAGTGCCTGCGATCGTCCGAGGCGATCTCGCCGTAGACTCGCTTGACGTGGCAGGACGTATCCGGGAAAGCGACATCGCGAAGGTCCGCGAGCGCCTCCGGATCGATGACGTGATCGGTGACTATGTCTCGCTCCGGCGAGCCGGCGGCGGGGCACTGAAGGGCCTCTGCCCGTTCCACGACGAGAAGACTCCGTCGTTCAACGTGCGCCCGGCGCATGGCACGTTCCACTGTTTCGGCTGTGGTGCCGGCGGCGACGTGATCGCCTTCGTGATGAAGATCGAGCACCTCGGCTTCGTGGAGTCCGTGCAGCGCCTGGCCGACCGCGCGGGCATCCAGCTCACCTACGAGGGCGGCGGTCCCGGTCCCACCCGCGATCACGGCACCCGCACCCGGCTGCTTGACGCGCATCGCGCGGCGGCCGAGTTCTACGCCGAACAGCTGAGTTCGCCCGAGGCGGCGAAGGCCAGGGAGTACCTGTCCGAACGCGGTTTCGACCAGGCGATGGCGCGGACCTTCGGCTGCGGCTTCGCGCCCAGCGGCTGGAACAAGCTGACCCGGCACCTCATCGGGCGGGGCTTCGAGATCGAGGAGCTCTACAAGGCACAACTGGCCAGGGAGGGCCGGCAGGGCCCGGTCGACCGGTTCCACCGGCGGCTGCTGTGGCCGTTGAAGGACCTCGGCGGCGATGTCGTCGGGTTCGGCGCGCGGCGGTTGTTCGACGACGACGGGATCCAGGCCAAGTACCTGAACACCGGCGAGAGCCCGATCTTCCACAAGTCCCAGGTGCTGTTCGGCATCGACATCGCCAAGCGGGAGATCGCCAAACGCCGGCAGGCCGTCGTCGTGGAGGGCTACACCGACGTGATGGCCATGCACGCGGCCGGGGTCCCCACCGCCGTCGCCTCCTGCGGTACCGCGTTCGGTGACGACCACATGGCCGTGTTGCGCCGTCTGTTGATCGACGACGAAGTGTTCCGCGGCGAGGTGATCTTCACCTTCGACGGTGACGAGGCCGGGCAGAAGGCCGCGCTCAAGGCGTTCGAGGGTGACCAGCAGTTCGCCGCCTACACCTACATCGCGGTCGCGCCGGACGGCATGGACCCCTGTGAACTGCGCCAGGCCAAGGGAGACCAGCAGGTCCGCGACCTGGTCGCGCGGCGCCGGCCGCTGTTCGAGTTCGCGATCCGTCGGCAGCTGGCCGACTATGACCTGGACTCGGTGGACGGCCAGGTGGCCGCACTGCAGCGGATGGTTCCGCTGGTCGCGCAGATCAAGGATCCGGCCAGCCGGGACGGCTACGCGACCAAACTCGCCTGGTGGGTGGGTTGGCCGGACGAGTCGATGGTGGTGAGGCGGGTGCGTCAGACCGCCGGAGGCGGCCATGAGAAGCCCGCGCGGCGGTCCCGGCGGCCGGCCGCCGACCCCAACCAGGGCGCGCTCGCCGTTGAGGTGTCGTCGCTGCCGCGACCGGATCCGGCCGACCCGAACCTGCGCATCCAGCGCGAGGCACTCAAGGTGGCGTTGCAGGAGCCTGGCCTGGCCGGGCCGCTGTATGACTCACTGTCCGAGGACGCCTTCACGCACCCCGCCTACCTGGCGCTGCACCAGGCGATCATGGCGGCCGGCGGCACCAGTTCCGGGCTCGCCGGGATCGCTCTCTACGAGGCGGTCTCCCAGCACACCACGGACCCGACGGTCCGCCAGCTGCTGTCCGAGTTGTCCGTCGAGCGGCTGCCGGTGCGCAGCGAGATCGACGTCCGATACGTGTCGGCGATCCTCGCCGCGATGCAGCGGGAGATCGTGGCACGGCAGATCGTTGACCTGAAATCGCAGCTCAAGCGGCTGTCTCCGGTGGACAAGCCGGAGGAGTTCCGTGCCCTGTGGGGCGACCTCGTCGCGCTGGAGGAGTATCACAAAGGGCTGCTGTACCAGGCCAGCGACGCGGTTCGGTGAGGTGAGAAGCATATGGCGGGCCGAATGCGGGAGATGCTGAACCGCTTTCTGGGTCGGGACACCCCGGCCGGATTCTCCGGTTCGCTCGCCGCCGAGGAGATCGTGCTGGCGGCGGCCGAGCTGATGGACGGCGGCCATCTGGTGGCCACCTCGCTCGGGTTGTGGCTGCCGGCCGGCGACAGCAGCCGACGGCTGGGGTGGCACCTGATCAGCAAGGCCACCTGGCGTGGCGAGGAGCTGGGGATCATCGAGGCGGAGCAGACCGGCATGGTCGGAGCGGTGGTGCTGCTGACCGACCGCCAGCCGGTGCGCTTCCGGCTGGCCAGGTCGGGCCGGCTGCCCGACATCGTGCATGCCCGGGTCACCGGCTCGATCAAGTCTCGCCACCACCGGGATCTGCCCGGTGGCGGAGCCTGGTTCGTGCAGCGTCAGGTGCCCGGTGAGGGCCGGCTGGTGCTGCAGGTGCGGGCCGACCCGGGCACCGACCGGGACGCGGTCCGCTCGGTCGCCAGCCAGGTGGGTGAATCACTGCGCGGCGTGGGTGGCGGGCATCACTGACGCTTGCAGTACGTGTGTACTGTAAGCGTCATGTGGGACCCGACGACTTACCTGGCGTTCTCGGACCAGCGCGCTCGCCCGTTCCATGACCTGATCAGTCGGATCGGTGTATCGCGGCCACGCCGGGTGGTTGACCTGGGCTGTGGCCCGGGCAATCTCACCGAGATCCTGGCGCGGCGCTGGCCGGAGGCCACCATCGAGGCGCTCGACTCCTCCCCCGAGATGGTCGACGCGGCGCGGGAACGCGGCATCGACGCGCGGGTCGGCGACGTGACGACCTGGCAGCCCGAACCGGACACCGACGTGGTCATCTCCAACGCGGTGTTGCACTGGGTGCCCGGCCATCCGCGACTCCTGCGGACCTGGGCGAAGACGCTGCCCGCCGGTGCCTGGCTGGCCCTCCAGGTGCCCGGCAACTTCGCCGCACCCTCGCATGCGCTGGTGCGCGACCTCGCCGCACGCCTCGAATGGCGGGATGCGCTGGCGGACGTCGGGCTGCTGCGCCCGGAGGCCGTGCTCGATCCACGCGGCTACGCCGAACTGCTCACCGACGCCGGCTGCCAGGTGGACGCCTGGGAAACCACCTACCTGCAGCGGATGACCGGTGCGGACCCGGTGCTGAGGTGGATCAGCGGCTCGGCCCTGCGGCCGGTGCGAGCCGCCCTGGACGACGAGCAGTGGGCGCTGTTCTGGGAACAACTGGCGCCGGGTCTGCGTTCCGCTTATCCGGAGAGCCTGGACGGCACCACCTGGTTCCCGTTCCGGCGGGTGTTCGTGGTTGCCCGGACCTCCTGACAGACCCCGTGCGGGGTGCGCTATGCTTCATTACACGGTCAGCGGGGCTGACCAATAACTGAACATTCCTCCATAGCTCAATTGGCAGAGCATTCGGCTGTTAACCGAAGGGTTGTTGGTTCGAGTCCAACTGGAGGAGCAAAACCCCAGGTCAGGGGCATGCTTCAAGCGTCAACTCGGGCATCTTGAAGACCAAAGCCACCGAAATGCCACGCTTTGCGGGTACGTGTTCTTTTGGGTCCATCAACTCCAAGGTCCGCCTTCCCGGTGACCAAGTCCTCTACGCGCGGCGCGCCCACCGTTGCACTGTTCGTGCCATGGCTGACGACTCCGTGCACACGCCCGCCCAGCCGGCGCACGGCACGACGGAGATGCTGATCGACCGGTACCTACCAGGCTTCGACGCGACCATCATCGAGCATGTCGTCGTGAACGCCGACATCCCGACAGCATGGCGCGCCCTGTGTGATCTTGATCTCATGCGGGTGCACACGCCGCTGCTGGACGCGGCCTTCTTCGTTCGCGGGGTGCCAATCCGGTTGGCGGGGTTGCTCGGCCGTGGCACCCAGCACCCGGAGGCGCCCCCACAACTGAAGCTGTCCGCGGACAGCGTTGGACTCGAAGGCTGGCTCCAACTCGGCGAGCAACCCGAACGCGAGATCGCCATCGGCGCCGTCGGCAGGTTCTGGCAGCCCAACATCGAGTGGCACGACGTGGCCACCATGACGCCGGAACAGTTCGGCGGGTTCGATGAACCGGGCTGGGGTCGGATCGCCGCGAACTGGTCGCTGCGGCCCTACGGCACCACCCGCACGCTGGCCTCCTACGAGGCCCGCGTCGCGGTGCCGGACGCCGAGTCGGCGCGGGCGTTCGGCCGGTACTGGCGGCTCATCCGGCCGTTCGTCGGCCACATCATGCGCGCCACGCTAAGCACCCTGCGCGACAACGCCGAGCGGCTCGCCCGGTAACACCGACCACCGGGCGAACGCTGTCATCGAGGCTGGGTCAGCAGCCGATCAGGCGGGCGGCGAGGTACTGCTCGACCTGGTCGATCGCGATCCGCTCCTGCGCCATGGTGTCGCGCTCGCGGATGGTCACCGCCTGGTCGGTCAGCGTCTCGAAGTCCACGGTGACGCAGAACGGGGTACCGATCTCGTCCTGCCTGCGGTAGCGGCGGCCGATCGCGCCGGCGTCGTCGAAGTCGATGTTCCAGTGCCGACGCAGCACGGCGGCCAGATCGCGGGCCTTGGGCGACAGGTCGGCGTTACGAGACAACGGCAGCACGGCGGCCTTGATCGGCGCCAACCTGCGGTCCAGCCGCAGCACGACCCGCTTGTCCACCCCGCCCTTGGCGTTCGGCGCCTCGTCCTCCTGATAGGCGTCCAGCAGGAACGCCATCATCGGCCGGCCGACACCGGCCGCCGGCTCGATCACGAAGGGCCGGTAGCGCGAGTTGGTGGCCTGGTCGAAGTACGACAGGTCGACGCCGGAGTGGTTGCTGTGCGTCGTCAGGTCGAAGTCGGTGCGGTTGGCGATGCCCTCCAGCTCACCCCAGGCCTGGCCACTGAACTGGAACTTGTACTCGATGTCGACGGTCCGCTTCGAGTAGTGCGACAGCTTCTCCTTGGGGTGCTCGTACTGCCGCAGGTTCTCCGGATTGATGCCGAGGTCGGTGTACCAGCGGACCCGCTCGTCGATCCAGTACTGGTGCCACTCCTCGTCGGTGCCGGGCTCGACGAAGAACTCCATCTCCATCTGCTCGAATTCGCGGGTACGGAAGATGAAATTACCGGGCGTGATCTCGTTGCGGAACGACTTGCCGATATTGCCGATACCGAACGGTGGCTTGCGGCGGGCGGTGGTGAGCACGTTCAGGAAGTTGATGAAAATGCCCTGCGCGGTCTCCGGGCGCAGGTAGTACAGGCTCTCGTCGGAGTCGACCGGGCCGAGATGCGTCTTGAGCAGGCCGTTGAACAGCTTCGGCTCGGTGTACTGGCCGCGGTTGCCGCAGTTGGGGCACGGCACGTCGGACAGGTCGTCCTCACGGACGGCCTTGCCGGTGCGCTCCGCGTACTCCTCGGCGAGTTGGTCGGCGCGGAACCGGCGGTGGCAAGCCGTGCACTCGATGAGCGGGTCGACGAACGCGTCGACGTGGCCGGAGGCGACCCACACCTCGCGGGGCAGGATCACCGAGGTGTCGACGCCGACGACGTCATCGCGGCCCTGCACCATGTACTTCCACCACTGGCGCTTGATGTTGTCCTTGAGTTCGACGCCGAGCGGACCGTAGTCCCACGCCGACCTGGTACCGCCGTAGATCTCTCCGCTCGGGTACACGAAGCCACGGCGCTTGCAGAGACTGACCACGGTATCGATTCGATCGGCGGGCACGAGACACTCCAGGAAGGGGCTCAACCATCTTGCGGGAAGAATGTCAGCCTAACCTGTGAGCAACACACTCCACCGGCGACCCGAAGGAGGACGCGATGCCGCCCAGCCGTCTCGGACAAGCGGGTCGACGGACCTTGGTACCTGGCAACGGACCACTCTCGAAGGTACCGCCGCTCGCGGTGTTCGGCCTGGTCCTGGTGATCTTCGTGGCGGCGATCCTGGTGCGTGGCGTGATCGGCGCCGTGCTGCTGGGCGTCCTGGGACTGGGCCTGATCGGGCTGCTCGCCGGCACCTGGCGCGTGCTGCGGCCGGCGGACCGGTTCCTACGGATCGTCGTCATCCTGATCCTGGTGATGGCCGACATCAGCATGGTGCGCTGACCAGCCACTTCCCGAAGAACCGAGCCGCGCGACGGCGAGCGCATACGATGGATGGGCACAGCCTCCATTGGACCCATCGGAGAGGACACATGTCCGTCGTGAGCGCCGAAGCCGCGGCAGCCCGGCGGCGAGCCGGTGCCGAGGAGAATGTGCACTGCCGTGACCGGGTCGAGGCCCGGCCGGCGCCCATGCATTCGCCCCGGGCCCTCGCCGCGGCAGGTGATCTGTTGCGCGCGCTGGCCGCCCCGGTACGCATCGCCATCGTGTTGCAGCTGCGGGAGGCCGACCGCTGCGTGCACGAGCTGGTGTCGGCGCTCGGCGTCGCCCAACCGCTGATCAGCCAACACCTGCGCATTCTCAAGGCCGCCGGCATCGTGGCCGGGCAACGGCACGGCCGTGAGGTCGTCTACACGCTGGTGGACGACCACCTCGCGCACATCGTGCTGGACGCCGTGACGCATGTTGAGGAGTCGGGCTCATGACCGGCGCGACGTCTGGTTCACCGGCCGTGCGTGGCCTGCGCGCCACCCGGCAACGCACCGCGGTGTCCAGGATGCTCGACCAGATCGCGGACTTCCGGTCCGCGCAGGAGATCTACGAGCAGTTGCGGAGCAAAGGCGAGGGCGTCGGCCTGACCACCGTGTACCGGACGTTGCAGTCGCTGGCCGACGCGGGCGAGGTCGACGTGCTACGCACCAACTCCGGCGAGGCCATCTACCGGCGATGTTCCCGACATCACCATCACCATCTGGTGTGCCGGCGCTGTGGTCGCACCGTCGAGGTCGAGGGGCCCGACGTGGAGAGCTGGGCGAACAGGATCGCCGCCGAACACGGGTTCGCCGATGTCATCCACACCGTCGAGGTGTTCGGTACCTGCACCGACTGCCGCCGGGGGGAGGCCGATGAGGACAACGACGAGGCCGGGCCGGACGGCACTGCCAACGGGTTCGGTCACTAGTCAGTAAGTCAGTACTCGTAGGGATCGGCGGGCGCGGCGATCGGGGTCAGTGCCCGGACGGTCAGATCGGGCGTGTAGTCGTTGCGGGTGGTGGCCGATCCCGGCCGGATCACGCCGTCCACGTTCACCCACTGGTCGTCCGGCAGCGCGGCCGCCCCGTCGCCGAGCAGCCGCACCTTGAGTGGAGTGGCGTCCGCCGCGCAACAGGTGATCACCAGCCGGGCCAGGTACGTCGACGGGCCCTCATGCACGACGAATCCGGTCAGCCGCACGGCGCGGTTGTTCAGCGAACCGGTCGAGTCCCACACGCTGCGGGTGACGAACTCACTCACCGACAGCGGCACGACCGTCCCGGCCGGCAGCGGCGGAAACGCCGCCGCGCCCTGCTGGACCACCGCCGGGGTGGCCCGGCCGGCGACCGTGCCGGAATCCGCCCGGGTGACCGCGTCCGCGCCCAGCGCCGGCGGAGCGATCAGGAACAGCGCCAGCACCGGCAGCACCAACAGCCAACTGACCCGGTTACCGTGCTGGTGATCATGGTCGGTGTGATCATGGTCGGTGTGATCGTGATCCGGTACCGCACGGGCTCGGTGCGCACGGATGTCCCGGACGATCGCCAGCACCGCGAGCACGATCATCACCACGCCGGCGGCGATGATCGTGGGCCGCGTGGACGGCTTGACGTACCGCAGGTAGCTGCCGTTGATCGCGATCTTCAGTAGCGCCCCGCCGACCAGCACCAGGAGCACGTTCTGGGTTTCCCGCCGCATCGCCGCCTACCGGTATCCGCCGAGTACCGGCAGGCCGACGGCGACCGCGCAGCCGATGGCCACCACCAGCGTCATCGGCGCGAACCGGGCGGCGAACCGCCGGCCGAAGGTGCCCGCCTGCAACGCGATCAGCTTCACGTCCACCACCGGCCCCACCACCAGGAACACCAGCCTGGGCAGCAACGGCAACGCGGACAGGGACGCGGCCACGAACGCGTCGGCCTCGCTGCACAGCGCGAGAACCACGGCCAGCACGGCCATCGCGAGGATGCCGAGCACGGCATGGCCGCCCACCACGGCGAACCAGGACCTCGGCACCAGCACGTTCAGGCAGGCGGCGGTGAACGCACCGATGATCAGGAACCCACCGGCGTCCACCAGATCGGCACGGGCCGTCTCCGCGAACACCGCCCAACGCGAGGTGCCCGGCGGCACCGGCGGCCGGCGTAGGGCGCGCGCGGCGATCCAGTCGGCGTGCCCGAATCTGGCCCACAGCCAGCCCATCACCAGCGATGTCGCCAGTGACCCGCCGAACCGGGCCAACACCATCAGCGGCGCGGTCGGGAAGGCGACCGCGGTCGCCACCAGCACCACCGGGTTCACCGCGGGAGCGGACAGCAGAAACGCCAGCGCCACCGACTGCGGCACGCCCTGCTGCATGAGCCGCCGGGCCACCGGCACCGACGCGCATTCACAACCCGGCAGCGCGACCCCGGCCAGGCCCGCGACCCCAACAGCGACCGCCGGCCTGCGTGGCAGCACCCGCGCCAGTAGCGGCGCCGAAACGAACGCGGCGATCGCGCCGCTGATCAACACGCCCAGCACCAGGAACGGCAGGGCCTGCACACACACCGCGACGAACACCGTTGAGCCGGTGCGCAGCGCGGGCACGTCGAGCAGTTGCCCCAGCCAGTTCTGCAACACCGCGGCGAGCACCAGCAGCACGCACAGCAGCTCCATCGAGCTGAACCGGAACCGCCGTGCTCGCGGTGACCCCTCGGCATCACCCTCGGGATCGTCCCCGGGCTCCTCCTGGTCTCCGCCCGGCCGGCCGACCGCCGTGGTCATCGGCCGGGTTACCGCTCGGGCAGGTCGGCGAGCACCTCGGTGCGGACCTGACCCGCGGTGGACACCACGAGCATCAGCAGCGTGCCGAGCGGTTCCTCCTCCAGACCGGCGGCGGGGAACGTGTACCGCAGGATCACGTCAATGCCGCGGTCGGTGTGCACCAGGCCGAGCGTGCCGAACAGGCCCTCACCGGAGCGGTAGGCGACCGAGGACGTCAGCTCCGGGGAATCCGGCAGGTCCCAGGCCACCACGCAGGTCAGCGACAGCACCGCCAGGCCCTCGACAAGCTGGATGGACTGCACGGCGCAGGGCACGTCACCGTGCTGGAACGACAGCGCGCCGTCGTCGTCGACATGCACGTCGAGATAGCGCTCCAGCGCCGCCCTGGCGGCGGTGAGCAGCTCCGCGGTGGCGCTCACCTCACTGTCGGTCATTTTGTCGCTCCTCCTGGTCCGGCCGCGGCGGTCACGTCGTTGGCGGCCTCATGGGTCGTGTCGTGGGCCGGGGCGTCAGCCGTGGCATCGGCCGTGGCATCGGCGCTGTCATCGGCATCGGGCGCGGCATCCACGGCACCGCCGAACCGGCGGTCCCGCCGGGCGTACTGCTCGCAGGCCCGCCACAGGTCCCGGCGATCGAAATCCGGCCACAGGATGTCCTGGAACACCAACTCGGCGTATGCAGCCTGCCACAGCATGAAGTTGGAGGTGCGCTGCTCCCCCGACGGCCTGATGAACAGGTCCACGTCCGGCATCTCCGGCTTGTACAGATACTTGGCCACGGTCCGTTCGTCGATCTTGTCCGGGTTGATCTTGCCGGCCATGGCGAGCCTGGCGATCTCCCGGGTCGCGTCCGCGATCTCGGCCCGGCCACCGTAGTTCACGCACATCGTGAGATTGAGCACATCGTTGCCCTTGGTGCGTTCCTCGGCGACCCGCAGTTCGTTCACGACGCTGCGCCACAGCCTCGGCTGACGCCCGGCCCACCGGACCCGCACACCCATCGCGTCGAGTTCGTCCACCCGACGGTGGATGACGTCCCGGTTGAAGCCCATCAGGAAGCGCACCTCGTCCGGGCTGCGCTTCCAGTTCTCGGTCGAGAAGGCGAACAGCGACAGCCAGCGCACGCCGAGTTCGATGCATCCCTTGGCGGCGTCCAGCACGACGGCCTCGCCGCGCTTGTGGCCCTCGATGCGCGGCAGGCCACGCTGATTGGCCCACCGTCCGTTGCCGTCCATCACGATCGCCACATGGTTGGGCACCAGGTCGGGCGGGATCGCCGGCGGACGGGCCCCGGACGGATGTGGATCGGGCGGTCGCACCGGACCTGTCCGGCGCGATTGCCTACTGCCCCGTCCTCCCAGCATCCGCTGGTACTCCTTCTTCGTCGTGGGCATGTCCGGCCATGCCCGGTCCCGGCGAGCCTAGTTCGGCCTCCAGCCGTGGCAGGACCGGGTGAACGTAGCTGGGTGTCCTGCGCTCCACCAACGGAAGCGAACGCAGTTGCCGTTCCAGATGCCACTGCAGCAGCGCCGCGATCAATCCGCTGGCCTGGCGCCGGGCCGACGGGCTCGCCGCCTCGGTCGCCGGCCAGTCACCGCGCAGCAACGCGCGCAGCAGCCGGAGAGTGTCGACGGACGGGCTGCTCGTGCCGGCCGGCTTGCAACGCGGGCACATCGAACCACCGCCGGGCACGCTGAACGCCTGATGTGGGCCGGGCGCGCCACAGCGTGCGCATTCCGTGATCGCCGGTTCCCAGCCCGCGTAGGACATGGCCCGCAGCAGGAAGGCGTCCAGCACCAGAGACGGCTCCCGCTCGCCGGCGGACAACGCCCGCAGTGCGCCGGCCACCAACATGTACAGCCGGACGGCGGGCTCGCCCTCCTCGCTCACCAACCGGTCGGCGGTCTCCAGAACCGCACAGCCCACCGTGTAGCGGGGGTAGTCGTCGACGATGCCGATGCCGAACGCGTCGACGGTCTCTACCTGGGTGATCACGTCGAGCGTGCGGCCGGTGTAGAACTGCACGTCCACATGGCCAAACGGCTCAAGGCGCGCACCGAACCGGGACTTGGTCCGGCGCACGCCCTTGGCAACCGCGCGCACCTTGCCGTGCCGACGGGTGAGCAGCGTGACGATCCGATCGGCCTCGCCCAGCTTGTGCACCCGCAGCACCACCCCGGTGTCGCGGTAGAGATTCACGCCCTCATCGTCGCACGCCCCAGCGACAACACCGGGGCGTGCGACCATGTCTGTCTACTGCGGAGTGCCGTACGGACCCGGCTGCTGGGGATAACCAGGCTGCGGCGCGTATCCAGGCTGCGGTGTCGGGTAGCCCGGCTGCTGCGGGTAGCCCGACTGCTGCTGCGGGTAGCCCGGCTGCTGGGGATAACCAGGCTGCTGGGGATAACCAGGCTGAACGGCGACCGGAGCCGGATCGCCCGTCAACACGACGGTGGCCACGATCTTGTCGGCCAGCGTCTGCGACTTGGCGTCCCACAACGGCCACAGGTAGCCGACGTAGAAGATGATTCCATCGACGAAGTGCGCGAGGTCTCGGAGAAACGCCATACCCCCGCCGATGGGCTGGCCGGTGTACTCGTTCACCAACCGAATGTGGAGCGCGGCCTTGCCCCACGACTGACCGGTGCGCCCAGCTTTGATCCACCGGTTGTAGATCTGCAGACCGAGTCCAACCAGGTAGAGCAGAAAGCCGAGAATCATGCCAGCGACCGAATGCAACGCGCCAAAGAGGATCGCCCCGAGGATCATGGGCACCAGGAGGACCAGGTAGTCAACGAGATAGGCGCCGAACCTTGATCCCCAACCAGCGAACGGTGACTCGGCATAGGGATAACCACCGGCGACAGGCGGGGTCGTCCCATAGCCGGGAGGCGGGGTGTATGCGCCGGGCTGAGCGGCGGGCTGACCGTAGGGCGGGGACGCCGGGCCGGCCGGGGGCTGCTGACCATAGGCGGGCTGGCCTGCTGGCGGCTGCTGGCCGTACCCGGGCTGACCGGCCGGCGGCTGCTGCTGACCGTAGGGGGACGGCTGACCGTACGGATCGGTCACGAAAGTCACCTCTCGGAAGTTGACTGGCGGGGACAACGCCCCAGCCAGACACCACACCGGCCCGGTCTGCGGCGATCAAACTGGCGGGAGCGTACCGCGTGACATGGCCTGTTTGGGGTGGTTTCCGGAAAAGTGATCTGGACGTGAGACGCTGGTCAGAAGCCTGTTCAGAAGCCCAGCCGACGGAGCTGCTTCGGGTCGCGCTGCCAGTCCTTCGCGACCTTCACATGCAGGTCGAGATATACCCGGGTGCCCAGCAGTGCCTCGATCTGATGGCGGGCGGTCGAGCCGACCCGCTTCAGCCGCTCGCCGCCCCGGCCGAGCACGATCGCCTTCTGGCTGGGGCGTTCCACGTACACGTCGGCGTAGATGTCCAGCAGGTCCTCGCGGCCCTCGCGGGGATTCATCTCCTCCACCACGACGGCGATGGAGTGCGGCAACTCGTCGCGCACACCCTCCAGCGCGGCCTCCCGGACCAGCTCGGCCACCAGTGTCGACTCCGGCTCGTCGGTCAGCTCGCCGTCCGGGTACAGCGCCGGGCCGGGTGGCAGATGCGAGACCAACACGTCGGTCAGCACGTCCACCTGGTACCCGTCGACGGCGGAGACCGGCACCAGATCGGCGAAGTCCATGACCTTCTGCATGGCCACCAACGACTCCGCGACGCGCTGCTGCGACACCAGATCCGTCTTGGTCACGATGCCCACCACCGGGGTGTGCCGGGCGATCTTGACGAGTTCGCTGGCGATGAACCGGTCGCCGGGGCCGACGCGCTGGTCGGCCGGTACGCAGAAGCCGACCACGTCGACCTCGGACCAGGTCTCCCGCACCACGTCGTTGAGTCGTTCGCCCAGCAGCGTGCGTGGCCGGTGCAGGCCGGGCGTGTCGACGATGATGAGCTGCGCGTCGGGCCGGTGCACGAGGCCGCGGATCGCGTGCCGGGTGGTCTGCGGTTTGTCCGAGGTGATCGCGACCTTGCTGCCGACCAGCGCGTTCATCAGGGTGGACTTGCCGGCGTTGGGCCGGCCGACGAAACAGGCGAACCCGGAGCGGTAATCGACCTCGGGTGTGGCGGGCGTGTTCACGGCACCAACCGATCGATCACGACGCCGGCCGCGTTCGCGCGGAACACCGGCGCGGTCGCGCCCAGGTCCCGCACCGCGGCCAGCGACTCGGCGGACAGTGAGTCGGCATCCGGTCCCTCGGCGGCGGTGACCACGGCGGCGGCCTCCAGGCCGGTGGCGCCACTGGACACGGCCACCGCGACGGCGGCCTGCAGCGCGGTCAACCGCAACGACGGCAGCCG
>DASVLX010000176.1:0-2043 GCA_036384655.1 Pseudonocardiaceae bacterium
GACCACCCCGGACACGCCCGTCGCCACGCTCGCCGTGCTGACCGCCGCCGAGCGGCGCCGGGTGCTGCACGAGTGGAACGAGCCACTGCTCCCGGCCGCCGACACGACGCTGGTCGCGCTGCTCGACGCGCAGGCCGCCGCGACGCCGGACGCGATCGCGGTCCGGTCCGGTGACCGGACGCTGACCTACGCCCAGTTGCACGCCCGCGCCAACCGGTTGGCCCGCCTGCTCGTCGAGCGCGGTGTCGGGCCGGAGCAGCTGGTCGCGGTGTGTCTGCCGCGCACCGAGGCCCTGATGGTCGCGCTGCTCGCGGTGCTCAAGGCCGGCGGTGCCTATCTGCCCGTCGACCCGGGATACCCGGCCGACCGGATCGCGTTCATGCTCGCCGACGCGGCTCCGGTGATCGGCCTTACCAGCGCCGCCGTCCGTGAGGCCCTGCCGGCGACGGACGGCGGCGCGCCCTGGCTCGATATGGACAGTGTCGATACAGACACCGTTGACGAGAGCACTGTGGACAGTACGAACAGTGCGGATGTCCTGCTCGGCAACGAGAATCCGGATCCCGCTGTCGAGCTTGACCCGGCCAACACGGCGTATGTCATCTACACCTCCGGGTCGACCGGCCGGCCCAAGGGTGTACTGGTCAGCCACTCCGCGGTGGCCGGACTGGTGACCTGGGCCGGCAGCCAGTTCGGGCCCGACCGGCTGGCCCACGTGCTCGCCGCCACCTCGCTCAACTTCGACGTTTCGGTGTTCGAGCTGTTCGGCCCGTTGTGCTGCGGCGGATCGATCGAACTGGTTCGTGACCTGCTGGAGCTGGCCGAGCGGCCGGACGGCTGGTCGGGCTCGCTGATCAGCGCGGTGCCCTCGGCGCTGGCGCAACTGCTGACCGCCGGCGGTGTGCGGCTGCGGGCCGGGGACGTGGTGCTGGCCGGTGAGGGACTGTCCCTGCCGGTGGCCCAACAGATCCAGAACGCGGTCGCCGGCGCGCGGGTCGCGAACATCTACGGCCCCACCGAGGACACCGTCTACGCCACCGCCTGGTACGCCGACGGCCCGATCAGGAGCGCGCCACCGATCGGCGCGCCGCTGCCGCACACCCGCGGCTACGTGCTGGACGCGGCACTGCGGCTGGTCGCGCCCGGCGCGGTCGGCGAGCTGTACCTGGCCGGCGGGGGAGTGGCCCGTGGTTATCTCGGCCGGCCCGAGCTGACCTCGGAACGGTTCGTGGCCGACCCGTACGGCCCGGCCGGCGCGCGGATGTACCGCACCGGTGACGTGGTCCGCTGGAACGCCGACGGCGAGATCGTCTACCTCGGTCGCGCGGATGACCAGGTCAAGGTGCGCGGGTTCCGCATCGAGCTCGGCGAGATCGAGACCGTGCTGGCCCGCCGGCCCGAGCTGTCGCAGGTGGCCGTGGTGGTCCGCGAGGACCAGCCCGGCGTGCGCCAACTGGTCGGCTATGTCGTCCCGGCCAGTCAGTCCGAAGTGGATATCGCCACGATCGACACCAGGGTCCTGCACGATGAGGTGGCCGGCGCGCTGCCCGAGTACATGGTGCCGGCCGCGTTCGTGGTGCTGGACCGGCTGCCGCTGAACCCGAACGGCAAGCTGGACCGCCGGGCGCTGCCCGCGCCCGACTATGTGGCCAGTGGCGCGGGCCGGGCGGCGGCCACCGACCGGGAACGGCTGCTGTGCGGACTGTACGAGTCGGTGCTCGGGGTCGGCGGGATCGGCGCCGAGGACAGCTTCTTCGACCTCGGCGGCGACAGCATCGTCGCAATCCAGTTGGTGGCCCGGGCCCGCGAGGCCGGTCTCGCGCTGACCCCGCGCCAGGTGTTCGAGGCGAAGACCCCCGCCCGGCTGGCGACACTGGCCACCGCCATCGACGCCGAACCGGCGAGGAAGAACGCGGATGACGGCATCGGCGAGCTGCCGCTGACCCCGATCACGCACTGGCTGCGCGAGCGCGGCGGCCCGATCGACAGCGTGCACCAGTCGGTACTGGTCACCGCGCCGGCCGGGGCCGGCATCGACCGGCT
>DASVLX010000177.1:0-1933 GCA_036384655.1 Pseudonocardiaceae bacterium
GCCAGGATCTCCGCCACGGTGCTCTCGGCCGCGGCGACCGTCCGCCGCGCGGCGGCCTGCGCCTCGGCATCGGCACGGTCGGCGTCGGCACGGGCGGCGGCCAGCAGGGACTCGCGCACCGGCGCCAGATCGGCGGCGTAACGCGACCGGTCCAGCGGATCGACGGTGCTCAGCGGGCGCAGGGCGGTCATCACATCACCGGCCATCAGCCCGGCATGACCGCCGTCAGCGGCCACTCGACGTCCAGTTCGGCGCCGAGCGCCTCGGCGGCGTCCGGGGTCAGGATGACGAACCCGATTCCACGGTCGAGCGTGCGCCAGGCCTCCCGCACCGCGTCGGCGTCCTCGGCGACGACGAGGGTCACCCCGGCCAGGGCGTAGCCCTGGATCCGGGACCGTGCGCCGATCGCCGCGACGGTCACGGTGCTGGCCGCGCCGGTGGTGGGGACGGTGCCGGGTCCGGTCATCGTGGTCACGCCTTGCCTATCAGCATGATCGCCACGATCAGGCCGTAGATCGCGATTCCCTCGGCGAGGCCGACGATGACCACCGCGCGGCCGAACAGTTCCGGCCGTTCGGCCAGCGCCGCCAGGGCGGCGGACCCGGTGTACGAAACCGCGATGGCCGCGCCGATCGACGACGCGGCGACCGCGATGGCCGCGCCGAGCAACGCGCCCCAGTTCGAGCCGGTCGCGGCGGCCGCGGCGGCGGTGTTCGTGACGGCCGCGCTCGCCGGGCCGGCGTTCAACGCGGCGGCCAGCAGCCCCAGGCCAACCAACAGAAGCACGCCGTCGAACGCCAGGAACACCTTCCACACCAGGCGGCTGTGCCGACGCAACAGGTAGGCCGCGGCCGCGATGCCCACGCCGAACGCGGGCAGGCCGACCAACCAGATCATCATCGAGTCGACTCCTCACCGGCCGGCCGCGCCAGCGGCACATGCCATGGTTGGAACGGACGGCCTTCGGTTTCGAAAACACGCGAGAACAGCTCGTAGTACTCAAGCCGCATCGCCTGAACCCCGGCGACCAGCGCCTCCAGGGAGCAGGCCACCGCGGTGCCCAGGATGAACAGGACGGCAGCGGAGATCACGCCCAGCGGCCCGTGCGGTGCGAGCGCGACCGTGCCGCGCCAGAACAGCATGGCCAGCGCCGCGTGGGTGAGGCCGAAGGCGGCGAGCCTGGCGAACGACACCACGTTGGATCCCAGCCGGATGATCAGGTCGAGCAGTCCGATCACGACGGTCATCGCGCCGCTTCCGCCACCGGGCGACTCGGCGGCCAGGCCGATCGTGGCCAGGCCGAGCCCGGCCACCACGAGCAGCACGCCCGCGATCATCCACACCGGACCGTGCAGGTAGATGCCGGCGGCGACCGCGCCGAATCCGAGGAACAGGGCGGTACCGGCGACACCCGACGACGAGTACAGCGCCATCGCCAGGCCGCCCTCCCGCCAGCGGTTGTACACACCGATGCCGTAGGCGACCGCCAGCAGCACCGCGCCGACACCGATTCCGGCGGCCAGCAGCGGCACCGGCTGGTCGAGCGGCGACAGCCACAGCACCGGTATCACGCCGGTCGGCCCGAAGAACTCCCCATACAGCACGCCGAAGATGGTGCTGGTGGCACCCGCGCCGGCGACGAACGGCCAGATCGAACGCCAGCGAGCCAGCCAGCGGACCCGGCCGCTCCACAGCAGGGCGGCGAGGATCAGCACCAGCAGCCCGTGGCCGGCGTCGCCGAACATCATCCCGAACATCAGCACGTATGCCAGGGCGGACGGGACCGTCGGATCGAGATCGCGATAGGGCACCGTGCCGTAGGTGCGCACCAGCGGGGTGAACGAGCGACGCACCGTGTTGTCGTCGCGCAGCAGGGTCGGCGGGTCGATGCCGCGCGGCGCGGGCAGCCGCACCACCGAGCCACCGACCTCGC
>DASVLX010000178.1:0-4577 GCA_036384655.1 Pseudonocardiaceae bacterium
TCACTGGCCGGTCGACTGGCACTGGGTCCCGGTCGGCGGCAACGTCAGGTTGATCAGGTAGTCCGACGCCCACTTGTCCACGCAGGCGTTGCCCTGCAGGAAGCTGGTGTGCTGGGTGCCCTGGAAGGTGAGCAGGCCGCCGTGCAGGGCGTCCGCCAGCCTGACGCCGTTCTGGTACGGGGTGGCCGGGTCGTCGGTGGTGGAGATCACCAGGGTGGGCGGCAGGCCGGTGACCGAGGGCAGATGCGGCTTCTCGGTCGGCCGCACCGGCCAGTAGTTGCAGGCGCTCAGCGCGCCGACCGCCGGGCGTCCGTCATCCAGGAAGGGCGCGGCCTGCTTGTAGCGCTCGGCCGCATCCGTGAGCTCGTTGACGTCGGTGACCGGCGGCTCGTCGACGCACTGCACGGCGGTGAAGGCGTCCTGCTCGTTGCTGTACGTGCCGTTCGTGGCGCGACCCTGGTAGATGTCGGCCAGCAACATCAGCGTGCGGCCCTTGCCCTGCTTCAGTTCGGTGAGGCCGGTGGTCAGGTACTGCCAGTAACCCTGCGAGTACAGCGCCTGGATGCTGCCGATCGTCGCGTCGTCGTAGCTCAGCTCCCGGCCGTCGCCGACCGGCACCGGATTGGTCAGCAGCGGATCGACGAGCTCGTGGTAGACGTTCACGGCCTGCGATGGATCGGTGCCCAGCGGGCAACTGACCTGCTTCGCACACGACTGCGCGTACTGGTTGAACGCGGTCTGGAAGCCGGTCGCCTGGCCGACGGTCTCGTCGACGACGCTCTCGGTCGGATCGACCGCGCCGTCCAGCAGCATCGCGCGGACGTTGCCGGGGAACTGCTCGGCGTAGATGGTGCCGATGTAGGTGCCGTACGAGTAGCCGAGGTAGGTGAGCTTCGTCTCGCCCAGCACGGAACGCAGCACGTCCATGTCTTTGACGACGTCCCGGGTACCGATGTTCGCCAGCATCTCGTCGCCGTACTGGGTGCGCTGCGCGCAATCGCTTGCGTACTGCTTCTGTTCGGCCTCGAACTTGGCCACGCCCTCCGGCGAGGTGTCATCGTCGAGATCGGAGGCACGCAGTGAGTCCGACTCGCTGTTGGTCAGGCAGTGCACCGCCGGCTCACTGGCGCCGATCCCCCGCGGGTCGAATCCAATGAGGTCGAACCGCGCGGACAGCGAACTGGCCTTCCATTCCTTGTAGCTGCCCGCGGCGGCCTCCATGCCGGAGGCGCCCGGCCCGCCGGGATTCATCACGACCGCGCCGACGCGGTGGGCCGAGTCACTGGCCTTGATCCGCAGCAGTGCGATGCTGATCTTCGTGCCGTCCGGCTTGGAGTAGTCCAATGGCACGTTCATCCGCGCGCACTGCAGCGCCGAGTTCGAGTACAGCGTGTCGTCGTCGGGCGTCGGCGCGTAGGACTTGCACGAGCCCCAGGACAGCGGCTGGCCGTAGAACGAAGACAGGCCCCGCGGCACGACGCCGGCCGGCCCGGCATGCTCAACATCACTGGACGCGATCGCGGACGCCATCCCGCCACCGCCGGTGCACCCGGCGACCAGGGCGAAGATCAGCCCCAGGACGGCGACGAACGGCACGACGAACCTGCGCTGGTGCGAAACCACCCGGTGATCGTGCCACCTGAGGTGTGTGGTCCGCACTGAGTTCGCGATTGTTGCGATGATGGCGTTATGCCTCAGTTGCGCGTAGCTATGGCTCAAGTGGACCCCTGCGTCGGTGACCTCGCCGGCAATGCCGACCTCATCGTGACCTGGACCCGCAAGGCCGCCGAGGCCGGCGCGCATGTCGTGGTGTTCCCCGAGATGGCGCTGACCGGGTATCCGGTGGAGGACCTGGCGCTGCGGGTGTCGTTCGGCGAGGCGTCCCTGGAAACCCTGGACGAGGTGGCGCGGCGGCTCGCCGACGCGGGATGCGGTGGGATCGCGGCGTTCGTCGGCTACCTGGACCGGGACGACGTGGGTCCCCGCAATGCCGCCGCGGTGCTCTACGACGGGCGTGTCGTCGCCAAGCAGTTCAAGCATTTCCTACCCAACTACGGGGTGTTCGACGAGCAGCGGTTGTTCCGGCCGGGCGACACGATCACCGTGATCCGCCTGCACGGGGTGGACATCGGCATGGCGATCTGCGAGGACCTGTGGTGGCCGGGCGGCCCGATCAGCGCGCTCGCCGAGGCCAGCGTCGACCTGGTGTTGTCGCCCAACGCGTCGCCGTACGAACGCAACAAGGACGACCAACGGCTGCCGCTGGTGTCCCGGCGGGCCGCCGAGGTTGGCGCGCCACTGTGCTACGTCAACATCGTCGGCGGCCAGGACGAACTGGTCTTCGACGGCGACTCGCTCGTGGCCGACGCCGAAGGCAGGCTGCTGACCAGGGCTCCGCAGTTCGTCGAGCATCTGCATGTGGTCGACTTCGACCTGCCAGGCGGGCGGCCGCGGCGTTCCGGTGAGCTGGCCGGATTCCGCTGCGAGCGGCTGACGCTGTCCGACGAGGCGCTGCCGCCCTATCCGCCGCAGCCGACTCCGCCGCCGGCGCGGCCGCTGCCGGAGCTTGCGGAGGTGTGGGCCGCGCTGGTCACCGGGCTGCGCGACTACGCCCGTAAGAACGGCTTCACCTCGACGGTGCTGGGGCTGTCCGGTGGCATCGACTCGGCGGTCTGCGCGGCGCTGGCGGTGGACGCGCTGGGCGCGTCCGCGGTGCACGGCGTGTCCATGCCGTCGGTGTACTCGTCGGAGCACTCCCGCGACGACGCCGCCGACCTGGCCCGGCGCACCGGCCTGAACTTCCAGATCCAGCCGATCGCGGACATGGTGGCGGTGTTCGTGAAGCAGCTGGGCCTGACCGGCCTGGCCGAGGAGAACATCCAGGCCCGCTGCCGTGGCATGACGCTCATGGCGCTGTCGAACTCGGAGGGCCACCTGGTCCTGGCGACCGGCAACAAGACCGAACTCGCGGTCGGCTACTCCACCATCTACGGCGACGCGGTGGGCGGTTTCGCGCCGATCAAGGACGTACCCAAGGTGCTGATCTGGGCACTGGCACGGTGGCGCAACGCGGAGGCCGAGCGCAACGGCGAGATTCCGCCGATCCCGGAGAACTCGATCACCAAACCGCCGTCGGCGGAACTGCGGCCCGGCCAGCTCGACACCGACTCGCTGCCCGACTACTCACTGCTGGACGACGTTCTGGACGACTACATCGAAGGTGACAAGGGCTACCGCGATCTCCTCGCGGAGGGTTTCGAGCCCGCGCTGGTGGAACGGGTGCTGCGGATGGTGGACGCCGCCGAGTACAAGCGGCGGCAGTACCCGCCGGGCACCAAGGTCTCGTTCAAGGCGTTCGGCCGGGACCGTCGGCTGCCCATCACGAACGGTTGGCGAGAGCGGGGTACCCAGCCCAGGACGGTGTGACCATCTGGCATCTGTGACACGTATCCCATCGCGGTGCGGCGAAGCGGCGGCCGGTGTCACGCTCGCTGTGAACAGCACTACACCCGGGGACCCGACGAGGGCTTCGAGGGAAGGACGGTTTGAGGACGATGACGTCTGTTGGGATGACTCCTGGCGCTGAACAGCCAGAGCAGCCCGCGCCGTACGGATCCGGTCCGACGGCAGCGAGCGGCACGGGCGACAAGCCCGTTCGGAAAGTTCGCATCCATCACCTCCAGGAGCTGAAGGAACGCGGCGAGCCGTGGCCGATGCTCACCGCTTACGACATGTACACGGCCCAGCTGTTTGACGAGGCCGGAATCCCGGTCCTGTTGATCGGCGACTCGGCCGCGAACAACGTGTACGGCTACGAGACCTCGCTACCAGTGACGGTGGACGAGCTGCTGCCGTTGGTCCGGGCGGTGTCCCGGTCCGTCAAGCGCGCCCTGGTCGTCGCCGACCTGCCGTTCGGCTCGTACCAGCTCTCCCCGGAACAGGCGCTGGCCACCAGCGTGCGGTTCATGAAGGAGGGTCGCGCGCACGCCGTGAAGCTGGAGGGCGGCCGCCGGTTCGCGAGCCATGTCGAGGCGATCACCTCGGCCGGCGTGCCGGTGATGGGACATATCGGGTTCACCCCGCAGAGCGAGCACAACCTGGGCGGCTATCGGGTCCAGGGTCGCGGTGCGGCCGGTGACGCGCTGCTCGCCGATGCCCTGGCGCTGCAGGAGGCGGGCGCGTTCGCGGTGGTCATGGAGATGGTTCCGGGCGAGGTCGCCAAGCGGATCACCCACGAACTCACCATCCCGACGGTCGGCATCGGCGCCGGCCCGGACTGCGACGCGCAGGTGCTGGTCTGGCAGGACATGGCCGGGCTGCGGCGTGGCCGGGCGCCTCGGTTCGTGAAGCGGTACGCCGATGTGGCCGGCGTGCTGCTCGACGCGGCGACCCGGTACGCCCAGGACGTCCGGAACCACCAATTCCCGGCGGCCGAGCACACCTTCCACTGACCAGCGTTCCGGTCTGGGTGCGGGGACGCGTGGGTTCCGCGTCGCTTCAGTACGGCACGCGGCCTCCGGTCTTGCCGCGCATCCAGATGAAACGCCGGACGTATCGCGCCAGTAGACAGCCCCCGC